>CALIRD010000124.1 GCA_938042355.1 uncultured Thiotrichales bacterium
TCACCATCAATAACGATCAGTTCATTACCATTGGACGTAATCAACAAACGACCATTGAGAAGGACAAGATCGAGTCGGTCAATAATCATCGCAAGGAATCGACTTACGCCAATCACTGGCGGGAGACCGGCGGGGATTATGAGCATAAGGTTCTTGGTTCCGTCACACGTGAAGTGGTTGATCGTATTGTTATAGAGACAGATGACTTTACAGATTTAGCAGCAGAGGAATTCATTTTGAAAGGTCCTGGTGGCCAGATAAAAATCAGTTCTTCTGGAGTAGAACTCAAAGGAAAATCGATAAAAGTAAAGTCGCCCGCTATTTCTTTTGGTCGGGGAAACGTTGATCCTCTAAATAGTTTTACTGATACTCCAAATGAAGGCGAAGAAGTTACTGACAATGAGAATGTATTCGCTTCTCATATAGATACTGATGAAAAAATAGCTTTAGAGGAAGCAGCCCCTCTAGAAGCTAAGAAGGTCTCTTCTTCCAATAGTATTGATTCTAGCAAAACGACTCAAAAAACATCTACGGAAGAAGAAATAATTGACCCTCAGATTGTAGTGAATTTTCGCCGTAAAAAGGGATATTCGGGGGAATATGGTTTTGACTGGTTTAGGTCTAAATATTTAAAAACAGTCGGCAAGTATGAATCAAAGATAGTTGGTAAGAAGAGAGAGGTTGTTTTTAAGCAAGACGATACCAAACTGAGATACTTAAAAAAGTCGATTTATAGTGAAGCCAGTTTTCCCTGGTATGACAAAAAATATGATTGGTATTTTAAGAATAATGGCAACAAGGAAATGAAGTATCTGACTCCGATCTTGTCAATGTTCCCTAGCGAAACTGTAGAGTTAAAAGCAGATATTGTAGTGCATGAGCAGGCTAAGGAAGATGTTGTTTTTAAATATGATAAATCATTATTCAAAATCATGCCCGAAGTTTTGTTGGCAGCAGATACCAAACGAAACAAAACTGTTTCAGTAAAAATTGAGTGCCTGAAAGAGTTTTCGAAAGATCAAATGATTGAGGTTGAAGCTGACAGTCGAAAATTTGGACAATTTAAAATCATCAAAAATGACAAGGCAAATCGTTATCAGGCAAATGTTGTTTTTGTGAAAGTAAAGACAAATATCAGTGGAACAGATAGTTTGTTCTCTACAAAAGGTGAAGATAAGTTTCTTGAAAAATATTTAGAGCAAGCGCTGGTAAAGCTAAAACTTGAAGAGGTTGTACTTGATCTGACAAATGATAAAATATTTAATGCCGATTATGTGATGCGTGAGCGTGGAGGCAAGGTTGTGAAAAAAGGCGGGGTAAAAGTTATAAATCATCACCCGTCCGGAAAATCGAGAATCCACGATTATCTTGAAACCAAGTTCGCAGCAACTCCTGCTGGTAAAAAGCATAGTAAAAGTCATAAAGTTTTCTTCTTTGGTGAGAAGGGTGGTCGAGCAAAAAAGGATGGTACTTATGTGGGTCTTAATGGTGGTGCAAAGAATATCCCTGCATTATCTGTCGCGTTATATAAGACGCATAATAGTTCAACAACAACTCATGAGTTGTTACACGCTATGGGTTGTCACCATACCTTTAGTAATTCAAGTACACACACATTTGAGAAGCGTACGACTGAAAACATAATGGATTACTCTCACCAAGCAACCCCAAAGATCGACCGCATCACAACGTATAGTTGGCAATGGAAGATAATATGGAAAAATGTCAGTAAAGAGACTTGATGGGAGTACGTTTTTGCAAAACGGAATATTAGGCTTGATTCAATTATTGGTTCTTGTGGGTTGTACTTCGCAAACTGAAACTATGGATTTAGGTAAGGAAGAATTAATGGTAGAGAAATTTGATATCGCGCAGTACGAAAAGCGATTGCTGGAGGATTCACAGTCAGTTGATTTCATTGATGCTGACAACAATCATGTTCAGCGATTTGGAGATAGAGAATCTGGTTTTGTTGAAAGAGTAACCCCTAGAGGAGGGTACTTTACAGCATATAAAAAATATTTCTCTAGTGGTTCATTAAATGAATCGGGTGCGTTGTATGCCTATGGTCAATTTAAAAAGGGCTTGTGGCAAGAATATTCTGAAGATGGTGAGATTGTCGAGACAATAAATCACGATGAAAAATATGAATTTTCTTTTGAAAAAATCGTTGAGTTTTCTGAATCAAATGGTATCGAACTTCGCGCTCGTGGTACTCAACTTTCTCGAGAGTTAGATGATGATGGAAATCCTTTTTGGTATTTGAGCTGGAGTAGCGGGGAGACTGTTGGCGTTGAATATATAATCAAAAATATCGAACTAAATGGCCGAACGGGGGAGGTTGTCGAGCTTGAGGACAGTCGCTGGGAAGATAACTAACGCCTTTTAGTTATGTATCCATTGATTTATGAGCATGTTTGTTTTGCTGGATAATGGAGCTAATTATTTGAATAGAAATGCCGCTGCATCAAGAGGTGTTGCCGACTGATCCAACTCATACTCAACTGGCAAAGGATCATGATGAACATCCGTTACATGAACTCACTGTAATTTGTGCATAGAAATGGTTCACCACATGGGTTTTAGAATGAAGGTAGTCTGGGCAGGCAAAGAATCAGTTGCTGAACTATTATCAACAGCAGATGGTTTATCATTCATCCTGTAAAATTTGATCAGTCTTCAATAGATCCAGTTAAATATATGTATCATGATGTAGGTACATGGGCAGATAGAAATTATCGTAAACTATTGGAGGCAAACAGTTTTATCGGACATGCGGAGCACGCGACAGAAGAGCTCGAAAAGATTTCGGGTAACAGCTATTTTATTGAGTCCGTACAGTTTTTGAAAAAGTTGAGAAAGTATTTTGATTAGAAAAGAATTCCTCACTTTATTTTCATTATTGCTGATAACTGCATGTGACAATTCGGTAACTGAGATCAATGCAAAGACGGTAACTGATGCACTTCCAGCAGTTGAAGGATTGCAGAATGATGCTGTTGAGGTAACAAGTTCATCGATTGGAAAAGTAGAGTATCTAGATGCTGATGATAGTGCCTACAACAATGTTATAAGATTCGATAAATCCGGGGTTTTCTACTGGAATAATATGTCGGCTTCTCTAGAGGATCCTATTTAGCATTGGTTAAACTTACTCGGTAAACCAAGTCGTGTTAGTGATTCAGGTACTTATCTTTGGGATGATTTAGGTATTACAGTTTATGTAGCGAGTAATGAAAAAGTTAGTAAGCACCCTGAGTTGAGGGGTACTGTTTCAGGTGTCATCATTCGTTTTGATGATAGGTATGCCGACCTAGGTCAGTACAGCATAGGTCGTGATCCAGGCTGGAGCCCGATTGGTTATTTCACAGGTTTGTTCAGATTTGGTGATGCCTGGCTAGATCGAGACAGAAATGTATCAGAATTTCTGGATTATAATTCCACTAGTACACTCAAAGACAGTATTGACAGGTCACTTGTATTTAGAGACATATTTGTAAATGCAAATGGTCAAAAAGTGTCTTTCTCAATAACCCAGGGATTGAGCAAGGAGTTTCCAGAAGGGCCAAATAATATAACTGCTTCAATAATCAGGTAACAGTTTAATTACACTAGTGCCTTTATCTATTCATTGATTATGTGAGCCATCACAAAGGGGTGAGTTAGTACTTATCTTACAACCACAAAAGAATACTTTTTTATCTTTATCAGCTTCATATTTAATCGGGCTGAAGTCTGAGCCTTGATGTGAGCCGTCACAGAACGGTTGCTTGCTACTTTCACCGCACGAACACCAGTAATAGGTCTTACCAGCTTCAACATTAGTGGGGAAGGGTGTGTCCGCAGCTCTCTTTGGTGTACTCATGACGTTCTCCTTGCACTTAATGTGTTAAAAAAAAGCCCGGTAAAACCGGGCTTTCAAGATTATAGCCCCCCAGGACCACAATCATTCTTCAAGAAAGAAATCATGTTTTCATAGAGGTCTTTTTGATGATTGTAGTAAAGGGTGTCATAAAAATGATCTGCACCTTTAAGCCAAACCATCTTATGCGGGATGTTGTGTCTCTCCAATGCTTTTATGTATTTTCTAGCATGTAATGGAGGTACTCGTTGGTCAACATCACCATGAATGATTAACAATGGAATGTTTACTTTATCCGCAACATTAATAGGAGAAATACTGTCTTTTCTGTAACTTACTTGTTGTATCTCACCTGCACCCCTTAGCAAGTCAACATAATAATTAATCTGTTGTAACATATCTGTTACAGCAGCACCGGCGATCGCACACTGGTAAATTTGATCTTCTCGAGAAGCAGCAACTAATGCTGCATAACCGCCGTATGACCAACCAAACATGGCTACTCGATCCTTATCAACAAGGCCTTCTTTAATTAGATGTAAAGCGCCATCGTCTTTATCGTCTTGCATTTTATGGCCGCCTTGTCCGCCATTCATGAATGAGATTTGGTTATGTTGCATCCCATGACCTGTAGAGCCGCGATACTGTGGCTGAATTACCATATAGCCGTTGTTTGCTAGCACTTGGCCCCATTCGTCATAACCAACGACTTCGTTCACAAATGGTCCGCCGTGAGGTAACACTACTAATGGAAATGGTGGCTTACCATTTGGTCTAGTTACGTATGCCGGTATTGTTACACCATCTCTTGCTTTGTATTTAATATAAGAAACATCAGCAAGATGTTCGCTGTCTATTAAAGGTTGGCGGCTTCCTACAGCCTTTATTTCGCCTTTGTGGAACAGGTAGTATGTTCCTGGATCGCGTGGTCCGCTGTTATAAATAGTTAGAGATTGGCCATCACGAGAGGTACTTGCGATACGTATATTGTGGGCATAGGGGATTTTTGACATGAGTAAGTTGTAATTTGCTTCTTCAGCGCCATCGAAATATTCATAGTGGCTTTTGTCAGTTCTATAAATGACAGCAGCTGATGTATCATAGTTAGTCCAGATATTGCTATGACCACGCATCCCGGCTACGTCAACATCATTACGTCGATAAATTAATTCGCCAAAGCTTTTAGTAACAGTGTTGTACTCCCACATGCCGACTTTATCATGCCCGTTGTTGGCCGTAACAAAGAAGATGTTGCGATCATTCTCATCAAAACCCCATACACGAAATTCTTCAAAGCTATCCTCGTTCATCTGGAAAAACTCAGTCCAGTCTTTGTCACCAGGCTTGCGGTTGTACCATTTGTAGATACCTTTTTTGGGGTCAAAACCACGCGCTAACCAAGGATTTCCATCACCATCAAACTCTATTTGCCCCAGTGATATTTTCCCTCTGATTAGTAATTTACTGGTTCCTTTTGAAAGATTTTGTTCCCAATAACTACGAGGTCTAAAGGGTGTGGAAATTCTGTCTGTGCTTGCCTCATAGGTTCCTTGTGAAATGATGACGCTGTTTGGTTTTGAAGGGAGAACGTTTTCAACCTGCATCCCATCCTCTTCAGCTCCGAATTTTGATATTTTTTCTTTTTCAATATCCAATAGCGCTAATCGACCAGAATAAACACCTTGATTGAAGCCTTCGATCTTATTTCTTACTTTTTGGCGTAGCTCAGCCACTATGTGTGTATTGGTTACCCAGTAAATTCTTCTGAATTCCATCGGGTCTGCATCAACTCGAAATGGTTTTGCATTAGCTTTTCCTACCTCATCAATTTTATAGACTTCAACAACAGCATTGCCTTGTTTAGATGGGATGGTAAGAACTGCAAGGTGTTTACCATCTGGGGACACTTGTGCAGTGGTCATAACGTCTCTGAGTGCCCAGACATCCAATGGATATACTTTTGCATAAGCAGCGCTGCTCATCATTGCGATCAGAATGGTTATTGAGAATAGTTTGATGAATTTCATTTTGTGGTAACTCCAATTAACTGTGGTCATTATACAAAAAAAGCCCGCAGCATACACACTACGGGCTTTTGATTGACTTAAAATACTATGTTCTAGAACGATGCTTGTACGTTGAAAAACAAAGTTCTTCCAAATAAATCATATCCAACACCAATAGGAGTATTGTTGATTGAAAGGATTTCACTTCCGTCAACTTGTGGCGGAGCCTCGTTGAAGACATTTCGAATTCCCGCACCAAATGTCCAAGTATCTCCTCGGTAGTAAATAGACGCAGTGTGTCTAAAGTAATTAGGCAAAGTACCAACATCTTTACACAATACATCATTTCCTGCAGGTCCCAGACAGGTGGATGTTACTGCACGAGGATCAGCAGGGGTTGATTGAGAATCAAAAATGTCATTGAATGTATCTTCAACTTCAACTTTACTCGAACCAATATAACGGGTTTGCCACGTTAAGCGTATATCATCAATATCAGCCCTGAAAGTCACTAAACCATTCCATTCGGCAAAACCGGGTTCGCCATCATCACGATCAACGTCGGGTGTTCCATCGTCAGCCGTAAATTTTGTCAATACCTCAATAGGGTGATTCATTCTAAGGTCAATGCCAAACTCAACCGGACGCTCGGCAATAGTGAAGGTTTGCTCGTAGAGTAAATTCACATCCACACCTGAAACTAACTGCTGATCTCGGTTAAGGAAGCCTGCATCAATGAAATCCAGGTTTCCATTTGCATCACGAGTGATTCGATCACAAAAAGCACTATTACCATTTTCGGAGAAATAGCAGTCTGTAACTATGAACCCAGATGTTGGCTCTACAATCGTGTTCTCTATATCAATTTCGTAATAAGTTGCGCCAAACGAAAGATCGTAACTGTTGAACCATGGTTGTTCAAAAGAAAAACCATAGGATAGTGAGTCAGAAGTTTCCTCTGTTAGCCCCAAGACACCACCAGAAGCGATTTCAACACTGTAGACATTGTTACCATTGCCTACCAGGGTGGTAGGGTCAACGCCACTAGCAAGGCAATTGTTAAGAACGGTCTGCTCACGGTCATCTTCCGCAGGGTCATAGCCAGTGATTGGATCAAATGCATCATCTGGTATTGCGCAAGGATCAAAGACGTTATTGAATCCTGTTTGAGCAAGTAAGAAATTCTCTCTCAGATTCGGTGCACGATATGACGTTCCATAAGTCGCCCTAAGAAATAGGGAGTCAACTGGTCGCCAGCCTATCTTTGCAGAGTAGGTTGATTCAGAACCATAGAATTCGTCTTTAGTAAGGCGTGTTGACAGGTTGAGGTTTAGCTCGGACACGCCTGGGACATTTGCGAGTAAGGGGAACTCAATTTCTGCAAATGCTTCCTCTGTTGTTTTGTCACCAACAGCTCCACCGTCAGAGAAGAAGCCAAAGAAGAGACCATCTCTAGCGACAGCATCAGGTTTTGAGCTTATATCATCAAGACGATATTCAAGACCTAGGCCCGCTTGTACTGAGCCAGCAGGTAATTCATAAACGGATCCTGTTAGATAAAGCGATGCAATTGTTTGCTCGTAATCAGTATCAAAATCACGAGAATCAAAAACATAGTTACGCTCTGCTGCTGTCGCAAAATCTCCAGCGAGTCCACCTTGATATAGAGACGGTGCAAACAAGTTTACCGGCACACATCCGTTTGTCACATCAGCATCGACAGGGCTTCCAGCATTTGCGACACACGGTGCGCTCAATAATGCTCCTGTGTTGGGATCTACGCCCAGTGCAAAGTTCAGGCGGTCTTCGCGTATGCCAAGACGGCTCGACTGACCAGATGATTTTGTGTGGCTGACATAACCTTCAAAAGACCATCCGCTCAGTGATCCAAATTGTAATGCGGGGATATCTCCTTTGACACCAGCAACTACTCGAAGCTGATCAACTTCTACGTCTGTTCCATTTCTATCGCCATCAACATATAAAACAGGCCGTACTCGTTGTGGCCCTACAGGTCCGGATAGCAGACCAAAATCAGTTGGTGTTCCACCAAACGCTGCCAGAACATCAGCTTCGAACTGCGGGTTGGTCATAAATGTGTCCCACGCTAATCCGCAGTCCTGTCCATTAACTCCACATGGGTTGAATGGGTTGGTAGCTGGAACGAATGGGAACAATTGTGGTGTGCGACGAGTTTCTTCATATGTGCGCTTTGCATAGAGTACTTCGAAAAAAGGAGTAATGTTGCTCTCGCCTTCGAAAGTATGCTCACCGTACGCCATAACACTCAACTGAGTGCCTTTACCAATTAGATCACCGTCTTGTTGACCGTTACGACTAAAGTCAGCAAAAGAACCAATGTCGTTTACACCATCGCCATTAGTATCAGCGGGCAGTCCGAATTGGCCGGACTCATTGAAATTTGGAATGCCAGTATTGGACTGACCAGGAATATAATAAACACTGCCAAAACCAAAGTTTCCAAAAACTGGATCAATAATGATTCGACTTGCAATCGCCGTAGCAACACAGTCATTAGGCGTAGTTAAATCCAGAGTTGGTCCTGCCAAGTCTGTGGTTCTTCGGTTACCATTTTCATCTACTTCTAAACTGGTGCGACAACCTGCGGTCCATTCTCTGTCAGAGTATCGAATATTGTCTTGAGTACTGTAATCCAGGCCGACACCAACAAAGCCTCGATCTGTATTCGTACCCCAGGTAGCTCTGAATGTATGGTCATCACCATTGGCTTGCGATGGCATTCCCGAGAAAAGTTCAAGCTCAAGGCCATCGAAATCTTTTCTTAATATTGCATTAGCTACACCTGCAACAGCATCAGAGCCATAGACAGAAGAGGCGCCATCAAGCAGGATATCGTATTGCTGCACTAGCGACCGTGGTATCAATCCAAGGTCCGGGGAGGATGGAGCACCCTCTACACCAGCTGGCGAAATGCGTCTGCCGTTGAGCAGTACTAGAGATCTGGCACTGCCAAGACCACGAAGGTTCACATTGGTCGAGCCAGGCCCGTTATCCAGAACGAATCCGCTAAAGCTAAGATCGATTTGTTGTCCTGTTGAAGCTGTCGAGTCTTGTAATATTGCTGCAGCGTCGATCAATCCAGCTTCCCTCGAAACCTGGCTGGTAATTACTTGTAATGGAGCAATACTTGAAAAAGTATCTCTTTTGAGACGCGAGCCAGTGACAGTAATTTCATCTACCTGGCACTTGCGACGTAAGTCACCTTCAATACAGTCTTCTGGTACAAGTGTTCCTTCTTCACCGTCTTCTTCTGCAGTGGCGTTACCGGCAGTCAATAGAATCAAGGATGTGAATAAAACTAATATAAACGAAAGCCAACTGGCTTTCTGGATTAATGCTTTCATTGTGACTCCCCACGTGATTATGCATTGTTGTATAAAACGCATGACATAAATCAAATAACTTTCATGCGATGGTCAGTGGGAAATTAAACGAAGGTATCCACAGGTGTTTAAGGATACCTATTATTATGGTTGTAGCATCTCCCCTGATGTTGTGGACATTATATTGTTACCAGAGACAAACATGCAAGATTAAGTGGTTGAATAATTGTGCGTTCTCTAGCGATTGTATAATTCATAAAACTGCTCAATCAAGGCTAGCCGTGAATTGTGGATCATGCGATGATTCCCTCGAATTCAAGCAGTTATGGATGATATAAGTCATTGAAATACATAAGTACTAGAGGCCTAGCGCCAGAGTTGGGGTTTCAGGATGCGGTGCTTGCTGGTCTGGCAAATGATGGTGGGTTGTATGTGCCGGAAAAGATTCCGGAGTTTTCTGCTAGCGAAATTAAATCCATGGCGGGAATGGATTACAAAGATCTCGTATTGATGATTATCAAGCCTTTTGTTGACGGGGAGATTCCAGACCAGGATTTAAAGGCATTGATTGACAAGGCGTATAGCGACTTCAGACATACAGCGATTGCTCCATTAGTACAGCTGGAAAACAATCTGCATGTACTTGAGCTATTTCACGGACCGACTTTGGCTTTTAAGGATTTTGCACTTCAATTATTGGGTCAATTGTTTGATTACATTCTAGCAAGTCGCAAACAACGAGTTGTGATACTGGGCGCTACTTCAGGTGATACCGGGTCAGCAGCGATTGAAGGATGCCGGCATTGCGAGAATGTCGATATTTTCATATTACATCCGCATAAACGCATTTCTGATGTACAGCGTATGCAGATGACCTCTGTTCTCTCGAATAATGTTTCAAACATTGCTATCGAGGGTAACTTTGATGATTGCCAGAACCTCGTCAAAGCCAGCTTTGCGGATCAGTCTTTTCTTCCGGCCGGCAGAGCACTGGCGGCCATTAATTCCATCAACTGGGCCAGAATCATGTCCCAGATTGTGTATTACTTCTACGCAGCGACACATTTGGGTGCACCT
>CALIRD010000125.1 GCA_938042355.1 uncultured Thiotrichales bacterium
TAAAGAACGCAGTGACGAAGACTTCGCCAAATTAAAAAACACTACCTTTGATGAGATTACGCGCGAACTTGGCTTTCTTGCTGGCATCGGCATGTTTGAACAATCATCGATTGAATCTATCATAGACCGCATTCATGTTAGACGTGCCAGCGATGATGATTGGCATCATAGCAACTTCGATGCCGTGTTTGAGGGAGTGCCTGAACACCGTGTAGCGAAACAGGCGGCGTTCGACTGGATGAACGACAATTTCTCAGCTGACCAACTCATTGCCTCCACAACCTCCACATTTTTAGTGGATGACCTTGCCAAGATGATCACCTCACCAGAACGCTATGCGAATGCCCATTGGTTGAACCCGGCACATTTAATGCCCTTGGTTGAAATCAGCAAAGGATCAGAAAGCAGTGAAGCGACAATTAGCAGCCTGAAAGAAATTCTCACGGCAATCGGAAAAATCAGTATCGTTTGTAGTGCAAGTCCTGGCTATATCGTGCCCAGGATACAAGCACTAGCCATGAATGAGGCCGCAAGACTGGCCGAAGAGAATGTTGCCAGTGTAGAGGATATAGATACCGCAATACGAGTTGGATTTGGAGTGCGATATGCCATTTTAGGCATGTTAGAGTTCATAGACTTTGGCGGCGGCGACATTCTTTATTATGCTTCTGATTATCTTTCAAAGAACGTCGACAAGGAACGCTATACCGCACCAAAAATAATTCATGACAACATGCATAGTAATCGTAACGGTGTAACCGATGGCAAAGGCTTTTACGACTATGAAAACATCGATGTTGATGCCTATCGCAAACAACGAATGACAGAATTCGTCGGCCTTTTGGGCCATCTAAAGCTGATGCCCACCGTCAAGAATGACGACGAATGATTGAACTACGTTTAATAACCGCTGAACTCATCGATCAATTGAGTAGCCATGATGAACTCTATGATTGGGTAAAAGAATCTTTGATAGAAACTGCAAAGGGCAATGCGGTATTACCACTACGTCAAGCGCTACAAATAAGTCCTGAGCTTGGCATGATCGGCATGATGCCTGGCTATCTTGCTAGTGCTAAAGCAGCAGGTGTAAAACTGGTTAGCCTCGCACCGCCAGAACGTCGCCGCGGCAGTAGTCATTTAGGCCTTATGGTTCTTTATGATGAAGACGGACTTATGCCCGTTGCGTTGCTAGATGGTGCACACATCACCGCGATTCGAACCGCCGCTGCGAGCGCCGTAGCAACCGATATTTTAGCTAACAAAGATGCCAAGGTACTCACTATTATTGGCACTGGAGAACAGGCAGAGTCACATGCGCTGGCACTAAACCGCATACGTGCATTCACCGAGATTCGTATTTGCGGTAGAGCGCAAGAAAAAGCCGATGCGCTGGTAAAGAAACTGGATAATGATCTACCCTTCGGCAACCTTACTTTGTCCGCCACCACAGATACGGAAAAAGCAGTCAATACTGCTGATGTGATTTGCACTGTAACTGCTGCCAGCGAACCTGTACTACACGGAGAGTGGGTTCGTCCCGGCTCACATATCAACCTGGTTGGCTCCAGCCATGCAGGCGCGAGAGAAGTCGACACAGCGCTGTTAACGAAGAGTCGTATATTTCTCGATTACGAAGGGTCAGCTCGCGCGCAAGCTGGAGAGATCCTGAATGCAATTGAGGAAGGCGATTTACGCTGGGATGATATACAAGGTGAAATTGGTCATGTACTAACTGACTCAATACCCGGCAGAACATCAGAACAAGACATAACCCTGTACAAATCACTTGGTATAGCGGCACAAGATATTGTCACGGCACAAAAGGTATTCGAAACAACGGTCGATAAAAATCTGGGCAACTTAGTAACACTATAAATGTACTTACACTCTTGCAAGCGCAGACTATATTATTAAGGGGTTTAAATATGGCATGGATTTGTTTAGTTGTAGCAGGGCTATTTGAATGCTGCTGGGCAATAGGAATTAAATATTCGGATGGCTTTACAAAGCTTGTTCCAACCGTTTTCACGATATCTTCAATGGCCATCAGTATTTGGTTGTTATCAATTGCAATGAAATCTATTCCTATAGGCACAGCCTACGCGGTGTGGACGGGCATTGGTGCAGTGGGTGTGGCTCTATTAGGCATGCTGATCTTCGACGAACCGAAAGATCTTGTCAGAATAATTTGCCTTCTTTTGATTGTATCGGGAATCGTTGGACTTAAATTAGCTTCATCTCCAGCGATAAATTCAGTGTAATTCGCAGACCGCGACTATGAAATTATTGCTACCCAGGAAAAAGCGTTTTGTTAAAACGAGCGTGTCCAAAAATCCAGATTGTCAATCGTATTACTGCATCTGTAATGAGTTGTTCGGAGCACCATAGATAAATATTCGAAGGAGACCTTTATGAAAATGACGACCACGCTGATTCTGTGGGCACTTGGAATCACACTATTGACGAATGATGCCCTTAGTGAATCACCAAAAAAATGGACTAGCAAGAGCAACCATACGCGCACGTTGATGCTTGAAATGGACTTGGCGATAAGGGACCGCCTGCCGAAAAGATCGTATGACCGATATATGAAATTTTTTTCGGCCGATATACAAGCATACGGACTGTATGAAGATGGGCCAGCCGATCTCGATGGTTTACGAAAACACTATCACCCTGTCTTTTTCGAACTTCGAGACGGTGTCTTGTTGAGCGATGAAGTTATTGTTGCCGGCCCAATGGCTGCGCAACGCTACCATTCCATGCTGTATCTCGATGGCGAATTTGATGGCGTTGAGGCTCGAGGTATACCCGTCCACTTGCGCGGCCAGACGTTCTTTCTGTTTAATACAGAGGGCAAAATTTCTAAAAGATGGTCTAATCATGACCATGCGTTTCGTATGAAGCAACTACTCGGTGATAAAGGTGCTAAAGAGGGCTCAAAAGTATCCGCCATTTTGAATGGGCCCGGGATGAGTGAGTCCGAGGTTCTCAAAAAGCTGCGGGTGATGACCGACGCCTTCAACCTGGTAACGTCTCCTGATGAGAGACTCTCTCAATACCTCTCCTTTTTTCGAGAAGACGTATTGGTCCACGGCCTGGCACAAACCGCTGGAGATCGACGACAGCTCTCCGACTACCTTGAAAAAATCTGGAATGCGTTTCCCGATTTGACGCGCGTTGACGAGGCAAAGCTAACAGCATGGTCATTCGGAGCAGTCCGCTGGAGGGCTCTGGGATCCCATCGGGGTGATTTTGATGATCACGCGGCATCGATGCAACCCGCTTTACTCAAAGGTGAAGCGATCATGAAGTTCGACATTACCGGCAAAATATCCGAAATCTGGATCAACGATGATGCTGTTGTTTTTGAGTAATTTTTAAGCACTCTTCTCCACATAGGCAACTAGATTGAATTCCTAACACTCGTTGAATTAATAATTGTAGGTGACACTTGAAGAATATATATCATGAAGGAAATCGAAAATTACAAGATCATTTTGATTCGCGAAAACTTGCTGATCGCTTAAGTGACTTGACGGTACACGACGAGATAACAGAACGAGATAGAGAATTTATTGAGGCTCGCGATATGTTCTTTATAAGCACCATCGATGTTGATGGCAACCCAACGGTTTCCTACAAAGGTGGCCAAACAGGGTTTGTGAAAATCGTCGATGATAAAACCATTGCATTTCCGGACTATGACGGTAACGGCATGTTTCTTACAACTGGCAACATTACTATCAATAAAGATGTTGGCTTGCTGTTTATTGATTTTGAGAACCCTATGCGACTTCGTTTACATGGGCGAGCTATCGTCGACACTAGTAGCCCGTTACTGAATCAATATCCAGAAGCCAAATCAATTATTCTGATCACTATCAAAAACATATTTATCAATTGCCCTCGTTATGTACATAAATATCAAAAACTGGAAACGTCAGAGTACGTGCCGTCGACTCAGCGTAAAACTCCAACGCCACATTGGAAAAAAATGGATGAGTTTAAAGACGTCCTACCCGATGCGTCTAAAGACGATTGATCCCTTTAAAGAACGTGAAAAGTACGCAGCTTATGATCAAATACATTACTCTCATCACAGCGTTTGTGATGGTAAGTTCACTCTCTCTTGGCTCATGCACAACAAATATTACCTCGCAAAATGACCTCACTGAAACTCTAAAAAAACCAAACATTCTGCTGATCGTCGCCGATGACCTGGGTTATACAGACCTAGGTGTTTTTGGCAGTGAAATTCCAACACCCAATATTGACCGCCTCGCTAACGATGGCGTGTTGCTTACAAATTTTTATACCGCGCCAAATTGCTCGCCATCCAGAGCCATGATGTTATCGGGCACAGATAGTCATATCGCTGGGCTGGGTAGCATGGGTGAGCGTATTGTTAAAAACCAACAGGGCGTACCCGGTTACGAAGGTTATTTACATCCGCGAGTTGCAACTCTAGCCGAAGTACTCAAAGCAGATGGTTACAATACTTACATGACCGGAAAATGGCACCTTGGCATGGGCAAGGAAACCAGCCCCGCCGCGCGCGGCTTTGACAGATCCTTTGCAATGCTTCAGGGGGGCGCAGGTCATTTTGACAACATGCTGGCAATGCTGGTGCCGCCAAAAGCTCGCTATCGTGAAGACGGTGAATCATTGTCTGCACTACCTAAAGATTTTTACTCAAGTCAATTTTATGCAGAGCGAATAACAGACTACATCGATCAAGGCCGCGCTAGTGACAAGCCTTTTTTTGCTTACCTCGCATTTACCGCTCCACACTGGCCCTTGCAAGCACCACAAGAATCGATTGCCCGCCATCGAGGTAAATACGATGAGGGTTACGACAAGCTATTTAATCAACGTGTAAGCGCTCTTAAGAATAATAGTCTTTTTCCTAGGGTTTTTGAACCGGCGGACAATATATTGGAAATACCAGCATGGGATGATTTGACAACTAACGAACAATCCCGTCAGGCACGAATTATGGAAGTCTATGCCGCCATGATCGAGGACCTGGATATCTATACAGGAAAAGTTATTGACTACTTAAAAGCTGTTGGAGAATTTGAAAATACAATTATCATTTTTCTTTCAGACAACGGCGCCGAAGGACATAACGTTGATTCCGATGGAGCGCTACCACCTTTCATCTTGAAACACCTCGCAGAGTGCTGCGACAACTCTTTCGAGAATATAGGCGCGGCTGATTCTTATGTCTGGGCCGGCCCGGGCTGGACACGCGCCAGTGTCGGCCCATGGAAACTGTTTAAAGGTTTTCCATCAGAAGGAGGAATTCGCGCTCCAGCAATTATGCACTACCCGAAAAAATTCGACGCCAGCGTGTCTCGTGATTTTGTAACAGTCAAAGACATCATGCCAACCATTCTAAAACTCACTAGCATTGACCACCCTGCCCCTAACTTCCAAGGCCGAGAAGTCGTTGCGATGCAAGGTCAATCAATCACAACACTGCTTGGCAATGGTCGAAGCCAAGCAAATATGGGATGGGAACTGTTCGGCAAGATGGCGATACGCAAAGGTGATTGGAAGCTGGTCAAACAACCCACTCAAGAATTCTTTAAACCCCGAGAAATAACTGCGGACACTTACGAATGGCAGCTATATAACCTGAAATCCGATCCGACTGAATC
>CALIRD010000126.1 GCA_938042355.1 uncultured Thiotrichales bacterium
ACTAATCAACAGAACTGTATGAATAGAAAAATGCGGTCTGATAATAAGAGCGGAGTAGTTGGCGTACACTGGAACAAGGCAGTAGAAAAGTGGATGGCAGCTATACGAGTTGATGGGGTTTATATAACTTTGGGGTCATACGACAAAAAAGAAAACGCCATCCGTACCAGAAAACAGGCTGAGATTGATTATGGCTTCCATGCTAACCACGGAAGAAAATAATTATGGTGGCAACTTTGGTGGCAACATTATACTATTACACTAAAAACACAATAAAAAACATATAGTTATCAATGTCTTACGAGTCCCTAGGGGACGCCATATAAATAAACCCAACCGGTCTTATCGGTTGGGTTTTTTTATATCCGTTCTTCAGCGAATGGAGGTAAATCCCCGGGTTCGACAAATTGCGATTGAGCAATTTGGACGTTGGAGTGGAACGACGACACCCCGAAGGGGTGAGAGTGCGCCTTAGCGCAATCGAATCAATCCCGGAAGATTACTCCGAAGTGAGTTGGTTACTTCGGCAGGACCGGGTTTTTTTATATCCGTTCTTCTGGGATTGGAGTTAAAGCCCGGGTGCGACTAAATGCGATCGAGCATTTAGGACAGCGCAATCGAGTCAATCCCCGAAGTGTTACTCCAATGTGAATTCTAATAACCAGTTCAATCTGTTGGTTTTTTTTTATACCCGTTCTTTTGGGATTGGTGGCAATGACGTTGGTTAGATCTAATTGCGACGAAGCAATTTGGGTGCCCTAAGCCTAAGCATTTTTTCAGTTTAATTGATCTACTAAAGGCCCTTACTCAAATCAAACTCCGCCCTGAAATTCCGGTTCTTGCGATTTAATTCATAGACTAATTGTTCACCTGGCGTTATTTCTAATGACCATATATTGGTCGTTGATACGGCCAGGTCATTAGCATTGAAGATGTCGATGGTTTTCGGGTCTGCAGGGAAATACATTGTCCATGTGTTGTTGCTGAATATTGGTTCACCTCGAATAGGTCCACCGTATTCAGTCACCGGATCGGGTGATCCATCTTTCAACACGTGTTGATGTCGCAATTCAAGGCTTGAGCCTTGACCGGTAATTATCCAGGTTCGGCTTGTGTTAGTACCGACGGCAAGTGGTATCGAAATGGTATTTTCTGTTGCGCAATTGACCGGGCCAATCGTCAGTACCTCTTTGCGCCAGTCATCGTCTTGAGGGTCATCGCTGACGACTTTGCCGGTGAAGGTTTGCCCGCACAGGCTGCTGAATACATTAGATGAGTTGGGTGTGACATGAGTACAGCCAGTGAGTATCAAGATCCCGAGTAAGAGTAATCGCATAGTTATCGCCCTGTTAAAACGCCAATAGTCCGTATAAATGACACTTCAGAACAATGACATTTGTGACCGCAATGTGCAAACTGGGTGAGTAACATTCAACAGTGCTTAGATAAAATGGTAACCTTCCAGTTTAAAGGCTGAATCTACGATTATTGGGAAATACGGGTGAGAGATGAGTAAAGTTAAAACCATGATTATCGGTTCTGGAAATATTGGTACCGATCTGATGATTAAAATACGAGATACCTCCAAAACGTTGGAAGTTGGGGCGGTAGTCGGCATAGACCCGGAGTCCGAAGGTTTGTCGATGGCGAAAGAGGCAGGTATCGCCATTACCCATGAGGGTATTGAGGGTGCAAAAAAGCTCCCGGTTTGGGATGACATTCAAGTGGTGTTTGATGCTACCTCAGCCTATGCGCACAAAATGCATGACGAAGCCTGCCGCAGTGCAGGTAAGCAAATGGTCGATCTGACACCCGCAGCCATTGGCCCGTATTGTGTGCCAGTAGTGAATATGAGTGAGCATCTGGATGAAGCCAATGTCAATATGGTGACCTGTGGTGGTCAAGCAACCATACCGATGGTGTATGCGGTAAAGCGCGTTTCTGAATCTGTACCATATGCAGAAATTATTGCCTCGGTATCGTCACGCTCAGCCGGTCCTGGTACGCGTGCCAACATCGACGAGTTTACCCAAACCACGGCACGCGGTATTGAGATTGTTGGTGGGGCGGAAAATGGCAAGGCAATCATTATTTTGAATCCGGCAGAACCGCCAATGATTATGCGAGACACCGTGTATACGTTGTCAATTGGTACCAGCGAGCATGATATTGAAAGGTCTGTGGCTGAAATGGTTTCTGAAGTACAAAAATATGTCCCGGGTTATCGCCTCAAGCAGGATGTTCAATTTGAAACCTTTGGTATTGATCGCAAGCTCAACATACCGGGTTATGGTGAAGCGCAGGGTTTGAAAACATCTATTTTCCTCGAGGTGGAGGGGGCAGGACACTTCTTGCCGAAGTATTCCGGTAATCTCGACATCATGACCTCGGCTGCCATGGGCACGGCGGAAAAAATTGCCGAATTGAAATATGGGGTGGCAGCATGAGTGGCAAACTAATCGATCCAGTCAAAGAAAAAATCTTTATACAGGATGTCACCTTGCGTGATGGTATGCATGCCATTCGCCATCGTTATGGTCTTGACCATGTACGCAGTATTGCCAAAGCGCTGGATGAAGCCGGCGTCGATGCAATAGAGATAGCGCATGGCGATGGACTAAAAGGATCAAGCTTTAACTATGGTTTTGGTGCTCACACGGATTGGGAGTGGATTGAAGCGGTAGCCGATTCTGTTACTAATACCATGTTGACTACCCTCATACTCCCGGGTATTGCAACGGTTGATGATTTGAAGCGGGCTTACGATTTGGGGGTCCGTTCGGTCAGAGTGGCGACACACTGTACCGAAGCCGATGTTTCCAAACAGCATATTGAATATGCACGTGAGATCGGTATGGATACGGTTGGTTTTTTGATGATGAGTCATATGAGCGAACCGGAAGATCTGGCGCAACAAGCCTTATTGATGGAGTCCTATGGCGCTCAGTGTGTGTATGTCACCGATTCGGGTGGCGCAATCGACATGGATGGTTATGCGGCTCGCCTGCAAGCCTATGATGCGGTATTAAAACCGGAAACCGAGCGGGGTGTGCATGCGCATCACAACCTTTCGCTGGGCGTTGCCAATTCAATTGTTGCTGTACAAAACGGCGTACGTCGTGTGGATGCATCACTGGCTGGAATGGGGGCCGGTGCAGGTAATGCTCCGCTGGAAGTATTTGTCGCAGCTATTGATCGTAAAGGCTGGAACCATGGTTGTGATGTACTTAAATTGATGGACGCCGCTGAAGAGCTGGTCAGACCGCTGCAAGACCGTCCGGTGAGAGTAGACCGTGAAACCCTGTCTTTAGGGTATGCCGGTGTGTACTCTTCGTTTTTGCGTCATTCCGAAGCCGCCTCTGAAAAATATGGTATTGATGTCAGAACCATATTGATGGAATTAGGTCGTCGCAAAATGGTGGGTGGTCAGGAAGATATGATTGTAGATGTTGCGTTGGATCTGCTCAAAGAGCAGGAAGAAAAGGCGTCACAATCTGCCTGATAGAATGGTGCTTGTTCCTTAGTCAGTTTTCAAACGTAGAGAGCGGGTTTGATCACGATAGACTTTAGGCGTGACTCCCGTCCAGCTTCGAAACGAACGTACAAAGGAGCTGGTATCGGCAAATCCTATCAGCTCACTGACATCGTTGATTTTTTTCTCACTCATGCATAGCAACTCGATCGCCATATCCCGCCGACGTTCGTCTTTTATTTTTTGGTAGCTGGTGCCTTCTTGTGCCAAGTGTCTGCGCAGGGTAGAGGTCGACATGTGCATGATTTCAGCCATCTCTTCAAAACTGGCAACACCGTTGGAAAAGTCGTTGCCAAGTAGCGATGTGATAGCGGCTTTTGTGCTCACCATTTTGTCATCGCTGGACCAGAGTTGATAAGGCCCGGTTTCCAGGAACTCATCCAGAGACTCGAGACTGTGGACAATTCGATGGGTAAGAATGCTCGCTGGAAACTCAATACTGGTTTGCTGAGCATTATCTTCTATAGTGCATAAATACAATTCACCCAGGCGCTCACGATAGGCTGCGTTAAGTTCATTGGTATCTTCAATGCAGGCTTTTGACGGCTGTATTTTTCTGCCTACCAACCAGCCACATAAGGCAAACCATGTTTCCAGCCCTGATGCCTTAGCCACAGCGAGACACTCATCCAGTCCCCAGTTGGCGGGGGCAAATGCATCACTCATGATTTCTTTGTCGACGGTGTAGGTGAGTTTGGCTATACCATCATGATGTTCAGAAAACTCCATGAGTTGATGGGTGAGTGGATAGACCAGTTTGCTGTACTCTTGTGCACGTTGCAGTGAGTTACCCAGTGTCTGACAAGAAATGATGCAGTAACAAAGCATACGGAAGGCATCACTACCAAGGCCAGCTGCCCAAACAACAGGCTTGCCCGACTGTTGCAAGACGCTGACAGATTCTTTGTAAATCAGAGCGTAGTAGATACTGGGAATATTCTGTTCGGCTGTCGAACGAATAATCTCATCGATATCAATGCCAACGCTGGTCGCGACTTGTCTGGCATCTATCCCTACGTTATCCAGATAGGCAATCAAGCGTTGAATTTTGATTGCCGGTAACTGTTGACCAGGTGATGGCGTAATCAAATTAAAACTATCCTCTGAAAATCAAGTCTATTCGGCTATTACAAGATACCGGGGATTACGGCTTTTCTTTCTTTCGGATACTCATCAAAGTTTTTCTGGAACCAGCGATGAGTAATCAGCGCGCGTGGTATGAGATTGGCCATAGTAATTGCCAGCACATAGGTTGCACCCAGATTCCAGGTCATGATTGCCAAACCAAGGAATGAAATCATTTCACACAGGTATTGCGGACAAGTAACCCATTTGAATAAAAAACCATACGGAATTTTATATCGTGGCTCATCCGGACTCGGGTTTTTGGAGCGTAGGTTACGCAAAATAGTGTCGGAGTAGATGTTGCCAACAAAGCCGAATAAATAGATTGCCAGACCTATGAAAAAGCGTGGGTCGGAAAACCACTCAAGCGTGTAGTGAGTTCCCAGTTCGGATATGTAACGGGCATTAAGATAACTGTGCAGCGCAAGCGTTATCCAGCCTAGCACCACGACGTTTAGTGCAAACGACCCGGAGGCATTGGAGCTGGGGCGCATCAGCAATGGCGTTACCAGAGCCCGGTTGGTGTAGTGCATCATCCAGATGCCAAGAAAAAATAGTGGTACGGGGTTCATTGCATTCTTGCCCATAAAGAAGAATATCGGAAAGAAGATCAGTGCCGGTATTTCCATCAGTACCCAGCCAGCTTTTGAGCCTAGTTTGAGACCTTTGCCGGTTTTGCCAAATCTGCCACCGTACTGTGCAGTGCCGTATTTATTAAAAATAAAGACGAGTGCGGCCATGATGAAGCCGATCAGTAGTAGGGTGTCGTAGAGTGTGTGTCCGGTATACCATCTCATGCTTGAGCTCTCCCGTTATTCTTGTTTGGTACTAAAGTACTTTAAGATGCTAACTCACAACAGTACTAAATCCACCAATCTATCTTACTAAAAATAATTGGTGGTTGATAATGCTAATTTTTACGATGAGTTGAGAGATGTCCAGAAATTATTGGGCATGCTATCTTTAGATCCATCCAAGCAGATCAACACTTATAATTCGGGCGAATAATGTTATGCAAACCATTGATTTTAAAGATCAGGCTAATCTCAACTCATTAGTAACTGAAGCGTTTACGGAATGGAGTGAGCCGCTCAAGGTTACTCAGGAAATGATCAATACATTTGCCAATCTTAGCGGTGACGATTTATGGATACACGTTGATGAAGAACGTTGTGCCACTGAAAGTCCCTTTAAATCAACCATTGCTCACGGGTTTTTGATCATGTGTTTGCTATCGAAAATGCCGACGGGTGAGGATGTCACCAAGACTATTACCGGCTGGCGCAACATCATGAATTACGGCTCGGATAAATTACGTTTTCTGAACGCAGTACCGGTTAACAGTGAAATTCATGCGCGCAACCGGGTCATGAAAATCGAGGTAGAAGAACATAAAACCAAAGTGCTGCTTGAAACTCAGGTAAAAGTCGCAGGTCAGGAAAAGCTGGCCCTGTTGTATCAATTAACACTGGTGCTGATGTAGCACCTAATATTCTCCAAGGATTAACTATGCGTGAAGCAGTTATTGTAGATGCAATTCGAACACCGATAGGTCGTGGCAAGCCAGTCATCGGTGATCTTTCCGGATTTCATGCCGCCCAGTTGTTGGGTTTGTCGCTGGATGCGCTCGTTAGCAGAAATAATCTGGGCAACGATGATGTAGATTATATTGCCGGCGGTTGTGTGACTCAGGCAGGTGAACAATCCAGCAATGTCACGCGTACTGCCTGGTTGTCGCTGGATAAAGGTCACAGTGTAGGAGCGACTACGCTGGACAATCAATGTGGTTCTGCGCAAACGGCCAATCACATGATCTCGTCCATGTTGCAGACGGGTTCATTTGAAATAGGCATTGCGTGCGGTGTTGAATCAATGAGTCGTGTCACCATGGGTGCCAATGTCATGAATGGTCCGGGGTTTTATGAGCCGCGGCCCTGGTCATGGGACACTATCCCCAATCAGTTTGCGCACGCCGAACGTGTAGCCAGCAACCGTGGTATCACACGAGAGATGACGGATGCCCTGGGTTGCGCTTCTCAAAACAAAGCAAAAAAAGCCTGGGAAGAGGGGCGTTTCGATAGAGAAGTCATTAGTGTGGAAGCACCTGTGCTGGGTGAAGATAACAAGCCTACCGGTGAGACGAAAACGGTCACGCGTGATCAAGGCTTGCGTGACACAACCATGGAAGGACTTGCTCAATTACGTTCGATAATGGAAGACGGGGTACATACACCGGGGTCATCTTCACAGGTGTCTGATGGTTCAGCAGCCGTACTATGGATGACTGCAGATGAAGCAGAGAAACGCGGCTTGAAACCTCGCGCACGCATCATCGCCGATTGTGTCGTGGGTACCGATCCCTATTACTTACTGGATGGTCCGGTAGACGCTACTGCCAGATTGTTTGAGCAAAGTGGCATGAATAAAAATGATATTGATTTGTTTGAGGTCAATGAGGCGTTTGCCGCTGTGGTGCTTTCCTGGGCGCAGGTGTATGACATTGATATGGATAAAGTGAATGTAAACGGAGGCGCTATTGCGCTTGGACATCCGGTAGGATCGACCGGTGCCAGGCTCATTTGTACAGCCTTGCATGAGCTGGAACGTAGTGACAAGAGTACTGCCTTGATTTCGATGTGCTGTGGTTCTGCCATCGGCACAGGTACCATTATTGAAAGATTATAAAGTTAAGGATTGAAATAGTATGAGTGGACTTGATGGAAAGGTAGCGGTAGTGACAGGGGCAGGGCGTGGTCTTGGTCGAGAAGAAGTTCTCGATTTGGCCGCACACGGCGCGCGCATCGTAATCAATGATATTGATTTACCGGATGCAGCCGAGGCTGCAGAGCAAACCGCGGCGGAAATCCGTGATGCCGGTGGCGAATCATTGGTGGTGTTGGGAGATTGTGCTGATAGTCAGCATGCCGAAGCCTTGATGCGTAAGACGCTGGATACCTATGGTGACATTAATATTATGGTCAACAATGCCGGCTTCCTGCGTGACAAAACAATTTTCAGTATGACAGATGAAGAGTTTGACAGTGTAGTGCGGGTTCACTTACGCGGGCACTTCATAAACATGCGCAACGTGACCTCATATTGGCGTAGCAAGGCGAAAGCGGGTGAGGAGATTTACGGGCGTTTGATCAGCACGTCATCTGAGGCGGCGATCTATGGCTCTGCAGGGCAGCCCAATTATGCGGCTGCCAAATCGGGCATTGTCGCTATGACGATGGGGGCTGCACAGCTAATGATTGGCTATGGTGTTACCTGTAATGTTCTCATGCCACGCGCTGAAACTGATATGACTTCGGTGGGGCCTACTGCCGAAATGTTTAAAGCGCCGGCTGAAGGTTTTCACCATTTTGACCCGGCAAATGTCGCACCACTGGTGAGCTATTTGAGTTCAGAAAAAGCTGCGCATATTTCAGGTGAAGTCTTTATTGTCTGGGGCAATATGGTGAACGTGCTAAAGCGACCTACTATTTTACCGCCGCATGTAAATCCAGCTGGCGAAGAAAAATGGTCACTTGATGGTCTGCACGAAAGTCTGAGTAGTCACTTCAATGAAGATTACAAGCCGGTACATGATGGCTTCTCAATGCCCATTCCCCAGGGCTAATATCGAGTAATCCTATGTCAGATCTTGATGCATTTCGGCTGGAAACCCGGGCCTGGTTGGAAGAAAACTGCCCGAAATCACAACGAGGCCCAGTCACTCCGGACGGGGTGATATGGCCGGGTAGAAACCAAACCTTTCCGAGTGAAGATGCTCGACTCTGGTTTGAGCGTATGCGTGACAAAGGCTGGACTTGCCCGGATTATCCTGCTGAATATGCTGGCGGTGGCTTAAGTCCTGCTGAAGAAAAAGTGCTGCGTGAGGAGATGCAGCGCCTTAATTGTTGTCCGCCATTAACAGATCAGGGCATCGGTATGCTTGGGCCTGCCTTGCTCGAGTTTGGTACTGAAGAGCAAAAAGCAGAGCATCTCCCCAAAATAGTTCGTGGTGAGCTACGGTGGTGTCAGGGGTACAGTGAGCCTGGCGCTGGCTCTGACCTTGCCAGTTTGCAGTGCAAGGCAGAAGACAAAGGTGATCATTTTTTAATTAATGGCACCAAGATATGGACCTCTTATGGAGTCGAGTCAGACTGGATTTTCTGTCTGGTCAGAACCAGTAATGATGGTCCTAAACAAGAGGGAATCACATTTATCCTGGTGGATATGGAAACGCCGGGAGTCAAGGTAAAAGCCATCGATTTGATTAGTGGTGCGTCAGAATTCGCGCAGGTGTTTTTTGATGACGTCAAGGTACCCAAAGATCATGTGGTGGGCGAAATTCATAAAGGCTGGACAGTGGCTAAATCACTGCTTAAACACGAACGAAAAATGATGTCCGAATTGAGCAAGGGTGTGCTTGGCGGTACCGTCACATTGCCTGATCTGGCCAAAGAATATATTGGTTGTAGCGATGAGGGTGAGATTACTCAGCCTCTATATCGTGATGCCATAGCCCATCATGAGATGAACATGCGAGCGATAGGTTTGACCGGTTACCGCACGCATCAAGAAGCACTCGCTCGAAAAATGGATACCAACGTACCCTTAATCATGAAGTATCTGGGTACCAGTGAGTTGCAAGTAAAAGACGAGCTACTGGTAGACATGATGGGCGTGCGCGGCCTGGGTTGGAAGGATGAGCAATTTAATGAAAACGAAGAGCGTGCTACGCGAGAATTGCTATTCAATAAAGCACTCACTATCGCGGGTGGCACGAATGAGATTCAATTGAACATTATTGCCAAGCGAGCGTTGGGTTTGCCCAAGGGGCCACACTCATGAGTCTGGTGCTAAATGAAGAACAGTCAATCTTGCAGCAGTCTGCCGCGGAGTTTTTCTCTTCGGTTTCTCCAGTAACAGCATTTAGAGATTTGCGTGAGACTTCTCAGGCATACGATGCCGAGACATGGTCGCAAATGGTTGAATTGGGCTGGTCATCGATATTGGTGCCGGAAGATCTTGGTGGGCTCGAGTTTGGTTTGACTGGCATGGGAGTATTAGCGATTGAGGGTGCGCGTACTCTCGCTAAATCACCTCTCTCGAGTAGTGCCGCGGTTTCGGTTGCTGCACTTAATCACTGCAAGCCATCAACACAACGTGATGCGTTATTGTCAGCACTGGCAAGTGGTGCCAAAACGGCAGCTTTTGCACATCTTGAGACGGCTCAATTCAATCCGTCAATAATACGAACTCAAAGTGCATCTGCTGCGGACGGATTCAATATTAACGGTCGTAAATCTTGTGTTGAAAATGCTCAGTCTGCAGATGTTGTATTAATCACCGCACGTAGTCCTGATGCAGGCTACAGTGATTCAAACGGGTTTGTATTATTAATTGACCCTAACGCTGAAGGTGTAGAGAGTAATTCTATCGGGTTGGTGGATGAGCGTGAGTATGCTGATATTTCTATTTCTGATTTCAAGATCGCAAAAGACGAAAAACTGGAATGGAATGATGGAGCAGCACTGACGCAAGTTATAAATACAGCGACAGTAATCGCTGCATGTGAGTTGTATGGTTGTAGTCTTGAGGCGTTTGAACGAACCCTTGAGTATGTAAAGGATCGCGAACAGTTTGGTCACAAAATTGGTAGCTTTCAGGCCTTGCAGCATCGACTGGCGCATCAGTACACGCAGTTAGAGCTATTGAAGACGGTGATTTATGATGCTTTGAGTGCGGTTGAAAAAATGAGAAAAGATGCATCATTAGCCGTTAGCCATGCAAAGGCGCTTGCCAATGACACCGCCAAACTCGTGACTACCGAGGCGATACAGATGCATGGCGGCATCGGCATCACTGATGAGCTGGATATTGGTTTGTTTTACAAGCGCGCCAGAGTATTACGTACCCTATGGGGCGACAGTGTCTATCATCGCTCACACTTTGCCAGTTTGAGTGGTTACTGATCTAGCTCAGCATACCGCCATCAACGTTGAGAGACTGTCCGGTAATATAGGACGATCTATCTGAACAGAGCCACACAACGGCCTCGGCGAGTTCCTCAGGTAATGCCAGTCGATTCATGGCAATGCCCCGTTTAAATCGCGCTTCGTGTTTTTCATTGGTGGCCAGAAATTTTTCTACGCCCGCCGTTAACACAACCCCGGGATTTACACAGTTCACCCGTATGCCTTGAGCGGCGTATTCTTTTGCGGCCGAGCGGGTCAGTCCATTGACGGCGGCTTTAGCGGAATCATAAGCAGACATCATCAAGTTTGGACTATCTGCAGCGCGCGAGCCGATATTGACAATAGCACCACCTCCGGCAGCTACCATCGCTGGAATCTGGTATTTCATACAGTAGAAAACACTGTGCAAAGTGACCTGATAGGTTTTAGAAAAGTCTTCTGCTGTAGAGTCGGCCAGCAGCGCACTACCAGCGGAAAGGGCGGCATTGTTAGAGGCTATATGCAGTGCACCAAATGCTTCCTGCGCTTTACTGACAGCATTGGCTATATCTTCTTCATTACCAACATCCGCTTTGGCAAAGACCGCTTTGCCGCCATTGCTTTCAATGAGTGAGACGGTTTCCAGGCCATCATCTTCATTAATGTCGACGACCAGTACATTGGCGCCTTCTTCAGCAAACTTTAAACAGGTTGCTCTGCCAATACCGCTGCCGCCGCCGGTGACCATACCTGATTTGTTATTCAGTAATCCCATCGTTACTCCCTTTAATAATTTCATCAATCTCGATGAGTAGGTGGTGACTTAAATCACCAGTGATTCGGTTACGCATATGATGCTCATGAAACTGCCATTGCTCATTCTCTTTTACAAAGCGGCTGAAGTATTCACCGGCAATAATACATTCAATATTACCGTTTGGTAGTTGCTGCATCACCGTATAATTAGCTGTGCTGTTTGCTGTATGTTCGTTCTCAACGTTTAGTATCAGATTACTCACAACATGTTGCGTTTTTGGTGTACCACATTCTGGATAGATTTTGATAACAGAGCGGTACATGGCTAGCACGCCATCATAACCTGCGGCTAATGTGTCGCCTTCAGCGCCACAAATAGCGCCGTGACGAAACAGTTCTGCAATACTCTCCAGGTTCCCGGTATCTACGCCACGGGCATAGCTGTGTAGCAGGTTTTCAATCTGATCGCGGTCAGTAACATGAGTGGTGGTTTTCAAAAGTGTCGCTCTATTTACCCTGCCATTCAGGTTTGCGTTTTTGCATGAAGGCTTGTAGTCCTTCCTGTACGTCGTCACTTTTCATCATTTTATCAAGTATCTTGAAGTCGCCACGATGCTGTGCCTCTTGCGCTTGTTGTACACTGCCGTAGTTGAGCCCCTGCAGCGCGCAATGCTTGGTTGCTTGCACAGCGATTGGTGCGCACTTCAAGATGTCCTCGGCATACTTTTCTGCGGTTGCCATGACGTCTGTTGCAGGCACTACGGCATTGACGATCCCCAGCTTACTGGCTGTTTCAGCATCAATCGGTTTTGCAGTCAGTAAAATCTCCATAGCTGGCTTGAGCCCGATATCGCGAATCAGTCGATGCATACCGCCGGCAACAGCTGCTGTTCCAATTTTCGGTTCGGGTAAGCCAAAACTTGCGCTATCTGCCGCGACTACCAAGTCGCAAGAGAGGGCGATCTCGAATCCGCCACCCATGGCAAAACCATTGACGGCAGCAATGATGGGTTTGTCGCAACTGTGTCGGTTGGTCAAGCCACCGTAACCTGTATCCGGCACTTTATAGTCGTCATCAGTTTTAGCATCGACCATGACAGAAATATCACCGCCTGCACAGAAAGCCTGCTCACCGGCGCCAGTAATGATGGCGACCCACAGATCATCATTCGCCTCAAATTCATCAAATGCAGCGGACATTTCAGCATGAGTTTCCGGGTTAAGTGCGTTCATTACCTCGGGACGATTGATAGTGAGTGTAAAGAGTCGTCCATTGGTTTGTGTAATGATGTTGTTGTAACTCATTTATTATTGTCCTGGTATATGATTAAAAGCCACGCAATGACACATAATCTGAAAGATCGGCACGTGGATGATCGAGTCTATTGACCGCTTGCTCTTGTTGAGCATAGCCAAGTGCTAGCCCGACCATGATTCTTTCATCGTCAGCAATACCCAGAGCAGCACGAACCCGGTTAGGGCATTGGGCCCAACTTGCTTGTGCGCACGTAGCGAGTCCCCGTTCATTGGCGAGTAACATCAGGCTCTGTAAATAGATGCCGATATCAATTACCTGACCCTCGAGCATATTGGCAGGCATGCTGATAATGATACCGACAGGCGCACCAAAGAAGCTGTAGTTTTTCATGACTTGTTGAATGCGTTTGCTTTTATCTTCGCGAGGTATTTCCAAAGCGGCGTACATCTTTTCACCACAGGCATAACGTCTGCTGCGATAGGGTTCTTGAAGTTTTGGAGGGTAGGCCGGGTATTCTGGTGTGTCAGGATCCTCACCAGAGTAGAGCCCGGTCGTGATTTCAGCAACCATAGCCTTGAGTGGTTCGCCGGATAATACATAGACCTTGCGCGCCTCGATATTACTGTTGGAAGCAGAGTTACCAGCCAGTTCCAATATCTCTTGTATGACTTCTTTAGCTACTTGTTTATCGTTGAACACTCTTACTGATGTGCGAGTTCGAATTGCGTCACTGACCGTTGTCATTGCTTACCTCTTTAGAGCGTCATGGTGTAATTGGTCGATATGACGCCAAATCTGAATGCGTAAAAACTGTGCTAATATTGTACGAATATAGCAAATAACCAGCTTTGTTTCGTTATAAAGCGTAATTTCAAGAAGAAATATTTGCGAACTCTGACTTTTCAATTAGAGGATTCGATTGCAGCGTACATTTAATCTCGCAGATTTATTTGAACTGGTATGTCAGACCGTTCCAGACCGCGATGTCTTGAGTTATGGCGATCAGAAAACCAGCTATGCTCGCATCAACCAGAATGCTGATGCGGTTGCAGGT
>CALIRD010000127.1 GCA_938042355.1 uncultured Thiotrichales bacterium
AACCACGATCAGAAACGTCTATTGATTGCGCAGGCTGACCATTGACGAGAACCATCAAGTTATCTGCATTTAGATTTTACTGAATACCAATGTGCCATTAGTGCCGCCAAAACCAAACGAATTGGAGATAACATGTTTCAGGGTACTCTGACGTGCTTCACCTGGCACATAGTCAAGGTCACAGCCTTCACCAGGGTTATCAAGATTGATGGTAGGTGGGACCACCTGGTCTTTGAGTGCCAAAACTGAAAACACAGCTTCAATTCCACCTGCCGCACCGAGTAAATGACCTGTCATGGATTTAGTGGAACTGACCATTAAGGAGTCAACTGAATTACCAAAGGTATTTTTTACTGCAACCGTTTCAGCCACATCACCCGCTGGTGTTGAAGTACCGTGCGCATTGACGTAGTCAATGTCTTCAGGATTCAATCCAGCATCTCTGAGTGCATTATTCATACACAAAGACGCACCTGCACCTTCTTTTGAGGGCATGGTCATATGAAACGCATCACCACTCATACCAAAACCACTTACCTCGGCATAAATCGTAGCGCCGCGTGCTTTCGCTTGTTCATACTCTTCCAGAACTACTACGCCAGCACCATCGCCCAACACAAAGCCGTCTCGATCCTGATCCCAGGGGCGACTGGCTTGTTCAGGCGCATCGTTACGTTTGGATAGGGCTCTGGCAGCAGAAAAACCGCCGATACCCAGTTCTGTTGAGGAGTACTCAGCACCACCCGCAATCATCGTGTCTGCATCTCCATAGGAGATGTAACGTGCGGCCTGACCGATATTATGAGTGCCAGTAGAACAGGCGGTCACAATCGTCATATTAGGACCACGTGCACCGGTCATGATCGAGAGATTTCCTGAAACCATATTGGTGATTGAACTCGGTACAAAGAATGGGGAGATTCTGCGCACGCCTCGTTCAAGATAGGCCTTGTGATTGGCTTCAATCGTACCAATACCGCCGATACCAGCACCAATAGCAATACCTACCCTGTCTCTGTTTTCGTCCGTCACTTCGAGACCGGCATCTTTTATGGCATCCAGTCCAGCGGCAATACCATAATGGATAAACTGGTCCATCTTCTTCTGTTCTTTGGGGCTGATGTAATCATCCGCCACAAAATCATCTACCGTTGCAGCGAACTGCACCGGGAAGGTAGACACATCGAAGTTGGTCAATGGTTTAACACCACTGACACCATTACAAATATTTTGCCAGGCCCGGTCGATGCTTGATCCGACTGGAGACACGATACCGAGACCAGTGATTACAACTCTTCGCATTGAAGAATCACCTGAGATACGTTGGAAAGAAGGGTCGCCTGAAAGGCGACCCGGTATTTGGTTTTAGCTATTCGCCTTAACGTAATCGATAGCCATCTGAACTGAAGTGATTTTTTCTGCTTCTTCATCCGGAATCTCGGTATCAAACTCTTCTTCCAGAGCCATTACTAATTCAACCGTGTCTAAAGAATCAGCGCCAAGATCTTCAACGAATGAAGCTTCCATAGTAACTTCTTCAGGTTTAACGCCTAATTGTTCAATTACTACGCCTTTAACTCTCTCTTCAATACTGCTCATACTTGGGTTCCTAATTGATAGTGATTGTTATTATGGGGGCTATTTTAGTGAAAACCAGCACCCGTCTCCAGCCTTTCATGATTTATTTAATGATTAAACCACTATACAAATCAGATGTTCTTTCTATTCAATAACTTACCGGAATCAGGACATATGCATGCCGCCATTAACATGCAAGGTTTCGCCGGTTATATAGCCACCTGAAGCAGAAGCAAGAAAAAGAACGGCCTTGGCGACATCTTCTGTTGAACCCAGCCGATTGAGTGGTATTTGACCTAATAACTGATCTTTTTGATCATCACTTAACTCATCCGTCATATCGGTTTGTATGAAACCTGGCGAGACGGTATTGACCGTAATGTTTCGACTGCCTACTTCACGCGCTAATGACTTGGTAAAACCGATCACTCCCGCTTTCGCAGCCGCATAATTTGCCTGCCCGGGATTACCTGACGATCCTACAACCGAGCCAATGTTGATGATTCTGCCCTTACGCGCTTTCATCATGCCGCGCATACAGGTTTTTACCATGCGGAAAATTGAAGTGAGGTTGGTACTCATGATGTCGTCCCACTCATCATCTTTCATACGCATCAATAAATTATCGCGCGTAATACCCGCGTTATTCACCAGTATAGAAACCGGGCCATACTGATCAGTAATAGCCTTGATTAAGGTATCAATATCAGCAGCATCCGTAACATTCAACTTCATACCGACACCGGTGAGACCGGCTTCGTTAATCCATGCCGTGATCGCTTCTGCACCGCTGTCAGTCGTGGCTGTACCAACAATAGTCGCTCCTGCTTTACCCAGCTCAGTCGCTATAGATTTACCTATGCCACGGCTGGCTCCCGTTATTAATGCTATCTCGTCTTTCAATTCACTCACTATGATTTCCTGTATTAAAGTGCCAGAGCTTTGCCCAAGCTTTTTGGATTAAAAACACACACCGCTGCAATTTTTCTATCTATACGTCTATTTAAACCGGTTAACACGCGCCCCGGGCCCATTTCGATCAACTGCTCTACGCCGCGTTTTTGCATTTCCAGAATCGTTTGGGTCCAACGCACGGGACGATAGAGTTGTTGCTGTAACGCCAAAGCAATTTCAGCGGCATCTTCACGCTCATTGGCATCGATATTGTGTAACACGGGTACAGAAGCCGCGGCATAACCCGCTGCGTCAAGTGAGCCTTGTAATTCCATCGCAGCCGGCTTCATCAAGGCGCAATGAGAAGGCACACTAACCGGTAATGGAATTACCTTACTGGCCCCTGCTGCTGTCGCCAGCTCTCCTGCACGCTCAACCGCCATTGCATTTCCAGCGATAACGACCTGCCCTGGAGAGTTAAAGTTAACTGCCGATACAATTTGATCTTGTGCCGCACTCTCACAGACATTGACCACTTCCTGATCGTCCAGTCCCAATACAGCAGCCATCGCACCTTCACCAGCCGGTACCGCTCGCTGCATCAAACGACCGCGCTCAGCCACTAGACTGACAGCCATTTTGAAATCTATCACGCCGGCTGCTACCAGCGCCGTATACTCACCTAAACTGTGTCCAGCCATAACCAGCGGTTGTCGTCTGGACTCTTGTTGCCACAAACGCCACACCGCGATTCCTGCTGCCAGTAACGCTGGCTGCGTATTGTGTGTTTGATTAAGGTCTTCTTCTGGCCCTTGCTGGGACATTTGCCATAGATCAACATCAATAGCACTGGAGGCTTCATCAAAGGTCGATTGAATGACAGGAAACTCCTCTGCCAGCTCGGACAACATGCCTACACTCTGTGATCCCTGCCCTGGGAAAATTACTCCTAAACTCATAGCCCACTCTTATTATTTATTATTTGC
>CALIRD010000128.1 GCA_938042355.1 uncultured Thiotrichales bacterium
TGAAATCAAACTCAACTATCCTGACTTGATGTCTGGACATATTGGTCCATTTATATTTCCGGCGCAAGGTGACAAAGTCCAGGAGCAACTGGACGACGCATTACTGCATGGCGCGGTGATTCGTTGTGGTGGCCAGGTGAAGACGCTGGGAGGTGGAAAGTATTGCGAGGCGACTGTGCTGACTAACGTTAATCATGATATGAAGGTCATGCAGGAAGAGACATTTGGACCGCTGATGCCGGTCATGCCATTTGCATCAATTGATGATGCCGTCGCGCTCGCGAACGATACCGAATACGGCTTGTCAGCATCTGTTTTTAGCTCGGATGTGGATGCCGCAAAAAAAGTTGCCGTACAAATTAATGCAGGCGCAATCGGTATCAATGATGGCAGTATGACGGCAGCCGTTCACGATGTAGAAAAAAACTCATTTTTAAATTCGGGAATGGGCGCATCACGTATGGGCAGTGCCGGTTTTCTTCGTTTTTTCCGGTCGCGGTCACTTTTGCAACAAACAACAGCACCGATGTCGTTAACCTTGATGGCTGAAGAAAATAGACCTGCCGGGTCTTAATCAGCCATTGGAAGAGGGTCAGCACCGTCTCCGATACCACCATCAGCCTCAACCGGGATCTCTTCTACTTTACCTTTACTCTGTTCAAATTCAAAATAACGATAAAATTCCTGCTGCTCTATTTTCTTCAGGCCCATTAGCCTGCCTTTCATTGTAGTACGCTGCTCTTGTAAAAATCCTTTTGGAACATTGGCATTACCATCGCCGATATCTGCCTCAACTTTAAGGCTGTGAACTTTGACCATAGCCTGAGGTGAAAATGGCTCAGTGCTCTCCAGCGTCAATCGAGCGATGTTACGTTTCACTGGATCAAAATATAATCGAGCTTGCATGTATTTGTGCATATCATCCTGAGGATCATTGTTTAATTCTTGACTATCAACGCCATAAACCACACTGTTTTCTGATTCTTCAAGGACAGTGATTTTGCTTAATGCGTTGATCAATCTCCCGATGAAATATACGGGTGTTGTTCTTTCCTCTTGCGCCTCTTGATCATGAAGATACTCTTGATAACGCTTGAGGTGACTGGCATCAGGCTTTTGATTGTCGAACCTCAGCAAACTCCAGACACCATCCTGAAAGCGTTCCAGACGCAACCCGGTATCATCTTTAATTTCAACCGAGTAATTCCATTCGTCCTCATTTGCAGCTGGATACATAGCTTGCAACTCGGCCAAATCCGGTGCTGCAAACAAAAAACTCGAAAACAGACAAAACGAAATTGATTGAAATAATGTAATGACTGTTTTCATTGCTGAACCCTGAGCTTAACCACTTAATTAGCTACGACTCAAGAAAAACCGCTTAGTTCATCGAATGAGAAGCTAACGCTCTTCATAGAACTCTATTATGGCACCATCCGGTGTCAGCACACTCATAATACTGACCTCACCATAGGGTTCAATGGTGACACTTGTAATATCAGATTCAATCTCACCACCTCGTTTCAAGATCAACTCACGTGCTACCTGAATATCACTCACCGGAAAACGCACACTCAGAATTCCATAATTAGGAGCTTTACAGTTAGCAGAATGATCCCTGCCCTCCAAATCCATATTATCAATGACTTCCATTCGGCCAAATTCGCCAGGTCGCGGATGGAACATTGCTGCAACATAACGAGCTGTGGTAGTCAGATTTACCGGTATACCTATCGGTGAATAGGTCGGCTCTTTGTCAACATACGGTGTTCCGTTGTGAAAAAGACCAAAGCCAAGTATTCCAGTATAAAAGTCATATGAGACTTCTTTATCTTTGACCATTTGCATCATATTGAAGGGTCTTGTCAATCGTTCAAATTCGGGAATAGCCTCGGGTAACGCTGGGGCAAGACGCTCGTATCCTTGTACTTGTACCCCATCAGGTCCTCTAAAAATCATAACATTCAGCTTTGAGGTACCGAATTCAAGATAGGTTATGGGAGTTTCAGTCCACCACCCCATTGCCAATGCATCCTCATAAATGGACTGCATATCTTTCATACGAACCATCAAACTGAAATAACAACCGGTATCCCATGATCTCGCACCTGGTCGCATCGGTACTTGTTTTCCGGCATTTTTATACTCCACCAGCCTGACCAGTCCAGAGGGTGAATCTTTGGGTGCGATCAACAGGCTTTTGCCTGAAGCCACTGCAGGCAGGTTCTGATAACGCGTCATGTTTTGATCGACATTACCACTCCAGATTCTTTCATAACCGCCTATCTCCAGAAAAAACCGGGCAGTGGTTTCCAGATCTCTAACGCTGACAACAGCCTCCTGCCAAAACTGATCAGTAACCGGCAAACGTGTTTCAGTAACAGCTGCCACTGGTTTGACTTGCCGGGAGGTAGTTTCACATCCCATCACGAATAAGGATGCGGTGAGTAGAAATATCAGATAACGCATGTTAATTCTCCACCAGGTTAATAATTGAACCAGCAACCAATTCCGGATGAGTTAATACACCGTCTCTTGGTATGGGAAGATCAAGATAGTTCCAGCCCGGCTTTTTAGCCTCACCCCACATAAATACACTGGATTTTTTATATAATTGGCCCGAACAATGAATATAGCTCCTCTTTAGCGGTGCCCATCCACCATTCTGCAGAGTGTACTGATCTGACCATTGTTTGGCGGGATGAGTCGTAATCAAGCGTTTCACTCTGGCGCGCTCCTTAACGGCTGTCTCAGGTAATAGCATATCCATCGGATACTCATCCCACATATTCATTTGATAACCATCAATGAATTTTTCTTCACGTACGCGCCACCAATCAGGCAACTTGCCTGTCTTCTCGTCTCTTGGTACACAGGTTATTATCTCGCCAGCAGGTGCCAGCGCATCAATGAAAATCAATTCGCGCAACCGCTCTGCCAACAAGTCTGCTACAACGGTAATGGTGACGCCGGCAAATGAATGCCCTACCAGTACAACATCTTCAAGTTGATTAAACTCAATGACATTGATGATATCTTGCGAGTGGGTCATCAAGCCGACTTCAGGGCCGGTTAAGTGAATACGATCACCGCATCCAGTACAACTCGGCGTGTAGACATTATGACCTTGTCGCTGCAGATTTTTTTTGACATCACGCCACATCCATCCGCCATGCCAGGTGCCATGTACCAATACAATATTCACAACCGACTCCTATTGCACCCGACGTTCATCACACAGGGTTCTTTGAAACAACTGCCCGTCTTTAAACCAGTGCCAGGTTCTGGCTCGATCAATATTATTTTCACTGAGAATTATGACTTCCAGAAAATAAGCACCGGGTATATCTTTGCGGTCAAGTTTTAACATGACGGTGTCAGCGCCAGACTCCCAACCATAACCGGAAAAGGTTTCTGTATCCCACCAGATCCTGTCTCCTTGTTGCTCACCAGGAAAAGACACCTGTTTTTTCCTGCCATCTGACCATGAAAAATGATTGTGTTGGGTATACGCACTGTTACCGGATTCAGGGAATTCACAGATCACTTTACTTTCGTGCTGATCGATGATTTTCCCATCGATATCAACGTGTGTGTACGTTCCTTGCCAGATTCCCTCATGCTTCTGCATGACTGGCATATTTTGAATAACTTTGTTCGACATAGCGTTCCTCAAGCAGGATTATGGCAGCAGACATTGTTATATTGATATATCATTGTACCATTTTAGAAGATGCACATCTTTGCTATTGTGTTGCAGTGAAAGACGGTAGATAGAAACCTCAACCTGACGTTAATTTCGAGTGGAGAAACCCTATGCTTAAATCGATCGTTATGGTGACCATTCTGGTCACTAATCTTGGAGAAACCGAACAAGCTTATAGTGACTATCTCGATTATGACGTTGTCAGTCGAGGCAAAGTCAGTAGTGTTCTCGCCGAAAACTGGCAAACCCCCAGCCTTGAGGGCCAGCATTGTATTTTAATGCAACCCGAAAGTGACGAAAACGTCTTCCTGCGTTTTGTGCAAGATCCTCAAAAACGTCGCGCCATCCCGATGCAGCGCACCGGCTGGAATGCCACTGAAATATTGGTAGAAGACCCTGATGCATTAGCTGAAATATTCAAAAATGACCCAAACTCACCCTTCAAGATTATTGGTGGACCGGATTATTTAACGCCCAAAGAAAATGTGAAGGCGATGCAAGTATTTGGCCCGTCGGGGGAAATGGTTTACTTAACCAATATCATTGACCCTTCAAAATCATCATTTGATCTGGGGAGAGCGACCAGCTTCGTCGACCGGGTATTTATTATGGTACTTGGTACACAAGACGTTGATGAAACAAAAAGCTGGTACGAATCCAATCTGGGAGAGAAGGTGCTTGGGCCTTATGATTACAAAATCAGTGTATTGTCGAAAACCTATGGATTGCCTGAGGAGACTATCTATCCACTCAGTATGATTCAGCTACCGTCGCAATTCATGCTGGAGATAGATCAATATCCACCTGAGGCGATTGATCTTAAAACCATGGAGCAACAACTCCCCCCCGGGGTCCTGATGGTAACCTTCCTTACCGATGAAATTGATCACCTTGCCAGTATCGCTACCGACCCGGCGGACCGGGTTAAATTGTCACCATACAATAAGCGCGAAACATTGGTCGTTAGAGGCAATAGCGGTGAACTGATAGAGCTTATTGAATCCGAGTAAGAACCACATGAAAATAAAATTCCAACTGTTATTGCTAAGCCTGCTTTGTATTACCAGCAGTGCGTGTGAAAACAAAAGCGACCCTCTCGTTGCCAGAGTAGGCGCAGTATCCTTTCCAGGTACCCCATGGCATGAATCCTGGATGGCAATAGATAACAACCTGAAAGCTGGCAATGGACCCGTTGTACTGGATTTATACTTGTCAGGCGAATTAGGCACTGAAGAGTATGTCTATTCCCAAATACGTCGAGGTAGAACTCAAATCGGCGGGTTCTCGCTGCAAGGATCGGCAGCAGTAGTACCGGAAATTTCACTATTACTCAGCCCGTACTTATTTGATAGTTACGAAGAAGTTGATTTTGTAACTGACAACTACGTTACTCCATTCTTTAAACAATTATTCGCCGATAAAGGACTGGTCATTTTGTCATGGTCAGAAGTTGGCTGGACCAGTTACTACGCGACTACGCCGATTCGAACACCCGCAGATCTGGCCGGCAAAAAACTGCGTTCTTCCAAAGCTCTCTCTTCACAAGTGATGATAAAAAGCATAGACGGTAACACCGTACCCCTTCCCTTTCCGGATATAATCCCTTCGCTGCAAACAGGCCTGATAGACGGCGGAGAAAGTAGCTCAATATTTTATGCGCTGGTGGGTACCGCTAAAGAAGCGCCGTACCTTACATTAACCAGGCATGCGTTTGATACTGGACTAATCATCGCTGGCAAGGAATGGGTAGATTCTCTTAGCCCGGAAGCCAGACAATCACTGTTCGACTCCATTCCACCGATACAGGAGCTACGCTCAATGGTGCGAAAATATGAAGTGGATGTTCTCAAAGAACCCGAAAAATTTGGCATCAAGGAACTTCATGAACTGACTGAAATAGAAAGAGCGGCCTGGAAAGATAAGACTAAAAATAACCATAAAATACTGATCGAACGTGTGGGTGGACGATCGCAGGAACTTTACGATTTAATTCAGGAAGGCAAACGGGTTTTTGCGGAAAAGAACAATGTATAGGCTGCTTTTTTACACTCTCATACTGGCACTGGCTTGTTTTTTATTGTCTGCATGCAGTAACAGAACTACTCAAGCACAGGCCGATCAGGTCGAACAGTTGCTTGCAATGATGGCAGGCACATATTCCGGTCAAACCAGTAGCGCTGCCAATAACTCAGGCATGATGACTGATGTAAGAATTCGGGTAAATGCTCCAGCAATCAGCCCTTACGTAATGTATTGGGAAGTACGTACCGGGCCTCAGCAAAATCTGTATCGACAGAGACTACTCAGCTACACCTTGGAAAGCAGTACCAACAAAATCATTCAACAAACATGGAAACTGAATGATAACCTCGAATGGCCCAATCCGATGAACAAAGATGCCTTCAGCTCACTCACCAAAGATCATGTCAACAGTCAGCTTGGCTCATTGTGTGTCAATAAATGGTCAAAAGTCGAACAAGGCTGGCGCTCTTACCTCGACCCCACTAGCTGCAGAATCTGGTCAGAGAGAAGGCAGAAGTTTCGCCGTATAGAAGGAGAAAGCCTGCTTTCAAAGGAGAGCTTGAGTCAAGCTGAGCGGGGCTATTCAGACACTGGCATGGTGCAGGAATTCGGCACTCCATTGGGGGAACTGCATAGTTTGAAACGCCAGTAATGCTAATTGCTGAAGTATAGTCAGTAGCTGATTGTTATAGCTCAGTATTGCCCGCTGAGCGTTACAAGCGTACAATTTTATTATAGAATTAATTCGCTCATATGCATAATTTATTCGCATATATGATTATTGGAGTAGTAGTGGATGACTCAAAATAGAATAGAACTGATGCAAAAGAGACTCTCAAGACGCAAGGTACTTGCCAGCGGTGGTGCATTACTTGCATCAGCATCATTACCGGCCTGGGCAAAAAGCTCATCAATCTATGATGCTGTCGTGATCGGAGCAGGACTGTCAGGCCTACATGCCGCACGATTACTCGAGGAACAAGGACTCAATGTCAAGACAATCGAAGGTCGTAACCGAATAGGCGGGCGTGTATATACACTCATGGATATCCCCGGCAAACCTGAAGCGGCTGGAGAATTTATAGGTGCTAACTATGCCCGCATGCTGGATACCGCAAAACGCCTTGATCTGGAGTTGATCGGGCCAGATGGCATTGCGCCGAGTGCGGAAAAATATTACCGAATTCGAGGTGAAACTATACTAGGTGACGCCTGGCCATCCCATAAACTCAATCCCATGAAAGGTGACAATCGAACCATTTTGCCGGATCAGATGTTGTTCAAGCTTTCACATATCGATAACCCTCTTTCAGGTCGACCACTTGATGACTGGATCAAACCGGAGTTTTCACGTTTCGACATACCGCAGTCCGAGTATCTGAAAAAATATCTCGACTTTAACGATGAAACGATTCGACTTATGAACACCGTCATACACACTGACCACATGGATAATACTTCTGCATTACATGAATTGCGTCGCTATGCTGTAGGTGAGTTCAATTCCAGAGTCGCTAAAGCACAACCAGACAAGCCTGCCTGGATGCAAATCAAAGGTGGTAACTCCAGAATGCCAGCCGCTATGGCTGACAGCCTCAAAAATGGTGTTGATCTTAATAAAACTGTACATGCATTTGAGGACGACGGCAAAAAAGTAAGAATCTATTGCACCGATGGCACTCACTATGATGCTAGACGCGTTGTGTGTTCAATGCCACAGTCAGTGATGCGGCAGGTTAAGTTCTCCCCCAGATTGCCACTCAGGATGGAAAAAGCAATTGACGAAATAGATTATGGCGTTTCCATACAAGTGCACTTCCTGATCAAGAAGAAGTTTTGGGAACAGGATGGATTGCCACAGAGTATTTGGAGTGATGAAACATTTGAACGTTTTGCGGTACTCAAGCGCGGTGAAAATCAGGAAGCATCCTCAGCGATCGCTTTTATTAATGGCAACGAAGCGTTTAAATATGATTTTATGAGTGATGCTGAAGTCGCACAATATACCCTCAATGAACTGATAAAGACGCGACCGTCGCTTGAAGGTGCATTAGAACCTGTAATGGTGCAATCCTGTCACCGAGACTTACACGGTGCAGGAGACTGGGTATTTTGGCGCCCTGGACAGGTATCAAAATATGCACCGTTCATGCGTGAGCCTCATGGCAACATTCACTTTTGCGGTGAACATACGGCACTGATGGAGCGAGGAATGGAGGGTGCATTTGAATCCGGCGAACGAGCTGCACTTGATGTTCTACTAAACATTTAATCAACAATAAACAAGCGATAGACTCCATGCGATTATTTATTTATACCTTCCTCGCCGGAATAGTTCTCTTCGGCACTATGCAGTCAGTATCTGCTGAACAAAGTAATACTGATCCATTCGCGCGAGACCTGCTTATATTAACTGACTGGTTCGAAGGCGATTTTGATAATGAGGAACAGCTCTGGTTTCAAAGAGACCCGCGCTCGAAAACCAGTGAATCCAGCCGGCACGAGCGAATGCATACGACTCATCACCGAATCAATCAGCCTGTTTTTGGTGAGCATGTCTTTTATGTAGAAGAATATCTGGATAACGACCCTACCAACGTTTTTCGCCAACGCCTGGTAACCTTCAGATCTGATCAGGACACTAATTCCATACGTATGCAACAAGGCTTTTTTAAAAATCCGGAAAATTTCCTTGGCGCTCAATTCAACCCGGATGCCTTTGAGAAACTTTCGGCCTCTGAAGTATTTTTTCTTGATGAATGTGATGTTTACTGGAGCAGAGTTGCTGATCAATATGAGGGGAAAATGAATGACAAAGCCTGCGTATTTGGTGAAGGAGAAAAACGCCGCTACTCAGTACACAATATGATTCTGTCCAAGTCAAAATATTGGCGAGTAGATTCCACCTTCCTTGTCTCTGATGACAGCCTGCATAAAGGACATGCAGTCGATGCCCCATTCAAGATGCGTCGCGCAAAACTCTTTTTATGCCAAGTCACATTCCGTGATGAGAAAGGTAGCCAGACACTGGAAGACCTCAGACTTCATAGCCAGGGAGGAAGTGTCGAAGTAAAACGAGACTCTGATGGTGCAGAATTTACAATATTAATGCGCGATAAAGAGTACCCGTTCTACACATCACGCCCCGATTTTCTTTTCTTATCGATTCGCAACAAGGGAGAAAATATCTCGTTAGCCTATTCTGTCAATGACCCCAACTCCCGATCACTAGGCATGAAAATGCAGGAACTGCTGGTTTACTGTCACCTCGATGGCTATGAATTC
>CALIRD010000129.1 GCA_938042355.1 uncultured Thiotrichales bacterium
TGGGTACTTATCCTGAGTACACCACTGCTGGCGGAGGAAGTTGCTGAACAGGATGATCCTGATGCCGGCACCTATTTAATCGACGAGTCTGACTCGGAGGTGATTCTGGATGGTGAATTGACTCCCGAAGGACAGCGCGCGTTACAAGAGGCGCGCGAACGTGGCGAGCTACCAACCACAAGCGCCGAGACTGCCGAGACCAGCGCTGCTGATGCGAAGTTGATGGAAGAAATGCCGGAGCTGGCAGCACGTGGTCTGGATGAAGAGGTGCAATCACTAAAAGAAGAAGTATTGATTCTGAATCGCGAGTTATTTTCGCTGGAAGAAGAATTACTGTTCCCATCCAATACCCAGTTTGCTGTCTACGTATCCGTAGACGTTGGTGAGTATTTTGATATGGAGTCGGTAAGGGTATTGCTCGATAACAAGCCAATTGCCAGCTACCTCTACACCAAGCGCGAGTCTGATGCCTTGATGCGCGGGGGTGTGCATCGTATTTATATTGGTAACTTGACCGCGGGTAGTCATGAGTTAGTCGCCTTTTATACCGGACGTGGTCCACGTGGTCGTGAATTCAAGCGGGCAACCAAGCGCACGGTAAACAAGGAGCTTGGGCCAAAGTACGTTGAACTGAAGATTGCCGACAATCAGGGCAAGAAACAATCCGATTTTGAAGTTAAGGAATGGTAGCCACCATTTAGCAACCATGAGATTTTCACGCCAACTTTTGTTGCTTGCAACGTGCTTGCTGCTGAGTGTAGCCGCATCTGCAGCAGATGAGCCGGGACCAGAAGACATTATTCTGGATTTACCCTATGGCGTCGTATTGTTTGATTTTTACCAACAAAATTATTTCACCTCTCTGGTCAATCTGATCAAAGCGCAGAATGATGACAGCGTACCGCAGCACGAAGCTGAAGCAGAACTGTTACGAGGTGGTTTATATCTTTCCTATGGTATGCGCGGTCGTGCTGAAGAGATCTTCAAGAATGTTCTTGATAGTGAGCCGCGTCAAGATGTTAAAAACCGGGCCTGGTATTACCTGGCACGTATCGCCTATCAACGTGGCTTGCCTGAAAACGCACTTTCATATCTGGATAAAATCCGTGGTGAGTTGCCCGACACCCTGGTGGGGCGTGACCAGTTAATGGCGGCGATCATTAATATTCAGCAGGGTGATTTTCTGGATGCCTACAGCGGCTTGTCAGAATGGGAAGGCGAGGCAGACATCAAGCACTATGTTGAATATAACCGTGGTGTGGCTGCCTTGAGGCTGGGTGATACTGACAAAGGTACCGACATCCTTGATTTGTTAGGTCGACAAAAATTCAGTAGCGACGAGTTTGAACTGCTGGCGTTGAAAGACCGAGCCAATTTGGCAGTGGGTATGCATTTGCTGCGTCAGGAAAGCCCGGAAAAAGCCCGTTTTTATCTGGACCGGGTACGACTTAACGGTCCTTTTGCCAACGAAGCTTTGCTGGCAGCCGGTTGGGCTGATGCACGTAATGAGTTTTACCAACCGGCGATGATTCCCTGGAATGAGCTGGCAAGTCGTAATGTGCTCGATCCCGCGGTACAGGAGTCCTTATTCGCCATTCCATACGCGATGGCCAAAGCGGGTGGTTTTAAACAGGCGGCGGCAGGCTATCAACAAGCGCTGGATATCTTTAGAACGGAACAGGAAAAACTTAAAGCCGGCATCGAGCTGGTAAAGGAAGGCGGCTATCTGGACGATTTGCTCAGCAGTGCTGAAAAAATTGAGATGGGTTGGCTGCGAGAACTCAAAGTGGTCAACGAAGCACCACAGCCCTGGTATCTGGATGAGCTGTTGTCCTCACATCGTGTGCAAGAGTCATTAAAAAATTATCGCGACTTACTGTTTCTGGACTACAACCTGACCACCTGGGATGAGTCGATTGACAGTTTTGATGAAATGCTGAGTTTGCGTGAACGTCGTTTTGAGACGGTCGTGCCCGCAGCACAGACAAAGCTGTCAGAGAATGAGCAGGAAAATCTGCAAAACAAGTTTGCTTTGTTGAATCAGCTTTACCTGAGTGCCTCGGAAAAAGAGAAGTTGCGACTGTTAGCCACACCAGCCGAATTACAGAAGCTACAACGACTGGATAAGCTACAGCAATTGATTGCCAAACACCCCAATGCCAGAGCGCATGCTTACTTGTTGGGGCGGGTGGATTTTCTCAAAGGCATCCTGTTTTGGGATATTTACAATACGCTGGAAAAACGGGAAAGAAGTTCAAGCAGGGCACTACAAGAGCTTGAAACCGAGTTTGATCAAAGCAGGAAATTTATTGAGAGCATCAATCGTTTAATGGCTGACCTGCCTGCCGGTTTTGAAGGCTTTGCAGAAAAAATTCAATCCAAGCGTACCGATCTTACAGGTGCACGTGAAAAACTCGAGTCAGTTACTGAAAAACAAAAAGCCCAGTTGACCCAGGTCGTGGTTGCAGAGCTCGAGCAGCATGTTGCCAGAATTGACGAATTGAAATTGCAGGCCGCTTTTGCGCTGGCGCAGATATACGATCAGGACAGTGAAAAAGAAGAGGACGATGAAGAGCAGCCGCAAAATAATCGTGGAGTAGCAAGATGATCAGTCTGCTACGACACGTATTTATTGTACTGCTGCTGAGTTTGTCGCTCGCTGCCTGTGGCACAATGGATAATATGTTCGCCAAGGGGGATCAGTCACCCACCTTGAGTGATCTGTATGATCGTCCGATACCTGTGATTGACGAGCAGCCCATTGCCAAAAGCCGTGAGCTGGCCGAACAATCCTATCGACAGATGCTGGATCTGGATGAAGGTTCAGCGATGCGCCCCGAAGCCTTGCGTCGCCTGGCGGATATCCTGTCCGATGTAAACGCCATCATGAATGACAATGATGAGTTGGATGAGGTAGCGCTTGCTGAAGCAACGGCTTTGTACAATGAAGCGCTGGAAGAATACCCTGATTATCGTTCGCGAGACAAAATACTGTATCAACTCGCTCGTATTAATGACCAGAATGGCGACCCGGATAAATCGCATTTGTATCTAAACGACCTGGTTGAACAGTATCCGGAATCTGAATATCTGCAAGAGGCCCAGTTTCGGCGCGGTGAATACCTGTTTATTGAGAAAGAATACAGCGATGCGCAGGCTGCCTATGAGTCAGTGATCGAAATTGATGAAAAAACCAAATTCTACGAGCCGGCACTTTATAAAAAGGGCTGGGCATTATTTAAGCAAAACGAATATGAACTGGCGGTGAATGAGTTCACCACCATACTTGATCGACGTGTGGCAAATGGCCAGCGTGATTTGGAGAAATTATCAAGACCACAACGCGAGCGTATCGATGACTCGTTACGTGCCATCAGCTTGAGCTTTGTATACCAGGAAGGGGCAGACACAGCGCTGGAGTATTTCACCAAGTACGGTGCAAGAAAGTACGAAGAGTTGGTGTACGTCAAGCTGGCTGAATACTACATTGACAAAGAGCGTTATACCGATGGTGCTGAAACCTATGCCGGTTTCCTGCAACGCAACCCCTGGCATGAAAATGCCGCTGATTTTCAGGCACAG
>CALIRD010000130.1 GCA_938042355.1 uncultured Thiotrichales bacterium
GTGGTAGTCGCTATCGAGACCGTGTGAAAGATACCTTTACGGACAGCAGATTCAGCACCCTCATCGGGATAGGCGTAGCTCAAATAAAATACTGCAATCAATGATACTGATAACAACATCAAACAATAATATTTGAACTCGGAATCATGCAAGTAACTGGAGACCCGTTTTGAATGCCAGGCAGCGAAGTGTAGCCCGAAATTAATACCGGAGAGCAACATGAAAATGACCGCAACACCTTCTATCGCGGCACTATTGAAATGACCAATACTGGCGTCATAGGTGGAGTAACCACCAATGGCAACGGTGGAAAAACTATGACTGAGCGCATCAAACCAACCCATGCCAGCCAACATATAGGAGAACATGCACGCGAGGGTTAAAAACAGATAGATATTCCAGAGTGCTTTGGCGGTACCCGTGATACGCGGGGTTAACTTACTATCCTTAACCGGTCCGGGTGTTTCTGCTTTGTACAACTGCATACCACCGACCCCGAGCATTGGCAGTATGGCAACCGCTAATACAATGATACCCATACCACCCAACCACTGGAGTTCCTGGCGATAGAACAAAATGCTTTTGGGCAAATCATCCAGCCCGACAATGACGGTTGCACCGGTGGTGGTTAAACCAGACATGGATTCAAAGATGGCATCAGTCACGCTTAATTGCGGCTCTTGTGCCAGCATCAAAGGCAGACCACCTGCAACTCCCAGCACCGCCCAGAACAACACCACGATCATAAATCCATCGCGCAATCTCAGCTCATGCTTTTCGTAACGGCGCGGGAACCAGATTAAGAAACCCATCATCAATAAAATGGCAAAACCGGCAGAAAATGGAAACAAGCCACGCTGATTATCAAACAGGGCAAATACGATGGGCGGCAACATCGTAATACTGAAAATCATGATCAGTAGACCGAGAATGCGCTGGATGACTTTGATTTGCATGTGCGTGCTTTAGCGTACTACAGAAAGGTTGGTTTAACCTGGAACAGCTTTTCGACTTCGTCAATTTTGGTTTTATCAGTCACCATGATAATGACATGATCTTCGGCTTCTATCATGGTGTCATGATGCGCCATCAAGACATCATCGTTTCTGACCAACGCTGCGATCCTGACACCGCTAGGCAAATCAAGCTCATCCATACGACGCCCGACCACGCGAGAATTTTCTTTATCGCCATGCGCAATGGCTTCGAGTGCTTCAGCGGCGCCACGTCGTAACGAATGCACGGTAACCACATCACCGCGACGTACATGGGTTAACAAGGCACCTATGGTAATCTGCTGTGGCGAGATTGGAATGATACCGATCCCCTCTTCAACCAGACCGGCATAACTGGGTCGGTTGACCAGCGACATGACTTTATCCGCACCACGACGTTTGGCCAACATAGCCGACAGAATATTCGCCTCATCATCATTGGTCAGTGCGATAAACACATCAATGGAGTCAATATTCTCTTCCATCATGACATCGTCGTCCGCAGCATCCGCGTGCAACACGACAGTATTGTGAAGATTCTCAGCCAGGTAGCGACAGCGTTGCTCGCTCATCTCGACTATTTTGACCTGGAAATCTTTTTCCAGAATCATCGCCAGACGCATACCAATATTACCGCCACCGGCAATCATCACACGTTTATTGACTTTATCCAGCTTGCGTAATTCACTGGTAATAGCGCGAATGTGTTTAGGTGCAGCAATGAAAAACACTTCGTCATTGGGCTCAATCACGGTATCGCCATCCGGCAAGATGGCATATTCCTCATCTTTATCTTTTCTGAAGATTGCCGCCACTCGCGCCTGTTCTTTCAGTCCGGGCATATGCTCAGGTAACTCACGCAACTCATGATTGACCAGCTTGCCACCCAGAAAGGCACGCACACTGACCAGCCTGATTTTGCCATTAGCGAAAGTAAACACTTGCTTGGCGCCCGGGTTACGAATCAGTCGGGCAATATGGCGTGTCACCAGTTCTTCAGGACTGATTAATACATCTATCGGCGTGGCTTCCTGTTTGAACAAGCGCTCGGAATATTCGAGATAACTTGTTTCACGTACTCGGGCAATTTTCTTGGGGGTATTGAACAAGGTGTGGGCCACCTGACAGGCGACCATATTGATTTCGTCACTATTGGTCACGGCGATCACCATATCCGTATCGGCAACACCGGCCTGCGCCAGCACATCAGGATGGGAACAATGGCCGACGACGGTGCGCAAATCATAGCGATCGCGTAAATCTCTCAAGACATCACGATTCTGATCAACCACCGTGACATCATTATCTTCGCCCGAGAGTAAACGTGCCAGAGAAAAACCGACCTGACCTGCACCCAATATCAATATATTCATGGATTCGTCCTTACGACAATCTGTGCTTGCTTACTTCTTTTTCGGGGTTACACCCAGGGCACGCATTTTACGGTATAGATGCGTACGTTCCATGCCAACCCTTTCAGCTAAACGGCTGACATTGCCATGACACTTTTCAAGATGTCGAATCAAATATTCTTTTTCAAACGCCTCGCGCGCTTCACGCAACGGTAAATCCAGTACTGCATCCAGCAAGCCGATAGCACCACCCTGCGCCAGAGCCACCCGGTCAGACATCAATGCTTCTTCAGCCTCATCCTGGGAAATTTCTTCTCCGTCACCAATAGCCAACAGGCGTTGTACCAGATTATTAAGCTGTAGCACGTTACCTGGCCAGCTGTAGTAACGTAGATAATTCTGAGCCGCGAGGGTGAAATGCCGATAGTTCATGCCTTGCTGATTAACATAGTGCTCTGCGTAGTAATTCAACAACTCGGGGATATCCTCGGGATGCTCCCGTAAGGCTGGTACACGTAAAGGCACCACGTTGAGTAAATAGTAAAAGTCTTCACGAAAACTGTCGTCACTGATGCGTTGATTCAGATCATGCTGGGTAGAGGAAATGATACGTACATCCAAAGCGACACTTTCGCCACTGCCGCCACGCACAAAACTCTTCTTTTCCAGTACGGACTGCAACAAGGCCTGGGTTTGCAGATCCAGCTCGGAAACCTCACTGAT
>CALIRD010000131.1 GCA_938042355.1 uncultured Thiotrichales bacterium
TTAATCAAATCTATGCTGAAATAAATTCACTCTCCAGTGGCAATCGGGTGTTACTTAAGATGGTACTCCCACCATTTCTATCAACTGAATTTTTTATTCCGCGATTATCAGAGTTCACAACCCAATTTCCGAAAATTGACATCCATCTAGACACACAAGTTGGACGTCCAGATAAACATCATAAATCGGCAGATCTCTCAATTTTATTGCGCAAGAAAAAACCCAAGCATGTTAGCGCCAAAAAACTATTCCCATTAATTCTGGTTCCCGTTTCAGCACCCTCCTATGAAATCGACTTTAACCAAGCAGATCCTTTTGCTGAAAAAACACTCATTATTCATCACCAACGACCCAATTCATGGAAAAAATGGCTTGCGCAAACCAATTATAAATCCAGTAACACGACCAAAATTTTGGTGCTAGAAAGTATGGCAGCGGTTATAAAATCTGCCGAACAAGGCTTAGGTGTCGCCATGGGACCAAAAAACCTTGTGCGTAAATGGATTGATTCAAACACATTAATTCAAACTCATGAACATGCACTCAAAACAGAAGATAACTATTATTTGAGCTGGGACTCAGATAATAACAAAGCTCAGGAAATACAAATTTTTATTGATTGGGTGATGACTATTTTTTGAAAATACGCAGTGTGAATTTTTTTCATCTGTCCGAATAATTCTTCTCCTTTGTCAGATGATCACTCCAGGAATATCTTATATCTGTAAGCCAAACAAATCTTAACACTGACCTTCGGAGACTATGATGAAACTGATTAACACAAAACACTTACTATTCGCACTGATACTGACTTCAGTATTTACAGCACCTGCAATGGCCAACATACCACAAGCCAACGAAGCTTTTGTAATTCTTGGATTACAGAGTAGCAACGCTGTACTTGATGGTAACTACGATAAGGCAATCAAACTTGCTTCTCGCAAAACAAAGATAAATAATTCTCCTTACACAAGAGCTGCTGAGAATATCAGTCTCTGTGTAGCCTTTCTAAAATCAGGCAAGCTAGATTCCGCCCAGCAAGCTTGTGAAACAGCAAAACAACTCGCATCTTCATCTAGAAACTATGCCACAACAGGTATTAACTATTACACTAAACCTAAAAAATATCGCCAACAGTTGATTGTGGCGAGTGAAAAAAACCTGGCTCTTATCGCAGCCATTCAATAAAATCCTCTAGAACAACAAAAAATACCGTGCAAGACTGCCCGGTATTTTTTGATTTGAATAGATGAGATATTTTCACCTATCAAAATAATTCAAATCGTTTGTAGACAATACTGGAGCGCCATAATATGTCTTCACGGTGACAAGAGCAGTACTACCCCCCTCCAGTCCTCTCTCTAACCGCTATCCTGGGTGTGCTCGAGTGTACCTTTTAGGTCACTCGAGCATGTTCAATCTAGGCATCAATGGAATCTTTAGTTAATAATTCATACTTCACCAATAGTTGCTGCTCGGTTTCAGGATGATCCGGATCTTTGGGAATACAATCTACCGGGCAAACTACTACACACTGTGGTTCGTCAAAGTGACCGACACATTCGGTGCATTTATCGGGGTCAATTTCATAGATAAGCTCGCCTGCATAGATTGCCGAATTGGGGCATTCCGGCTCACAGACATCGCAATTGATGCATTCATCAGTAATTAGTAGGGCCATGAATAAACAACATTCTAGAGATGGACAGAATATATCCTATTAGTAACCAATGTGCTTGGTTTTCATAAAACGAGAGACACACATTTTTATCGGTTTATTTATCGCGATTTCTAGTCTTACAAAAGGGCAGAAGCTATTATAGGCACACTGCATTCTGGATTTACTCATGCCCAACCAAACCTTCATCAAACGCTTTTTAAAACTTGAATCATCCGGTGGCATATTGCTTATGATTGCTGCCGCAGCGGCGCTCATTATTGCCAACACACCGCTGGATAAGTACTACGCCTTGCTTTTAGATACGCCTGTAGAAATTCGCATTGGCGGTCTTGAAATAGCCAAACCACTACTACTCTGGATTAACGATGGCTTGATGGCTATCTTCTTTTTTCTGGTTGGGCTGGAATTAAAACGAGAACTGCTGGAAGGTGAATTATCTGATCCGCGAAACATCATCTTACCCGGTGTCGGTGCAATTGGCGGCATGCTTGTGCCGGCGTTGATATATATCTATTTTAACCATGCAGACCCGGTGGGCATGAAGGGTTGGGCGATACCGGCAGCTACAGATATCGCTTTTGCGCTAGGTATTCTAGCCTTATTGGGCTCTCGCGTGCCTGTATCAATAAAAATATTTCTCACCTCACTGGCTATCTTCGATGATATAGGCGCGATACTTATTATCGCCTTTTTTTACACGGCCAAGATTTCGATGTACGCACTGATAGCCGCAGCAATTTGTACTGCGATTTTGTTTTTAATGAACCGCAGAAAAATTGAATCTACCAGTATGTATCTGTTTATTGGTGCGATTATGTGGGTGTCGATGCTCAAGTCAGGCGTTCATGCCACACTGGCTGGCGTTATTCTGGCGATGTTTATACCGATGCGCAGTCATATCAATCCTGAGGAGTCACCCGCCAAGGATCTGGAGCATGATTTACATTCGATGGTTGCCTATTTCGTCTTGCCAGTCTTTGCTTTTGCCAATGCCGGCATCAGCTTGAAAGGCTTTCAAACAGAACAGTTATTTCATAATGTACCCATGGGGGTAGCGTTAGGTTTGTTTGTCGGGAAGCAGGTCGGCATTTTTGGACTTTGCTGGTTGGCGGTTAAAGCTGGCATGACAAAACTGCCACAAGGAATGAATATGGGGTCATTGTATGGAACTGCAGCACTTTGCGGTGTTGGCTTCACCATGAGTTTATTTATCGGCTCTCTGGCGTTTGAAGAAACGGACGTGAATCTACTGTTTGACGAACGTCTAGGTATCATTATCGGCTCAATTGCCTCAGGAATTGTAGGTTATTTGGTATTGGCAAAGTCATTACCCAAAGCCGCGGAGAGTTAAACCGCTCACGACAACGACACCACTCTCACGCTACACTGATGTCATGAGTGGCAAAACCAACAATTTACGATTGCCCGCAGACGATATCGAATGGCAGGCAATACGCGCCAGTGGTGCTGGTGGGCAAAACGTCAACAAAGTCGCTACGGCGATACATTTACGTTATGACGTAAATAAATCCAGCCTCTCGGAGTTTCAGAAACAGCGGGTTTTGCGCAGTAACGACAACCGTATAACTGCTGAAGGCGTTATCGTGATCAAAGCGATGCGCCATCGTACCCAGGAACGTAACCGTCGGGATGCGATTGAACGGTTAACTGAATTTATTGAGAGTTGCCTCAAGCAACATAAACACAGAATCAAGACCAAGCCCAGCCGCTCCTCTCAAAAAAGGCGCTTGGACAAGAAAACCAAACACGGAAAAAACAAGGCATTACGACGCAAACCCGTCGATTATTAACTGCAAGGCAAGGTAGACTAGTAGTATGGAAAAACAAACCTTCACCAGTCTTGATGACTTTTACACGTTCTACTTAAGCGAGCATGCTGACGTAACCAATCGTCGTTTGCATTTTCTGGGGACCAGTTGTGCTCTGATTTTACTGTGTTGTTTTTTATTGACGCTGCAATGGCAATACATAGCAACAGCGTTTATCTGTGCCTATGGCTTTGCCTGGCTGGGCCACTTCATTTTTGAAAAAAACAAACCCGCCACTTTTCAACACCCCTTGCGCAGCTTTGCCTGTGACTGGATCATGTATAAAGATATCTGGATTGGTCGTATCTCACTGAAAGAGTAATGGCGCAAAAATCTACCATCTACAAGGCTCAGCTCGAGATTGCTGACCTGGACCGCCATTACTATGCATCACACCATCTCACCCTTGCCTGTCACCCGTCCGAAACGACACGGCGCATGCTCTGTCGCCTATTTGTCTTTATTGCAAATGTCAGTGAAACACTGAGCTTTACCAAAGGTATCAGTACCGATGACGAACCAGACTTATGGGAAAAAACACTCAGTGATGAAATCGATTTATGGATTGACTTGGGGCAACCCGAAGAGCGTCGCATCGCCAAAGCCTGCGGCCGCTCAAAAGCGGTACGACTCTACGGTTATGAACCACGTGCGTTTGCGGTCTGGTGGGAGCAACAACAAACGGTACTGTCACGTTATAAAAATCTGACAATATGGGAAATGCTGCTGCCCGCTGACGAAGATCTGGACTCAATTCTGGAACGAAGCATGAAACTAAGCTGTACCTTACAAGAAAATGAGATATTGATTGCGTCCGATAATAAGGCGATTTCGATAAGCATCAGACAAAAACAGTGAATTTGTAGGAATATACTGGTTAATCAGGTACTTAAGTACTAGACGAGCGAAATAAATATTGCATTCCTACACCCGATTGTGTTTATATCACACCGTTAATCGATAATTTAATACCGTTTATTCAAAGTTCCGACCAACTCGGATCGAAATTTAAAGACAAGATCAGACCATGATCGCATGCAAGGAAGCATGTCAACGCAGGATGCCTCGATAGTGAATAAACGCTTAACGGGGAAAAGACATGAAATTTCTGAAATCACCATACTTGGTTTTGGCTGGCCTTATTGGCTGCATGACCATGCAGCCAAACTTCGCTCAAACAGATGCCCAAGGCCTGTTGGCTGAAAATGGTTTCGATGAAAATGTGACCGAAACGATGCACCCAAGTCGCATCATTGTTCGCTTTAAAACCGCAGAAGAAATTGAAGCAACAGAAAATCTTCAAGGCTTTACTAATATTGATGCTTTTCTGATGACCATCGGTGCAACTCGCGAACACAGCCTGTCACTCGACTCACCCAACATTGATCGTTCGATAGACTTTCTGAGAGTGGATGAAGGTGTTGACCCGATAGGCGCGATTAACGCACTGCGCGGATCCGGGTTGGTTAAATATGCGAATCCTGACTATATCTATCACTCTTCGATAGCAAAGTCAGAACTCATCCACTTGACTGATCAATTCAAGGGTAGATCGATTTCTGGGAAAATGAATCTGAACGAAAATACTCCGAATGACCCGTTATTCCCCGATCAATGGGCATTGGAAAACACCGGTCAGCTGGATGGCTTGCCCGATGCAGATATAGATGCAACCGAAGCATGGGAAATTACCGAGGGCACTGGAGATACCGTTATCGCAGTATTAGGTGATGGTATTTTTCGCCATGAGGATTTAGATACTACAGGCTCGGGAGCAGAAACCGGGTATAACAGAATCCAGGATCGTCTCTTCATCGCCAGAGAAAGTACACTATACGCTGGATTGATGGGCGCAAGAAAAGAAAACGAACTCGGAATCGTCGGTGTTAACCCGAATGCATCGATAGTTGCCTACTCATACAAAGAATGGAGGACCGACGAAGAAAGACCGGATCGAATGAATCTACGGTTTACATTCAGCGACTTCGTTTCCACTTTCACCAATATTATTAACAGTAAAATCAATGGTGAAAGCAACATACGCATCATATTCCTGGAT
>CALIRD010000132.1 GCA_938042355.1 uncultured Thiotrichales bacterium
CCTGATCACCAAATTCGATCGTGTTGTACTGCACGCGGTAAGTGCTGATAGATATTCCAGAGAATAATGTGAGTCATCAATGAACGAATAATGAGTACACTAGGCAAGCTACTCTACAGGTTATTCAGCCCAGGTATCGGAAAGATATGTGTTTTGTTGTGAATTGCTGCGAAAATGGTGTTCGCGCGATGCTTAAAAGTACTTTCTTGCCGGTTGCTCCAGAGTCGTGTTACAGACACAAACCATCGGATACACCGCGCTGGCACACAGGCGTCACTAATATTTGTCCAATTTGCTGGCCTGTAATTTTTCGATCGTTAGCTTTGCTGTTATCCCACTGATTGGTAAAGGTGAAGTAGAAGATCTCACCATAGACAGAGTCATCTTTATATCCCAGTAGTTCAATTTGTACTGAACCGCCGCTCGCATCCAGCCCCATTTCATCCTGGCTAACGACGATCTTGATTGAGCTGGAATCACCAGATCGAAGTTGGAGCAGTTTTTGTTTGAGGTTTTCTACTCCTGAATAGTCAGAGCCAATAATTTGCACGATGGCGTTAGTCTTATTGCTGGCGGCTGCCAGTGGCTTGAGATAGTTTGTATGCGCCCAGACATGCAAACCATGACGTGCATTTCCCGGATCATTAATTTCTGCGTGCCACCACGCAGCTCCGTTATCCAGTAACCAACCAGAGCCTAGTGAGAGAAGCTGAGGGAAGGGAAGCGGTCCGGGTGCTTTACTGGTTACCAGCTCTGCATTGGCGCCAGGTGCTTTTCTAAGGTTTAGCACATCATCAAACCTAACTCCCACCACGTGCATGACCGTGTTTTTAGCTGGTCCATAATCGAAGCGTTTACCGGCAGGAAAAGTGCTTTCAGTCAGTTTCAGTGGATCTTGTGCTTCAGCACTAAGTGAGTCAAATGATTCATTGCTTTCAAGAGGCATGGGTTCGACAACAGGCTCTGTTTGACTGCTACAAGCCCCGAGTAACAGGCATACGCAGAGACAAAAAGACCATTTACTTGTCATTGAGAAGTAATAGACTAATCAAGACAGAGAAATGTAGATTACGCTCTACTTGCATAATACGCTTTGACAATATCTTCATTCTCAATACGTTGATGATGCTCCATTAAACGAGGAGCCAGGTTGTCAATAAAGTCGGTTGGTATATGGTCCAATGAGCCATTGGAAAACCATGTCACCTGAATATATACCTTGATGTCAGCAATACTGAGCTGGTCATTCACGAAGTAGGTGCCACCACCGCGCGTTAGTAGTTCATCAAGTCCACGAAAGAAGGTGGTTGCTGGGCCAGCCAGCAGTTCTTCACGTGCACTCTTCAAGGTATCGCCTTCAAGACCAAAAGATTTTGTTACATGCCAGGTAAGATCTTCCATCGCGCCCAACACTTCGTCGCAATAAAGTGCCTGTAAATCATCAACAGGATAAAGATTGGCTTGCTTGGCAATAAATCTGGACATGGCGTTGGATTGTGTCACTTGTGCGCCATCAATCTCCAATACCGGTACTGCATTGAACCGGGTTTTGCTTCGTAACTCGGCAAATTGCGGAAAGTCTATTCGATGATCTTCAAACTCCATGCCAGCTGCATGAAAGGCGATACGTACATGTTCAGCTCGACCGCCATCAATATCAAAATAGGACAGTTTGTATGAGGTCATTGAGGTCTCCATTGGAAAGAATTTATTGATTTAGTCTACTACAATATATCTGCATTTTTGTGCAGGTTTTTCTCGCTCTTGGCATTATGACTCATTTTCTTGCCATTGAAATATTTCTTCGATGGGTGTATTGAAAACTGCAGCAATTCGAAAGGCACTTTCAAGACTCGGTGAATAACGGTTTTGTTCGATGGCAATAATGGTTTGTCTGGTCACACCAACAATTTTTCCCAACTCAGCCTGACTCATACCATTGTTCATTTCACGGAATCTTTTCACATGATTGGTAATCGTGTTTTGTTTAGACATCGCTAGACGCCTTTACGCAAGTAGAATAAACCGGTGGTGATTTTAATTACTTCGCCCAGGCATATAATGCCGAGTATTGAGTTGGCAATAGCCATAGGCGACATGGGTTGTAAGATAAACCACAGCAAAATGATCATGGATATCATGACAAATACACTGCCATTACGCTCAGCTTTCAGCTCAGCAATTTTTTCACGCTCGTCTGGATCCAGCTCATCTTCATTGCCACTCTTAATCATGACCGAGGCACTCACGATAGATAGCACTACCAAGGCACCGACAAAAATCCCCAGGCGAATAAAAAAATCAGCCCTTGTCTCCGGGGCCGTGCCCAGATAGCCAAATACTGTTGCAAAATGCCATCCGAGCAAGAGTAATAAACCGCCAGAGAGCAGAATGACCATTCTGATGTAATTTGACATGATAGTAGACCTGCTCCATATGTAAAAAATATTTAACATGCAGTGTAATTGACGATAACCATGATGTCAAAAATATTTTACATTACGATTTTGTCAGTAATGGGTTTTTGAACAGATTTAGGTTATTTTGATTTCAATGATAAAGGAACTCATTATGAAATTAGTGTTGCCAATTTTGTTGCTGCTTGGTTTATCTGCGTGTGCATCATCAATCGATGGACCTTCTTATACCGATGTTTCGCCAAGATTTAACTTACCCGAATTTTTTGATGGTCAGGTTAAAGCGTGGGGTATTGTTCAAAATCGTTCAGGCGATGTGGTGCAGCGTTTTATTGTTGATATTAAAGGAACTAATGAAGGAAAAATCACGACGCTGGATGAAACCTTTAACTATGGCGTTGGAGATGGTGTCAAACACAGAATCTGGACGATCACAGAACAGTCGACTAACGTATATACCGGTACAGCAAGTGATATTACCGGTGAAGCCAATGCGGTTGTGTTTGGCAATGCGCTGAATTGGCGCTATCAAATGGACTTACCAGTAGGGGGTAAGGTCTACCGAGTAGCTTTTGATGACTGGATGTGGGCGTTTAATGAAAACACCCTGATGAATCGTTCTTATATTCGCAAGTTTGGCCTGGTTATGGCAGAGGTCACCATCTTTATGCAGCGTCAGTAGTTATTGATATGACGTTTTTCAAATATCAGGATTTAAGGTGTTTTGTATGCCATTCGATATGATCTCGCATAAATGAAGCAATGAAGAAATAGCTGTGATCATAACCTTGCTGTATGCGTAGTGTCAGCGGATGGTCATTGTTTTTACAAGCCTTCTCGAGTAACTCCGGTTTTAATTGCTCTTCCAGAAAATTATCCCCGCTGCCCTGGTCAACCAGTAAGTGTAATTTTTCTGTGCTAGCGGAAATTAATTCGCAGGTATCATGTTGTGACCATTCTGATTGATCAGGCCCGATGTAATTGCCAAATGCTTTGTGGCCCCAGGGGCACTGTGTCGGTGCACATATGGGAGCGAAGGCTGAAACGGATTGATAGTGCCCCGGATTTTTCAAAGCGATCGTTAGCGCCCCATGCCCACCCATTGAGTGACCCATAATCGAAACACTGTCTGGAATTACCGGAAAGTTTTTATTGATCAACGCGGGTAACTCGGAAGTAATGTAACTGTACATCCGGTAATTTTTTGACCAGGGACTTTTTGTTGCATCGATATAGAATCCAGCTCCCAGACCAAAATCCCAGGCAGCGTCTTCGTCATCAGGAATCCTTTCACCTCTGGGACTGGTGTCGGGCGCGATAATGGCAACACCATGCTCAGCTGCATATTGTTGGGCGCCTGCTTTTTGCACAAAATTCTCATCAGTACAGGTCAGGCCTGATAACCAGTAAACCTGTGGTACCTTGGCTTCACGTGCCTGATGAGGCAGGAATATCGAAAAGTGCATGTCGCAATTGAGTTCACTTGAACGATGTTGATAGCGTCGTTGTTCACCACCAAACATCAGGTTATTGCTGACTTGTTCCATTAGTAGATGACAACTGAGCGAATTGACTCACCCTCGTGCATGAGATGGAAGGCGTCATTGATTTTATCGAGTGGCATAGTGTGCGTAATCAAGTCATCGATATTAATTTTTCCGTCCATATACCAGTCGACTATTTTAGGGACATCCGTACGTCCGCGCGCACCACCAAAGGCGGTGCCTTTCCATGCGCGCCCGGTAACCAGTTGAAAGGGGCGGGTGGAGATTTCCTGGCCAGCGCCAGCGACACCGATAATGAATGACTCGCCCCAGCCCTTGTGACAGCATTCCAGTGCCTGTCGCATGGTATTGACGTTACCGATACATTCAAAACTGTAATCGGCGCCACCACCTGTGATATCAATAATGGAATCTACGACGTTTTCTACATCATTGGGGTTAATGAAGTCGGTCATACCAAATTTTTCAGCTATACCTTTACGATCATTATTCAGATCAATGCCGACAATTTTGTTCGCACCCACCATTTTTGCGCCCTGGATGACATTGAGTCCAATGCCTCCAAGTCCAAACACAACCACATTTGAACCGGGCTCAACTTTGGCATCAAACGCCACGACCCCCACACCGGTGGTAACGCCGCAACCGATGTAGCAGGCTTTATCAAAAGGAGCATCCTCGCGAATTTTTGCCACCGCTATTTCCGGCAAGACGGTAAAGTTTGAAAAGGTCGAACAACCCATATAGTGCAAGATGGGTTCACCGTCGATAGAAAAACGGCTGCTGCCATCCGGCATCAAGCCCTGACCCTGGGTTTCACGAATCGACTGACATAGATTGGTTTTAGGATGCAGACAAAAATCACAGCCACGACACTCAGGGGTGTACAGAGGAATAACATGATCACCTTTTTTAACCGAGGTGACACCGGCGCCAACATCAACTACAACGCCGGCACCCTCATGACCCAGAATGGCCGGGAAAGCACCCTCGGGATCATCACCGGACAAGGTAAAGGCATCGGTATGACAAACACCGGTAGCTTTGATCTCAATCAAAACTTCACCAGCCTGAGGACCGCCTAATTCTACATCAACAATTTCAAGGGGTTTGCCAGCGGCAAAGGCAACAGCAGCTCTGGTTTTCATGGGTGATCCTTGTGTTCATAATGTATAAAAATTATATCAGACGAAGATGCTGTTTAGAGTTGAGTTGGTTATTACCTCTTAAATAGCTGAATCAAATGGCATCAATAGTTCAAACCATCTCATGCGCAGGTGTATAGGTCAGATCTAGTGCATCAGAGACAGCTTGATAGGTAACCTTGCCATGACAGACATTCAAGCCATTGAGTAAATCGTCATCATTAGCCAGTGCTTTCTTCCAGCCGTGATTGGCTATTGAGAGTGCATGCGGCAGAGTGGCGTTATTCAATGCGTAAGTTGAAGTCTTTGGTACGGCACCTGGCATATTGGCGACGCAGTAATGTACGACATCATCCACTATATACGTGGGTTCAGCATGAGTGGTGGCTTTAGACGTTTCAAAGCAGCCACCCTGATCTATCGCCACGTCTACGACGACACTCCCGGCCTTCATATTACTGATCATCGTACGACTCAATAATTTTGGTGCGGCTGCTCCAGGAATTAACACCGCGCCAACAACCATGTCGGTTGTGGCCAGCTCTTCTTCAATTGTGGCTGTGTTGGAGTACAGGCAGCGAGCCGTACCCTGGTACTTGTTATCAAGCTCTCGCAGGCGTGGTACCGAGCGGTCCAGAATAGTCACTTCTGCGCCCATGCCACGAGCAATGACCGCCGCATTGTCACCGACTATACCGCCACCAATGATTAGAACTCTTGCCGGTGCAACCCCGGGTACGCCACCCAGGAGTATGCCCAGTCCGGATTGTGGTTTTTCCAGGCAGTGTGCACCAGCCTGGACCGCCAGACGACCAGCGACTTCGCTCATCGGGGCCAATAAGGGGAGACTGTTATCGGGACCGGTAATGGTTTCATAGGCAATACAAACCGCCCCGGATTTGATTAGCAACTCTGTTTGCACGCGATCTGGCGCAAGGTGTAAATAGGTGTAGAGAATCTGATCTTCACGCAACATCTTGCACTCATCTGGCTGAGGTTCTTTAACTTTTATGATCATCTCTGACTGTGCAAATATTTCTGCGGCGGATGTAAGGATTTTTGCCCCTGCCGCTTCATAGTCGTGATCATTTGCACCGATGCCGGCACCGGCATCGGTCTCGATGATGACCTGATGTCCGTGGCTAACTAGCTCTTGCACGCTGGCGGGTGTCAGACCAACGCGGTACTCATGGTTTTTAATTTCTTTCGGGGTGCCAATCAACATGTTTACCAGTCCTTTTTATAATCAATGCTGCATGAGATATTACCCGGGTTTATCCAGTAAATTATCTGTATATAAATAAAAATACAGTGCTATCATCTGAAAAATTTATCAATATCAAAAAATACACCTGAATTAGTAAAAATATGCAGACTATTAAGCTTAATAAACTCGATTTGCGAATACTCAAGCAGCTACAACGAGATGGCAGAATGTCATATACAGATTTAGCGCGCGAGGTCGGTCTCACCACAACACCGTGTATTGATCGAGTCAAACGTCTTGAGAAAGAGGGTGTGATTAAAGGCTATACCGCCGATCTATCTCCCGACAAACTGGGTGCAGCATTGGTTGTGTTCGTGCAGATTCGATTGTCACGTACAGCAGAAGACGTGTTTGAAGAGTTTGCCAAAGCTGCCAGGGTTCTCGACGATATTCAGGAGTGTTATCTGGTCTCCGGAAATTTTGATTATTTGCTAAAGGCCAGAGTAGCCGATATGGATGAATATCGACGTCTTTTAGGAGAGACATTATTGTCCTTACCCGGGGTTCAGGAATCAACCAGTTACGTGGTAATGGAAGAAATCAAGGACACTCATGCGGTAAACCTTGGTAACTATTCGCACCTGTAACTCAGTCATTGATCACATGATAACTCACTGATATCTATCATTAATTACTACGTTTATTTGACTGGTTATGAGGCGTTTAGCAGGTTTTGACAGGTTTCAAGCCAATTTCCGAATAAAGCAATTGTAAACAAAGGCGATTGTTGTTATGTTACGCCGCTTCTGAAATTCCGCTCGCGGGATTTTGAACCTTCAGCAGTTGTGAGGAAATGCAGTGTTAACAGAAAAGTCGATTCTCAGACAAGCTAAAAAAAATTATATGAATGAAGAGCAGCTCGAGTTCTTCAAAGAACGTCTGATGCAGCAAAAACAAGATATAATAGAGAGCTTGAAGGAAACAAGTGAGAACTTGCAGAATCAAGACAGGGAAGCTGATGACAATGATCGGGCCAGTCTCGAAGAAGAACGCTGGTTAGAATTACGCATCAGGGAGAGAGAGGCCAAGTTGCTGAGCAAGATTGATGAAGCGTTGGCCAGAATTGAGGATGGCAGTTATGGATACTGTGAGGATACAGGAGATGAGATCGGTCTTGAACGCATTCTGGTTCGACCAACCGCTACCCTGTCTATCGATGCCAAACAGCGTCGTGAAAGTATTGAACGCGGATTCAGCGATAGCTAATACCATCCCGAATGTACTTCTGAAGGTCGACTAATGTCGGCCTTTTTTATGTCGCAAAGAAAATATAAAAAATATAACAAATAGAGATGACAGAAAGGATTCAAAAACTTCTATCCAGAGCTGGCTACGGTTCTCGTCGCCAGGTTGATCGTTGGTTGCAGGAAGGCCTGATCACTGTAAACGGGGAAATTGCAACACCCGGAGATCAGGCAGATGCCGATGATGCATTGACCTTGCGGGGTAAGTCGCTCAGCCTGCATTCGGTTAAGCAGTTCAAACCCCGCGTGATTATGTATCACAAGCCGATAGGTGAAGTAGTGAGTCGTAGTGATCCTCAAGGACGTCCAATTGTGTTTGATAAACTACCAGTGATGAAAACCAGTCGCTGGGTTGCTGTCGGTAGACTCGATATTAACACCGTGGGCTTATTGATTTTCACCAATGATGGTGAGCTTGCGCATCGCTTGATGCATCCCTCTTCCGGTATTGAACGCGAATATGCTGTCAGAGTGTTAGGCAAGGCCAGTAAAGAATCGCTACAAGCGATGAAGGAAGGCGTAAAGATTGATGGTTATGTTGCCAGGTTTGATGATATTCATGCAGGTTCTTCCAGTGAAGGCTCGGCCAACCATTGGTATCACGTGACCTTGCGCGAAGGAAAGAAGCGGGAAGTGCGTCGCTTGTGGGGTTCTCAAGGACATAAAGTCAGCCGACTGATCCGGGTACGTTACGGGCCCGTTCGTCTTGAGCGAGAATTGCAGCCCGCAAAATGGCGTGAACTCAATTCCCATGAAATGCGCGCTATCTATGCCGAAGCCGGATTGCCGGTTCCTACTAACTCAGATGGCAAGCGAGCGATTAGAAACAGGCGTTAAGCGACCAGTTATAGTCTGAAATTTTCTCCACTTATCTCGTTACTGTCATTACTTAGAAGTTGTAGATAGGCAGGAAGGATAGTTTCCGGATCCGACAGTTTGTCCCAATCTTCACCAGGAAAATGTGAGCGCCGCATTTGGGTATTGATCGGCCCGCTGTCAATACCGTTTACACGAATACCATTCTCGCCGGAAAATTCATGGGCGAGAATATCAATCAAACCATCAATTCCATTTTTTGCTACGCCAAAGGGACCGTAATAGGCGCGATTGGCGTAGTGAGTCGAAAATAACAAACGACCATGATTCGATTTTTGCAATAGAGGTATGCAGCTGTGTGCTAACCAGAAAGGGGTATGTAAATTGATGTTCATTATTTTCATATACTCATCAACCTGAACTTGTTGGAAGGGGCGAAAGCCACCTATCCAGCCAGCATTACTCACTACCGCATCAATACCACCCAGTTGCTCCTCTATGGTAGTTGCCATCACCTGGAAGTCATTAGCGTTGGTGCCTGCAAAGTTCATTGGGTATATGGCGGGTTGAGGGCTTCCTTGCTGTTCGATTGCATCGTAGACTGCTTCGAGCTTTTTGGTTTCTTCACCAATGAGTACGACCGTCGCTCCAAATTTAGCGCAGGCGAGAGCAAGTGCCTGTCCAATGCCTTCACCGGCCCCGGTTATCAGTATGACCTGATCGTGATATTCATTTTCAGACGGTGTGAAGGCGAGTAGTTTTTGATTATTCATGTTTGTCTTGTGTTTAGGGTTTTTTCTGGATTGGTAAACAGGGCAATAAACATCTTGCGTAACGGGCTTAGCTCAAGCCTAGACTGCATGCATTCTAACCCATTGGACTTTATTTTCTTTAAAAGTGCCAGATGAATTCTGGCATAGGCGAGGTTGGCGTGTTGGATGTTTGCACTTTTCTGATCGAGCGCGTTAAAAGCAGTGGTGAACTCGGATTGACAGCGAGCAATCATAAAGTCGAGTAGCTCTCGATTACTTTCAGGTTGGCTTCTTGCTCTGAAGGATTCAGCTTCCAGCCCAAATTTTTTCAGATCACTGATAGGAATATAGAGCCGGCCAAGATGTAAGTCCGTTGCTAAACGTTGCAGTCTTTGTGTTTGGGCGATAGCACGGCCCAGATGCAGACCAAACTCACTGTCAACCTCACCCAGCGTATAGCTAACGGCTGTCATCAAGCTGCCCATGCCAGCATCATAGTACTGGCATAACGTTAGATAATTGGGGTAGCTGTCATAATCCAGATCCATTTTTGCGGCACCCAGTAACTGTTCGAGTAGTTGCGGATGCTCATTGGCAATCAGTTGATTGGACAGCTGTTTGGTGATCGGATGTCTGGCTTGTTGCTTAAGCAATCGTTCGATTTCTTCTGACCACCAATGCAGCTTGGTATAAGCCACATTTTTCTCCGAGATTTCTGTGGCGACAGCAGTGAGTTGTTGATGCAGGGCAAAAAGACTGTTGATTTGTGTCAGTTGTGCGGCAGGCAGGCGTGCGTAACTGTAATGAAAAGCGCTGCCGGGCAGATCATTTTCTTCAATTTTTGCAGCTTGCTGCTGCTCCGGTGTTGCGCTCACTTACCTTTAGCCTGATGGTCGTCAGACGCATTTTGGCTCTTCAGCATTTCAAATTGTTGGGTATTGTCTGCCCATTGCATCGAGTGGTAATCAAAACCTGTTGCAAGAGTGGGTTTTACTATTTCAAAATAGGGTGAAAGATCAAAGTCGCTTGGCGTGAAAAGACTATGATGACGAATGCTATAGATAGTACGGGCATCGTTTTTATCTTTGGGCCAGGTAGAGGGGATAATGGGGTATTTCACCCGTTGAAAGGCTTGTGCGATCAACGATGAGCAAATAGCGCGCGTAGGGTCGCCGCTGCCTAAAGAAATCATGCGGCGTCGAAAACGTGCTGGTATGGGTGGTGTGGGTAACAGATAGCGAGCCAGATCCAGAATATTGCGTGTGTCATAAGCATCACCCAGATGCTTCATCACGTAGTTGATGACTTTGGATTTATCATCCGACGTCATGTTTACCGGTCGACAGATACGTGTGTTAAAACTGCTGTATTTTGAAAGTGGTACACCAACAATGCCACTACGGATATCAGCTTCAATTAAGATTTTTGGATCGTCTTTACTCTCTTCCGGGGCAATAATGTTGCCAACACAAATAGCCGCATGTGACCAGGTGGATTGAGTGAGATACTTTATCGCGCCGCTGAGCCATTGATTTCCTTCCACCAATAAAATGTCACCAGGCTGGATTACCTTCGCCAGCGTGTCGGCCTCGTGTACAGAAAAGCGTACGTAATCTTTGTTCGGCCTGGTCAGAAATTTGACCAGTAATTTGCCGGGGAAATTGATTGCCTTATGCAGCGCTTTCTTGATCATGATAAGTGGTCTAATCAAACCTGTACGTATAGTTACTGATTATACGCCAATCTTTTTGCTTTGGACTCGATAATCAAGTTTGTAACCATGCGATTGCATCGACAGGGCTTTCTAGCAGACCATCCGCGCCCCATTCAGAAGGAGTATGACTGGTTTCTATATAGCCCCATAGGGCGGTTAGTGTGATCATACCGGCTGCGTTGCCTGCTGCAATGTCGCGTTCAGCATCGCCCAGATAAATACAGTCTTCAGGATCCACATTGGCGGCTTGGGCGGCTGCAAATAGGGGCGCAGGATGGGGTTTTCTTTCTGGTAAAGAGTCGCCGCTGAATTGACAGACGATACGATCATCCAATGCCAGCATCTTGAGCAGTGGTTCTGTCAACCAGCCTGGTTTATTGGTTACGATTCCCCATGGAATACCGACAGTTTCTATGGCTGTGATTAATTCTTCCATACCACCGAACAAACTGCTGTCTTCACAAATGTATTTTGCGTACAAGGCTAGAAAGCGTTGGATTCGTCGTTCTCTGTCTTCAGTTTCCTGTTCCAATCCAAACGCAAGATTAACCAGGCCTAGTGATCCGTCCGAAACGACATTGCGTGCTCGCTTGAGATCCGGGTGTGGATGCTGCTCTTCATCGCAGAGGCGTAACAAGGCGCCAACCATATCGGGTGCGGTATCAACCAGCGTGCCGTCCAGGTCAAAAAATACAGCCGCGGTATTATTCGACATCTTTACGGGCACACAGTAGGTAGTTCACATCAATGTCTCGTGGATCAAGTGAATAACTTTGTTGCAAAGGGTGGTAGCGTATGCCGGTGATATCCATTGACTTGAGTTGATTGGCTCTAAGACAGCGGTCCAGTTCGGAAGGTTTGATGAATTTTTCGTACTCGTGGGTGCCAGCCGGAACCAGTTGCAGTGCATACTCGGCACCGACAATAGCCATTAAAAATGATTTCAGGTTTCTATTGAGTGTCGACAGGAAAACCAGTCCACCTGGCTTAACCAGTTCGGCACAGGCTTGTACGACACTGGCAGGATCAGGTACGTGTTCCAGCATTTCCATGCAGGTGACGATATCAAAACTGGCAGCATGCCTGGCAGCAAAATCTTCGGCGGTAGACAGTTGGTAGTCGATAGCAAGTTGTTGTTCAAGCGCATGACTTTTTGCAATCTTGAGTACACCTTCGGCCATGTCGATAGCCGTAACATTGGCGCCTTCTCGAGCCAGACTCTCACTTAAAATGCCGCCGCCACAACCAACATCGAGAACGGATTTAGCGCGCAAGTCTTCGGTATGCGTCTTAATGAAATTCATACGTAGGGGGTTAATGGCATGCAGTGGTTTGAATTCGCCATCAGGATCCCACCAGTTTTGTGCAATGGCATCAAATTTTTCCAGTTCGGACTGATCGATATTACTCATCTAAATGATGCCTGCGTGGTCTGTATTTGTTTGCGCCAGTGTTTGGCTCTTTCCAGCAGCTCGTCTTCATCGAGCGTGGTGAGTTTTCGATCTCGCAAGAGCTGCTTGCCAGCAACCCAGACATTACGGATTGACTCTCGGGATGCGCTGTAGATGAGGTGAGAGAGAGGATCGTTCACAGGGCTTGCCTCAATGGTGTCCAGGTCCATGGCGACGATGTCGGCACTCATGCCTACTGTCAGGCTGCCGCAGTGCTTACTCAGGTCGAGGGCTGACGCGGCATTGGTGGTGGCCATAGCAAATGCCTCTTGAGCGTTCAGTGCAGTGGCATCAAGGCTGGCAGTTTTGGCGGTAAAGGCTGCGCTGCGCATTTCACCCAGCATATTCAAGTCATTGTTACTGGCTGAGCCGTCGGTACCAAGCGCAACATTAATGCCATTGTTGATCAAGCTGGTGACATCACATATGCCGCTGGCCAATTTGTGATTGGATTCAGGGCAATGAACGATATTGGCATTGCGCTTTGAAAGTTCATCAATATCTTCTTGCGTGAATTGAGTCATGTGGACAGCGATCAGATGCGGATTGACCAGGCCACTTTCTTTTAGAATTTCCATTGGTCGCATGCCGTACTGAGATACCACCTGTTTAACTTCAGCGGCCGTTTCCTGTAGATGGATATGCACGCGTTTTTCCAGTTCGTCACTCAGGGTAGATATTTTACGCAGCGTTTCGGGAGATACGGTATAGGTTGAGTGGGGTGCCAGGGCAGTGCGAAGCAGAGCTTCATTGTTAAGTTCGTCAGCAAGTAACAAACCTTTCTCGATATAACCTGAAGCATCTTCAGCCCAGGCGGACGGGAATTCGAGTATCGGTAGACCGATGACGGCCCTCATACCGGCTTGTTTGGCGCAGGCTGCGATTATGCTGGGAAAGAAGTACATATCGCTAAAGCAGGTAGTGCCGCTGCGGATCATTTCAGCCAGTGCCAGATTGCACCCGTCTTTAATAAATTCCTCACTCATCAGGGCGCCCTCTAAGGGCCAGATGTGTTGATTGAGCCAGGTCTCGAGATCAAGATCGTCGGCGACGCCTTTAAGCAGGCTCATCGGCGAATGAGTATGCGTGTTGATCAAACCAGGGAAGAGCAGGTGTTCTTTACAGTTAACCCGGCTGTCGCATCTTATTTGTTGAGAATCAGTGGTTGGCAAAATGCCGCTGATTTTTCCATTTTCGATGAGAATCGAATGGTCATGAAGGGGTGCTTGTTCCGGTCTGCACAGAATGTATTGTGCATCCAGAATAAGATCCGCTCGGTTCGGCAGTTTGCTTTTACTCATTGGCTAATTATAGCGACTTGTGATTGATTGCCCAGATTAATTCGATGCTCTTTAAGCAGGCAAAAAAAAGCCCCGCATCGCGGGGCTTTTTAGTTTTACTTGTAGCTTAGTTGTTGACGATTTTGTATCCGGCAACATCTATCTCTACACGACGGTTTTGAGCACGACCTTCAGCGGTAGCGTTATCGGCTACTGGCTGAGTCTCGCCCATGCCTACTGCGCTAAGGATACCTGCGTCCATACCGTTGTTGACCATGTAGTCGCGAACAGCTGAAGCACGACGCTCAGACAGTGCCTGATTGTAGTCGTCGTTACCACGACTATCAGCGTGGCCACTGACTGTTACGCTATCGATCTTGTCGAAAGTCGCCAGTTGAGCCAGTACGTTGTCGATTGCAGCGCGACCAGCAGCTGTAAGGTCAGCGCTGTTGGTTGCAAACAATGTTTGGCCACCAAGCGTAAGACGCTCGTTAGTAGCTTGTACAGGTGCAGGGGCCGGAGCAGGTGCAGGTGCAACTGGTACGGGCTCAGGAGCTGGTGCAGGGGCTGGTGCAGGAGCTGGTGCAGGAGCAGGTGCGTTACACGCACAACCCGTTAGCACTAGAACCATGGCAGCCAAGGCGACAGCTGTTAACTTAGATGTCCATTTTTTCATGACTATGTTCTCGCTTTTGTTGGTTATCGAAATCAGTTTATTTGCGGTTCCACAGTATATATATCCCCCTAGAATTCGCAAATCCAACCGCATAGTAAAACAATTTCCATGAAAAATCATTAGAGGATCAATCTTTGCCCGTAAGTATTGACTTTTTGGCTCTCTAAAGAAGGTTTTTTACCTGTCTTGTGAGCACCCTGCATGGTAAAATTTACGGTTGTTATCGTAGCGATATAGTGGGTATTTAGATGGCGGATTTTGCCAAGGAATTACTAACCGTAAATCTTGAAGACGAGATGCGTCAGTCGTATCTGGATTACGCGATGAGTGTCATCGTTGGTCGTGCTTTACCCGACGTGCGTGATGGTCTTAAACCTGTTCATCGTCGCATTCTATATTCCATGAATGAGAGTAATAATGTCTGGAACAGACCGTATGTGAAATGTGCCAGGGTTATCGGTGATGTGTTGGGTAAATACCACCCGCACGGTGACACCGCTGCTTATGATGCGTTGGTCAGGATGGCGCAGGATTTCTCCATGCGCTACATGTTGGTAGACGGTCAGGGTAACTTCGGCTCAATTGATGGTGACTCACCGGCCGCTTATCGATACACAGAGTGTCGTATGACCAAACTGGCCTCCGAGATTCTGGCCGATATTGATAAAGAAACTGTTGATTTTCAGCCTAACTATGACGGTAAAGAAGAAGAGCCTACCGTTCTACCTACCCGTGTGCCTGCGCTGCTGGTCAATGGCTCCTCCGGTATCGCTGTGGGTATGGCGACTAATATTCCTCCTCATAATCTGGCTGAAGTTATTGATGCCACCATTGCCTTAATTGATCAGGCTGAAATATCTATCGAAGGTTTGCTTGAGCATTTGCCGGGACCAGACTTTCCCACGGCGGCTATGATCAATGGTGCCCAAGGCATTCGAGATGCCTATAAAACAGGCAGGGGCCGTATCTATGTGCGTGCTCGTACCCATATAGAAACCAATGAGAAGAATGGCAAAGAGTCAATCATTGTCACTGAATTACCTTATCAGGTAAATAAAGCGCGTTTGTTGGAAAAGATTGCCGAGCTGGTTAAAGAAAAGAAGGTAGAGGGTATTACCGAGTTACGCGATGAGTCTGATAAGGACGGAATGCGTATGGTCATCGAGCTACGTCGTGGCGAAGTCTCGGAGGTCATCCTGAATAATCTGTACAAGCAGACTGCGCTACAGAATGTCTTCGGAATCAATATGGTTGCGTTGGTTGATGGCCAGCCACGCCTGTTAAATCTCAAAGAGGTGTTGGAGGCCTTTGTCGGTCATCGCCGGGAAGTGGTTACCCGCCGGACTGTTTATGAATTGCGCAAAGCCCGTGCCCGTGCTCATGTACTGGAAGGTTTGGCGGTTGCGTTGGCAAATATAGACGAGGTAATTGAACTGATTAAAGGTTCAGCTAACCCCGCTGAAGCTAAAGAGGGGTTGGTCAGTCGCGCCTGGAAGGCGGGTGTAGTCAGTGAGTTGTTGGAGCGATCCGGTTCTGAAGCATCGCGCCCCGAGGGTCTGGAAGATCAGTATGGTTTAAAGAAAGATGGCTACTATCTGTCCGAGGTTCAGGCGCAAGCTATTCTCGATCTGCGCTTACATCGTTTGACCGGTCTTGAAAAAGACAAGATTGTAGATGAATATCGTGGATTGATTGGCGAAATCGATGGTTATCTGGAAATTCTGGGTAGCCCGGAAATCCTGATGAATTTGATTCGCGAGGAATTGCTCGAGGTTAAAGATAAATATCAGGACAAGCGTCGTACCGAGATCAAGGAAACCCGTCTGGATTTGACGTTGGAAGATCTGATCAATGAAGAAGACGTGGTGGTTACCTTGTCACACGCTGGTTATGCCAAGTTGCAACCATTGAGTGAGTATCACGCGCAAAAGCGTGGTGGTAAAGGTAAAGCGGCCGCGAAAGTTAAAGACGAAGACTTTATTGAAAAGCTGTTTGTCGCCAGTACGCATGACACCATTTTGTGTTTCTCCAGTCGCGGCAAAGTCTATTGGTTGAAGGTCTACGAAATTCCTATCGCCACTCGTATGGCGCGTGGTCGTCCTATAATTAACCTCTTACCGCTGGAGGAGGACGAGCACATTCAGGCGATTTTACCGATACGCGAGTTCACCGAAGATCATTACATCTTTATGGCTACCTCAAATGGTCGGGTCAAGAAAACAGCGTTAACTGATTTCTCAAGACCTCGCGCTAATGGCATCATTGCATTGGATTTGCGCGAAGGTAACAGCCTGATTGATGTGTCGGTAACTAACGGCAGCCAGGAGATCATGCTCTTCAGTAGCTCGGGTAAAGTCATTCGTTTTGCTGAAGACAAAGTGCGTCCAATGGGTCGTACCGCTGCCGGCGTGAAAGGCATCAAGCTTGCGGAAGAGCATAAAGTTATTGGTGCTGCAGTGGTTGATACGAACGATGAAGACAAGGTCTTGCTGGCCACCGAAAATGGTTTCGGCAAGCGCACCCGTCTGGTTGATTTCCCAACCAAAAATCGTGCAGGTCAGGGTGTGATCGGTATCCAGGTTTCTGAACGCAATGGTCCATTGGTGGGCGCTGCAATTGTGCAGGATTCCGATGAAGCCATGTTGATTACTACCGGCGGCACGCTGGTGCGTATGGCAGTGAGCGATATTTCAGTGATCGGTCGTAACACGCAGGGCGTGACTCTGATCCGCTTGACTAAAGATGAGAAGCTGATTGAACTTGAATCTATCGATGTGCTGGATTCAGCCGACGAAGACGCACCAGCTGATGCCTCTGAAGAAGAGTGACACCCGATTAGCATAATTAAGTAAGGATACACATGGACACTGCAATTAATTTCAGCGCCGGACCGGCGATGCTGCCCGTTGATGTACTGGCGCGTGCCAAAGATGAGCTCTCTGCCTGGCGCGACAGCGGCATGTCAGTGATGGAAATGAGTCACCGCGGCAAGGACTTCATGGCAATTGCTGAAAAAGCCGAGTCCGATTTGCGAGAGTTGATGGGGATAGGCGAGAACTACAAAGTGTTGTTCTTGCAAGGTGGTGCTACTTCTCAGTTTTCTATGATCCCGATTAATTTGTCGCAAGGTCAACCTGCCAGCTATATCAATACGGGTGCCTGGTCCAAGAAAGCTATCGCCGAAGCAACCCGTATTTGTGAGGTCAATGTCGTTGCGAGTACTGAAGAACAGAACTTCACCTGTATTCCACTACAAAAAGAAATCACTGTCGACCAAGGGTCGTGTTACTTGCATTACACGCCTAACGAAACCATCGGTGGTGTTGAATTTAATTACGTGCCAGAAGCGGGTGATGTGCCTTTGGTGGCGGATATGTCTTCCACCATTTTGTCGCGTCCCATGGATGTGGACAAGTACGGCGTGATTTATGCTGGTGCACAAAAGAATATTGGGCCGGCGGGCTTGACCATTGTCATTATCCGAGATGATTTACTTGGTCTGGCGCCCACCGATACACCGTCAATGTTCAACTACGATGTGCATGCCAAGTCTGGATCCATGTTTAATACTCCTCCAGCTTATACCTGGTATATCGCTGGGTTGGTATTTGAATGGTTACTGGAAAAGGGTGGGCTGGTTGAGATGGCGAGTATTAATAGACGCAAGTCATCCAAGCTCTACACCGCAATCGACGCCTCTGATTTTTATCAAAATCCTGTGCGTGCAGACAGTCGTTCATGGATGAACATTCCTTTTACGCTGGCAAACCCTGATCTTGATGGAGAATTTCTCAAGCAAGCTGAGGCCGAAAACATGTTCTACTTAAAAGGCCATCGGTCGGTCGGTGGAATGCGTGCCAGTATTTATAATGCTATGCCGGAAGAGTCAGTCGACAAGTTGATCGAATTTATGGTTGAGTTCGAGCGTAGTAACGGATAGATCATGTCAAAAATACAAGTTAAAACCCTAAGTAATATTGCGCCTGCCGGGCTCGAGCGTTTTCCCGTAGCTGAGTATGAAATCTCCAGTGAACTGGAAAACCCCAACGCCATACTGCTGCGTTCAACCAATATGCACGATATGGAAGTGCCGGATTCTGTGCTGGCAATCGGTCGTGCTGGTGCTGGTGTCAATAATATTCCACTGGAGAAAATGGCGGCGCAGGGCATACCTGTCTTCAATGCTCCAGGTGCCAATGCTAATGCGGTTAAGGAGCTGGTGATTGCCGGCATGCTTCTGGCCGCGCGCAATATTCCACAAGCCTGGTCATTTGGAAATGCCATTGATCCTGAATCGGATAGTTTTAATGTCGAAGTAGAAAATGGCAAGAAAGCCTTTAAAGGCTTTGAGTTGCCAGGTAAGACGCTAGGCGTGATTGGTTTGGGCGCCATTGGTGCCAGTGTCGCCAATACAGCACTGGATCTGGGTATGGATGTGATTGGTTATGACCCCGGTATTACGGTGAAGAACGCTTGGCAGCTTTCGTCACGGGTCAAGCAAGCCAAGAACGTAGACGACTTGCTGGATCAGTCAGACATGGTGACAGTGCATGTGCCATTAGTCGATGCGACCAAAGGTATGATCAATCCCTCGCGTTTGAAAATTATGCGTGATGGCGCCGTAATTTTGAATTTCTCACGTGCGGGTATTATTGAAGATCAGGCCGTGTTGGAAGCGATTGAGGCGGGCAAAATCCATGCTTATGTCTGCGATTTCCCTTCGCCTGAGCTACAGCATAAAGCGGGCGTGATTGCCTTGCCGCACTTGGGTGCGTCTACAGCCGAAGCTGAAGACAATTGCGCCATCATGGTGGCGGAACAAATCCGTGCCTATATTGAAGACGGCAAAATAACCAATTCGGTTAACTTTCCCGAAGTTGACCTGGCTCGTAAAGGACAGGCGCGCATTGCTGTTATTAACCAGAATCAGCCCGATATGATTTCGAGTATTTCTAAAGTGCTGGGAACGGCCGGCGTCAATATTGAACATTTGGTCAATGAGTCAAGAGATTTGATTGCCTATACTCTGATTGATCTCAGCGAACCGGTGACTGATGAGCAAATTGAAGCGATTGAAGCGGTGGATGGCGTGATTCGAGTTCGTGTAATTTAAGAGGTCGAGAGATGTCATCTGAACAGGACAAGTTGCTCGCTATCAGGGATCGAATTGATGGAATTGATGCCGAGATCCAGGCTTTGATCAACGCGCGTGCTGAATGCGCCAAAGATGTTGCCAAGGTTAAGCAAGAGTCGGGTGATGACACGTTGTTCTACCGTCCCGAGCGTGAGTCGGCTGTATTGCAGCGCGTACTCGAGCGCAATAAAGGGCCTCTGGCAGATGAAGAAATGGCGCGACTATTTCGTGAAATCATGTCAGCATGTCTGGCATTGGAGCAGCCTCTCAAAGTGGCTTACCTCGGGCCTGAGGGAACCTTCACACAGTCGGCAGCCATGAAGCATTTTGGCGAATCCATCAAAGCCTTTCCGTGTTCAGATATCAATGAGGTCTTTCGAGAAGTTGAGGCGCGCAACTGCGCCTATGGCGTTGTACCTATAGAAAATTCTACCGAAGGTGTGGTTAATTACACGCTCGATAGTTTGATGCAGTCCACCTTGCGAATTTGCGGTGAGGTGGAGATTCGCATCCATCAGTGTCTACTCTCTAATGAGAGCGACTTTGATTCAATTTTAAAGATTTACTCACACCCGCAATCACTGGCACAGTGCCGTAGTTGGTTGGACAAACATATTCCTCTGGCAGAGCGTATTTCGGTCAGTAGTAATGCAGATGCCGCTCGCCGAATCACGCAGACCCCGGGAGCAGCAGCGATAGCAGCAGAAGCTGCCAGTAAGGTTTATAACTTGCCCATTTTGCATCGCAACATTGAAGATAATCCGGACAACATCACACGTTTTCTGATTATTGGCGATCACTTTGTACCCACTTCGCCAGCAGATAAAACAACCTTGCTCGTGTCTGCCAGTAATCGCTCCGGTGCTTTGTACAAATTACTCAAATCATTTGCCGATCATGACATCAGTCTTTCCAGAATCGAATCACGACCATCTAAATCGATCAATTGGGATTATGTATTCTTTCTGGATATAGAAGGACACGAACAATCCGAGTCAGTACAAAATGCCCTTAAGCAACTGCGTGAATCCACCGATATGGTAAAAATCCTCGGCTCTTACCCACGCGCTGTGCTTTGACATGATAAATAAACTCACGCTGATTGGTGCCGGACTGATTGGTGGTTCACTGTCATTGTCACTCAAGCAGGCAGGTTATGTTGGTGAGGTCGTCGCTTATGATACTGATCAGGATAATGCCCAAACGGCACTGAATCTCGGTGTTGCTGACCAAGTCACGGATGATTTACAGAGTGCGATAGTTGGCGCTGATATGGTGGTTATTGCTGTGCCTGTTGGTGCCGTAGCAGGAGTGGCCAACGCATTGGTAGATTTGTTGACACCCGAGATGGTGTTGACCGATGTGGGTAGTGTCAAGGGAGGCGTTGTTGCTGCAATTGAATCCGCCTTTGGCGAGTTACCGAGTAATTTTGTTCCGGCACATCCCATTGCCGGTACAGAGAAAAGTGGCGCCAGTGCCGCTTTCGACAGTCTATTTAATGGCAAGCGCGTGATGCTGACACCTGCCGAGACTACTTCGCGTCAGGCATTGGAAAGCGTCAGAAAGATGTGGCAAGCAGCGGGCGGCAGGGTAGAAACCCTCACAACAGAACAGCATGACGCCATCTTTGCCGCCACCAGTCATCTTCCACACTTGCTTGCTTATTCAGTCGTGAATGCGCTAACCAGTATTGATATGTCTGAAGAAATTTTCACCTATGCGGCAGGTGGTTTGCACGACTTTACGCGGATAGCCTCGAGCAATCCGGTCATGTGGCGTGATGTTTGTTTGCATAACCGTGAGCAGTTACTGTCAGTGATTGATGTTTTTGAAAAAGATCTTGATCAGATTCGTGAAGCCATAGATCGTGGTGATGGCGATTATTTGTTTGAACGTTTCACACAGGCCAAGATAACTCGCGACACCCACCAGCCAGTGAAAAAATAATCACGATCCATGTCTGAACTCGTTAATATCCAATCCAACTGTGTCACTAAACCCTTACAGGGAAAGATACGCATTCCCGGCGATAAATCCATTTCTCATCGTTCGATTATTTTCGGTTCAATTGCCGAAGGTGTAACTCGCGTCAGTGGTTTTTTGAACGGTGAAGATTGTCTGGCGACTGCCAGAGCATTCAGGGATATGGGTGTACAGATTGCCGAGACCGGACCGAATCAACTGGAAATTCAAGGGGTTGGTATGCACGGTTTGCGTGCTCCTGAACAAACCATGGATGTAGGAAATTCGGGCACGTCGATTCGATTGCTCAGTGGCTTGTTAGCCGGGCAAAATTTCAGCTCCAGTTTGAGTGGTGATGTGTCGCTCAATAAACGTCCGATGAGCCGTATTATTAACCCACTGTGTTTAATGGGAGCAGATATTGCCGGTACTGAAACCAACACCGCGCCACTGACTATCGCTGCAGGAAATAAACTCACTGGAATCGACTACGAATTACCGATGGCAAGTGCTCAGGTGAAGTCCGCGGTGTTGTTGGCAGGTATGTATGCATCCGGATCAACCTCGGTTACTGAGCCAGCCGTGACCCGGGATCATACTGAACGAATGCTTGCCAGTTTTGGTTATGAAATCGAGACGGCTGAAAGTACCTTTACACTTAATGGTGGCGGTCGTTTGCTCGCAACTGAAATCGATGTGCCTGCAGATATATCCTCAGCGGCATTTTTAATGGTTGCCGCTAGTATTGTGCCGGGATCGGATGTCTTGCTGGAACACGTAGGGGTTAATCCGACGCGCACTGGCGTGCTAGATATTCTCAAATTAATGGGCGCAGACATTAGTCTGGAAAACCCTCGGCTGGTTGGCGCAGAACCGGTCGCCGATATTCGGGTTAAATCGGCAACTTTGACAGGTGTTGATGTTCCACCGGCATTGGTGCCTTTGGCAATAGATGAGTTTCCAGTGATTTTCATCGCGGCTGCTTGCGCTAATGGTCGAACGCGTTTAACTGAAGCCGGTGAGTTGCGGGTCAAGGAAAGTGATCGCTTGCAAGTGATGTCTGACGGATTAAATACCTGTGGTATTGAATCCAAAACCACCCCTGATGGCATCGTGATCGAAGGTGGCAAGATTTCTGGCGGGCGAGTTAACAGCAGTCACGATCATCGAATTGCGATGGCGTTTGCCGTGGCAGGCTTACAGTCAGCAGAGGCGATAACGATTGAAGACTGTGCCAATGTCACTACTTCTTTTCCTGGATTTGTCGGTCTCGTCAATCAGCTCGGGTTTGAGCTCGAGTCGAGTACATCATGAGCTCGCTGGTACCGGTAGTCACCATTGACGGACCTGGTGGTTCGGGTAAGGGTACTATTGCCAGATTACTTGCCGCTAAATTAGGCTGGAATTTGCTCGACAGCGGTGCCATCTATCGCCTCGCGGCAATGGCGGCTATGGAGCGGGGTATAGATCCTGTCGATACGCCCGATCTAATTGAGTGTTGTGAACAATTGAATGTTGTATTTCAGCAAGATGAGGCGGGCAATGAGCAGATTTTTCTGGATGATGAGGATGTTTCATTACTGCTGCGTGATGAAGCAACCGGCGAAGCCGCTTCAAAAATAGCTGTAATACCCGCTGTTCGAGCAGCCTTACTGGCTCGACAGCGCCAGTTTTGTCAGCCACCAGGTTTAGTAGCTGATGGCCGTGATATGGGGACGGTGGTCTTTCCTGAGGCTTCTTGCAAGATATTTCTCACTGCAAGTCTGCAAGAACGGGCAAAAAGACGTCATAAGCAGTTGAAAGCACAGGGAAATGGCATTAGTATTGACGCCCTTTTTCGGGACATGGCTAAAAGAGACGAACGCGATGCGAATCGCGAGGTATCTCCGTTACGGCCAGCTGCTGATGCATTCACGGTGGATTGCTCTACTTTATCCATCGACGAGGTACTCAGCAGTGTGCTGGAAATCGTACAACAACAGGTGGCACTCTAGTAGTTGAGTGCTGGTGATTAACTTAACAATTGATGCTCTGTTCAGAGTGTCCACAGGTTTTTTTCATGTCTGAAAGTTTTGCAGAATTATTCGAAGAGTCGCTAGCGCAAACAGAAATGCGTCCAGGCTCCATTATTAATGGCACCGTTATCGAGATACGTCGCGATATGGTTGTCGTTAGCGCTGGTCTCAAATCGGAGGGTGTTATCCCGATTGATCAATTTACCAGCCTCTCCGGTGAGCTCGAAGTAGCTACGGGAGATATTGTCGAGGTTGCCCTGGATACCGTTGAAGATGGTTATGGCGAGACTCGACTCTCACGAGAAAAAGCGGTTAGAGCGCGTGTTTGGAAGACGCTTGAAAAAGCTTATGAAGACAGCGAAGTTGTTACCGGTGTTATCACAGGTAAAGTCAAAGGCGGCTTTACGGTCGAACTCGGTAGCGTACGTGCCTTCTTGCCAGGCTCGCTGGTCGATGTGCGCCCGGTGCGCGATACGGCCTACCTTGAAGGTAAGGAACTTGAATTTAAATTGATCAAGCTAGATCAGGCTCGTAACAATGTGGTTGTTTCTCGTCGCGCGATTGTTGAGCAAGAGTTCAGCGAAGAGCGTCAGGAGTTGCTTGATAACCTGGAAGAGGGTGCTGAAGTTAAAGGTATCGTCAAGAACCTTACCGACTATGGTGCATTCCTGGATCTGGGTGGTATCGATGGTCTGCTACACATTACTGACATGGCATGGAAGCGCGTGCGTCACCCGTCTGAGGTGGTTGAGATCGGACAGGAAATAGATGTTAAAGTCCTCAAGTTTGATAAAGAACGTAACCGTGTATCTCTGGGTCTCAAGCAATTGGGTGACGATCCATGGGAAGATTTGATTCGTCGTTATCCGGAAGGCTCGCGTCTGTTCGGTGCAGTAACCAACATCACCGATTACGGTTGCTTTGTTGAGATCGAAGACGGTGTTGAAGGTTTGGTGCACGTTTCTGAAATGGACTGGACCAACAAGAACGTTAATCCTAATAAAGTAGTCCATGTCGGTCAGGAATGCGAAGTTATGATTCTTGACGTCGATGTGGAGCGTCGTCGTATTTCACTGGGTATGAAGCAATGTCAGCCTAACCCATGGGAAGACTTCTCTACTTCACACGACAAAGGCGATCTGGTTAAAGGTCAAATCAAGTCGATTACTGACTTCGGGATCTTTGTTGGTCTTGATGGTGGCATTGACGGTCTGGTGCACTTGTCTGACGTTTCGTGGTCGTTACCGGGTGAAGAGGCGGTCCGCGACTTCAAGAAGGGTGACGAGATTGAAGCGATCGTACTGGCCGTTGATCCCGAGCGTGAGCGTATTTCGTTGGGTATCAAGCAAATGGACACGGATCCATTCTCTACCTTCATGGCTGAGAACCCGCGTGGCTCAATTGTTAACGGTGAAGTAACTGAAGTGGATGCGCGTAGTGCTACCGTTAGCCTTGCTGAGGGAATAGATGGTATTCTCAAAGCATCCGAGATCTCACGAGATCGCGTTGAAGATGTAACCAGCGTACTAAAGGTCGGCGATGCAGTGGAAGCTAAATTCACTGGCATAGATCGCAAGACCCGTCAGATCACCTTGTCCATCAAGGCGAAAGACTATGAAGAAGAAGCAGAGGTTATGGAGGAGTACACCAATCAGGAGTCTACCTCTACACCGATGCAGGCGATGCTGCAGAATCTGAAAAGTAAAATCTCAGATAGCGGCGAAGAAGAGTAATAGCAGTATCATGTCAGGGGCTGACCAAGTCAGCCCCCGTCATCTAACCGGGTACAGTGAATGACTAAATCTGATTTAATAGAAATTCTGGCAAGTAAACAGGCGCATCTACCGCCCAAAGATATACAGCTCACGGTAAAGATTTTTCTTGAGCAAATGAGTGAAACCCTTTCCCAGGGTGAGCGGATTGAAATTCGGGGTTTTGGAAGTTTTTCCTTACACTATCGTTCGCCGCGAACCGGGCGTAATCCAAAAACCGGTGAGTCCGTGCAGTTAAGTGGCAAAAGTGTGCCGCACTTCAAGCCAGGTAAGGATTTGCGTGCCAGAATACTTACCTCATTAGGGACACCCATCAGGGAGTGAAGACATGAAGTCGATTCTGTATATCCTGTTAATTATGATTCTGGCAATCTTTGCCGTGACGTTCACGATGTACAATCAGGGCGACGTTGCCCTCGATTTCATATTCTTTGAAGGCGAATTTAAAATAGCATTGGTGATTCTGGCGAGTGTACTGTTCGGTTTATTTCTGGGCTGGATCGCTGGTGTGATCCCGGCATTAGGTAAAGGGCGTCAGCTGCGCAAGGTGCAAAAGAAGTTACAAAACACTGAAAAAGAAGTGGAGAACCTTCGCAAAGCGCCGATTACGGACGAGCCTTAAGTGGATTTTATTCCGTGGTTGCTACTCCCGGTAGCAGCTGCAGCTGGATGGTGGTCTGCACAAAGAACATCGAAAAAAAACAATTCCAATGCTACACCCGAGCTCAACGATGAATACGTGCGCGGCTTAAACTATCTGTTAAACGAGCAACCTGACAAAGCCATCGAGGCTTTAATCAATGTCGTCGATATCGATCATGAAACAGTTAATACGCATTTGGTACTTGGTGCTTTGTTTCGTCGTCGCGGTGAAGTTGAGCGTGCCATCAGGATTCATCAAAATGTGATTGCTCGCCCCACACTGACCACAGAGCAACGAGAGACAGCTTTGCTGGAACTGGGTACAGACTACCTTAAAGCCGGCGTGTTGGATCGGGCAGAAAACATCTTTCGAAAACTGGCTGACAAGCAATCTCATAACAAACGTGTTTACCAGCGCTTGCAGGAAATATATGAACAGGAAAAAGACTGGCAGCAGGCCATTACAGCCACAAAAAAACTAACGCGCCTGGGTGACGATACGCAAACATTTCGGATAGCGCAGTATCATTGTGAACTGGCCGACGTTCTGTTGGCATCGCAAAAACTTGCAGAAGCAAAAGCCGAGATCAAGCTGGCGCTCAAGCATGATGAACGTTGTTTTCGTGCACATTTGTTGATGGGCGATGTGCATACCGCGCAACAGGCTTTCTCCAAGGCAGAGCATTGCTATAAGAAAGTGTTTGAGATTAACCGTGGCTTTGCACCGATTGCCTATGATCGTATTTTTTCAATGTATGCTACTCAGAATAAACTACCGCAGTTGTTGCAAGATCTGGAGTCACATGATCTTGAGAGTAATGCCGCCGCACGTTATACCAAGCTGCGCGCGCATACCATGCTGCAAGATGAGCGTGCTGTGCGTGAATTTTTACATGCGGAGTTAGCGAAAAAGAATGCTTCGCCCATACTGGTCAAGCGCTATCTGGAATTAATGCGTGAGAGTACGGATGGTGATGTACAGCAAACCTTTTCTACCTTGCATGAGTTGCTGGATGTAGAGCTGGCAAATTATCGTTCGTTTCGATGTACCAGTTGTGGCTATGACACGAACACTTTATTCTGGAACTGCCCTACCTGTAGAAAGTGGGGCACCTCCAAGCCGAATCGTTTTATGAGTATTGAATATGGACAGGACCTCGATTGATGCAGCATGATCCTAAAATAATAGTAGCCCTGGATTTCCCGACCTCTGCTGAAGTAATCAGACATGCAGAACAGCTGGAGCCATCGTTGTGTCGCGTTAAAGTCGGTTTTGAATCGTTCTTGCATGGCGGGCCCGCACTGGTGGATGCCTTAATGGAGCTCGGCTTTGAGGTTTTTCTGGATTTGAAGTTCCATGATATTCCTAACACGGTAGCCAAAGCATGCGCCGCCGCTGCAAATTTAGGAGTGTGGATGATTAATCTGCACGCCATTGGCGGGACTAAGATGATAGCCGCTGCCAGAGAGGCAATTGACGCTGAGGATCATCGTCCCTATTTACTGGCGGTAACGGTATTAACCTCAACTGACCAAAGCCAGCATGAGGCAACAGGATTTACTAATCAGGTTGCGGAACAGGTTTCGATACTGGCGGCAAACGCCAGGCAGCACGGTGCTGACGGGGTAGTTTGTTCTGCCATGGAGGCACCGCAGTTAAGAAAAGAGCATACGGATGACTTTTTGTTGGTTACCCCGGGCATCAGGCCGGCAGGTACTGATAGCAATGACCAGAAGCGGGTAGTAACCCCGTCACAAGCGATTGCCAATGGTAGTAGTTATCTGGTGATAGGGCGGCCTATTACCACAGCTGACAATCCAGTCGAGGTTTTAGAGTCGATACACGTCACACTATTCTGATTCCAGCTTGGATGATGTAATCAGCTCGCTTATTATTACCGCAGTTCAAAAATCAAAGGATTGACCAATGCCACAACCATTAACGAAAGCAGTGTTTCCGGTAGCCGGTATGGGTACCCGTTTTTTGCCTGCTACCAAGGCAAACCCCAAGGAAATGTTAACAGTTGTAGACAAGCCTCTGATTCAATACGCCGCTGAAGAGGCAATATCGGCGGGTATCACCGAATTGATTTTTGTTATTGGTCGAACCAAACGTGCAATCCCTGATCATTTTGATAAAGCCTATGAGCTTGAGGTGGAACTCGAGCAAAAGGGTAAAACCGAAATGTTGGAGATGGTGCGAAGCATTATTCCGAGTAACGTCAATTGCATTTATGTTCGTCAGGCCGATGCGCTAGGTCTTGGTCATGCGGTTAATTGCGCGCGTCCAATTGTTGGTGATGATCCGTTTGCCGTGATCCTCGCCGATGATTTGATCATGCCTAACGGTAAAACCTGTTTACAGGAGATGGTCGAGGTTTATAACTACCATGGTTGTAGTGTGCTCGGTGGTGAACGTGTACCGATGGAAGATACTAAAAAGTACGGTGTGGTAGATGGTGAAGAAGCGGGTGATCGTTTGTTCAACGTCAACGGTGTGGTTGAGAAGCCGGATCCGAAGGATGCACCTTCAAACCTGTCTATTGTTGGTCGCTACATTTTAACCCCGCATATTTTTGATTTACTCAATAAGAACAAGAAAGGCGCTGGTGGTGAAATTCAGCTGACTGATGCGATAGCCGAATTGCTCCAGCAAGAACGTGTATTGGCCTATGAGTTCAGCGGCAAGCGTCACGATTGTGGCGACAAACTCGGATATCTCAAGGCAAATGTTGAATACGCTCTGGAGCATGGCGAATTGGGCGAAGGATTTCGAGATTACCTGAAAACCCTGGAACTCTGAGAAACCCTCAGAATTGGCTCTGAGGCCAATATATCCCTGATAAAGAGCCTGAAAATGGCTCTTTTCTTTGTTTGACGTAGCCTTTGCACGTGTATATTATTCTCGCCCTTACGGGGTATAGCGCAGTCTGGTAGCGCGCCTGCTTTGGGAGCAGGATGTCGGGAGTTCGAATCTCTCTACCCCGACCAGATCATCGGGAGCTGACTCGTCAGCTCCCGTTCTGTATCAGGTCTGGATTCGTTGGCTGTCAGTACTTCATGTTGCAGTCTTCCAATTTGATCTGATATGGCGAAAATCTGGTAGTAATGCAGATAGTTTGCGCTACACTCTATCTGTGAGCTTGAGATTCCGGCTTTTATGTATAGCGCCCGTAGCTCAGCTGGATAGAGCATCGGCCTTCTAAGCCGAGGGTCGCAGGTTCGAATCCTGCCGGGCGCGCCATGTAAATCATGGTTGGAAACTCAGGTTGGATAAGAAATGAAAATGGTGGGCGTAGCTCAGTTGGTAGAGCCCCGGATTGTGATTCCGGTGGTCGTGGGTTCGAGCCCCATCGTCCACCCCATTTCATCA
>CALIRD010000133.1 GCA_938042355.1 uncultured Thiotrichales bacterium
CATCGTCAATACCGCATCGATTAATGGCCTGGTTCCGGGCAGTCTCCAGGGAATATATTCAATAACAAAAGCGGCTGTGGTTAACATGACCAAATCATTTGCCAAAGAATGTGCCCCATTCAATATTCGCGTCAATGCCATTCTTCCCGGGCTGACTAAGACCAAATTTGCCGGAGCGTTATTTGAGAATGAAGCGGTCTATAAAAAAGCGACCAGTCTTATTCCGATGCAACGTCATGCAGAACCGGAAGAAATGGCAGGGACAGTGTTGTATTTAGTATCTGATGCCAGTAGTTACACCACAGGCGAATGCATCGTGGTTGATGGTGGCATTACAATAGGTGGAGTGTAAACGGCCGTTTAACATAGCCAAACGAACAGCGATCCTGGCTTTATACGTCTTCTATCTCGGCGCGTAATGCTTTTAGAAATGCAGCGCCCACGGCACCATCGATGATTCGATGATCACATGAAAGGTTAACTGTGAGCATGTTGGCCACCTTAACCTGCCCTTTTTCAACTATCGCGCGTGGTTCAACACCGCCAACCGCCAGAATGGCGCCTTGTGGTGGGTTTATAATTGCCTGAAAACTGTTCAGGCCATACATACCCAAATTACTGATGGTGAACGTACCATGTTCAAGATCACTGGCTACCAGAGTTTTATCGAGTGCCCGCTTGGCCAGATCTCTCACACCCGCCGTAATCTGGTGAATATCCAGCGTCTGCACACTCATTAGTGTGGGTGCAACCAAGCCATAATCTGTAGCAATGGCTACCGAAATATTCACTTGCGAGTGATGATGTATATCATCACCCACTAAAGTGACGTTGACACCCGGCTCTGCTTGCAGTGCTTTTGCCACTGCCTGTACCAACATATCATTAATTGAAATTTTTTCGCTAGCGTCAAAATTCAACTTTTCCCGTTGATTCAGCAGCGCATCAAGATTGTAATCCGCCGTCAAATAATAATGAGGAATAGTGGTCTTGGCTTCTACCAAGCGCGCTGCAATAGTCTTACGCCGCTGAGTCATCGGTACCACCTTGATATCATCAGCAGCAGTCTCACCACCAACGATACTTTTTTCAGCCGGCATTCCTGCCGCTGCATCTTCAACCATCTGTTTCGTGACCCTGCCACCCCCGGCCGACAAAACAGCCAGATCAACCCCCAGAGATTCTGCCAGACGTCTCACCGGCGGGCTGACACGCGTCTTGCCTGAACGCGTGCTATCGGGGCGATTTGCCAGTGGTACATCAGACATCGATTCTTCGGATGATTTTTCGACTTCATCACCCACCTCAAAGCTGGCGTCTACCGGCTTGAAGCTGGCAATAAACTCGTCCACTTCAGCATCGGTAGCCGCTGCTTCCCCGATCACTCCAAGTAACGCGCCAACATTAAGTGTATCGTCAACATTGGCGATGCAGCGCTTGAGCACACCGCTGTACGGAGCCTCCAGCGTATTAACAATTTTACTGGTTTCAATATCGATTAAATCGACACCTTTTTCGATTTCCGTCCCCGCTTCCAGCAACCAGGCAGTGATGGTGCCCTCCTCCATTTCTATACCCCATTTAGGCATAGTGACTGCGTAAATTTTGCTCATTTTTAATGTTGCTCTGGGGCTGATTCGAAAGAGTGAAAAAGGATACACAAAATATTAAAAAACATCCATGGCTGTTTTTATTTATAGATAAACGGTGTGCTTCTAATGTGCAGCTACTATCAGCTTTCGGGGTTAAACTGCGCCTGCTTTTTGGGCTTGTTCCCAGGCACAATCCGCCAGAGTGTCCAGATGCGAGACGACTCCAGAAGCCGCATCACTGGAGGCATTCCCCCTGATCATGCGACCTTTGATACCATGAATAATTGCAGCAAGTCGCCACATATTGAAGGCGATGTAGAAATCGATATTCTCAATACTTTCACGTTTGGTATTACGACAATACTGGGCGATGTATTCCGCTTCAGACGGCAAGCGTATCGAGACCGGATCGACACTACCCATCCCGGAAGGGAGTCCTGTGGGGGTGCGGTAAGCCATCAAATGAAACGTGAAATCCGCCAAGGGATGCCCCAATGTTGAAAGCTCCCAATCCAGTACGGCGATTACTCTGGACTCAACAGGATGAAAAATAAGATTGTCGCAACGGTAATCGCCATGCACCAGTGTGCTGGCATCACCGTCATCAGGAATATTTTTTGGTAACCATTCGCACAGCTTATCCAAAGAAGAAAGCCGGCCCGCTTTTTCATCTTGCCTGTATTGTTTGGTCCAACGACTAATTTGACGTTCAAAATAATTGCCTGGCTTGCCATAATCTTCCAGACCAGCCTTCACATAATCCACGTTGTGCAAAGCAGCAATGACATCCCCCATAGATTCATAGCAATTGGCACGCTGCTCTTCGGGAACCTCGGGTAATTTTGGGTCCCAAAAGATTCTGCCCTCCACTTTTTCCATAATGAAAAACGGGGTACCCAGTACAGATTCGTCCTCACACAGCGCAAAACAGTGAGGAACCGGAACGCCCTGGCTTTCAAGTGCAGACATAATACGGAATTCACGCTCAACAGCATGCGCTCCGGGTATCAACTTGCCCGGTGGTTTACGCCTGAGTACATAGTTCGTTTTCGGTGTCTGAACTTGATAGGTCGGGTTGGACTGACCGCCGGGAAACTTCTCCACCGTTAACGGGCCTGTAAAACCATTGACATTGGCACTCATCCACGCCGTGAGACTTTTTGTATCAAGCTGCTTTACCGAGCCAGTATCTGACATAAATGAAATAATTCCCGTTTAAATGATGACGCTCAGATTTATAGTAGAAGCCTAGATAAAACCTAGACCAATTCAACTGCAATAGCCGTTGCCTCACCACCCCCAATACACAAAGACGCGACGCCTTTGCCCTTGCCATGGTGTAGCAGCGCATTGATCAGAGTGACAATAATTCTGGCTCCGGACGCACCCAAAGGATGTCCAATTGCACAAGCACCACCATGCACGTTGACTTTTTCATGGGGAATGTTGAGCTCTCTCATTGCCAACAACGTGACGACGGCAAATGCCTCATTGATTTCGAAAAGATCAACATCCTCAACAGACCATGCGGTTTTTTCCAGCACTTTTTTCATTGCACCCACTGGCGCCAGTGTGAATTCATCCGGTGCTTGCGCATGGGTCGCATGCGCTTTAATCACAGCAACTGGTTTTATATTTTTATCCGCACAAGCATTGGCACTCATGACGACCAGTGCGGCCGCACCATCGGAAATTGAACTTGAATTAGCGGCGGTCACCGTTCCGTCTTTTGCAAATGCCGGTTTCAGAGTCGGAATTTTATCGGGCCTGGCGTTACGAGGTTGCTCGTCTTCGCTTATGGTGCTCTCGCCTTTTCTGGTATTTATGGTTACTGGCTGAATTTCACGGGCCAAAGTGCCATTTTCAGTAGCTGACACCGCACGTTGCAAAGAAGCAATCGCATAGTCATCCATTTGCTCACGGCTGAACTCATACTTATCGGCAGTACGCTGACCAAATACTCCCATCAGGGTGCCACTCTCTGCATCCTCAAGTCCATCGACAAACATGGAGTCTTTGACAGCGTTGTGTCCAAGCCGATATCCCGATCGTGCTTTGTCTAACAGATAAGGAGCATTACTCATACTTTCCATACCTCCTGCCATCACGCAATCAGCATGCCCGAGGGCGATTGCATCAGCGGCGAGCATCACCGCTTTCATACCCGAACCACATACTTTACTCACTGTAGTACACGGTGTGGCAATTGAGAGACCTGCTGTTAAGGCAGCCTGCCGGGCGGGTGCCTGCCCGATACCCGCACTGATAACATTGCCCATGTAAACCAGATCAATGTCATTCTTGGCAACACTCGCCGACTCAACGGCCGCTTCTATGGCGACAGCGCCCAGCTCGGCTGCCTGCATGCTGGCAAGCTCGCCCTGAAAACTACCGAGAGGCGTTCGTTGGGCACTTACAATTACAATCTCATCACTCATAAATCGCTGCCTGTGATAATTTTCTCGTCAATCTTTTCTTAAAGCAGATTAAGAACATCAGCAAAATGAAATTTCTGCTGTGCCCACACCTTCCAGCACCAGTGACATGGTGTCTCCAGGCACGACGTCTTCAAGTGGCACAAGTGAGCCAGACAACACAATTTCACCCGGCTCGAGTGCAATATCAAATTCAGATAGAGTGTTGGCCAGCCAGGCTACCGCAGTTAATGGCGAGCCCAGTGCAGCTGAACCTTGACCTCTCGAAATCTCGCTGCCATTTTTACTGACTACCATTCGCACGTTTTCAAGATCTATATCTTGTGGTTTTACTCTGGCATCACCAAGCACAAAAGTACCGCACGAAGCGTTATCCGCTACTGTATCCTCAATCTTGATTTGCCATTCCTTAATGCGTGAATCCACGATCTCAAAGCATGGCACCACAAATTCTGTTGCATTCAGTACATCTGCCTCAGTCAGGTCAGGCCCCTTTAGCTGATGCTTGAGCAGAAAAGCAATCTCACCTTCTGCTCTGGGCTGAATCATATTACCGGCTATGGTGACCGAAGATCCATTCGGAACATGCATACTATCGGTTAGATAACCAAAATCCGGTTGGTGCACGCCCAACATATCCTGTACCGGCTTGCTGGTAACTCCAATTTTTTTACCGATTATTTTTTCGCCAGCAGCAAGGCGCTGTTCGAGAATGCGCGTCGAAATAGCATACGCATCGGCAATGGTTATATCGCTTTCCCGTTCAGTCAGGGGGGGGACGGCAGTGGCTTCTTTCAGCGCCTGGTACAACTCTTCACCGTAGTGATTAATTTTTTCAGGATTCATAGGCTATAGAATAATACCTTCATTCCATACAAGCCAATCTAATTACTCCTCTAGCAGACAAAAAATCGGCGCTATTGGCGCCGATAAACAAGGTTAGTGCGGAATTAATTAGTGTGAACATTTACTACGGTATTGAGCATGAAATCCTGCAAATACAGTTGCTGTTCTTGCTTGAGGCTCTCTAGCACCTGATCAGTCTGAAACTGCTGGGCAAGATCGAGATCCAGTTTGGCGGCGACTGCATGTGTGGTCTGTGCTTGGTGACGCTCTGCTTGCAGGTTCATGCTGCGCATACCCTCTTCAAAAATATTCGACATTTCATACTCTTGCAAAGCAATGAAATCGTTGCTCTCACCAGCAAAGAAGTCAGAAGCAAGCCCTGGGTTAATCTGTACTGAGACAAGTGCTATCAATGTAATCATCAGTTTTTTCATCATTGTTCTCGGGTCCTGGTTAAGTTGTGACCAGATTAGCGATCAACTGTGCAAAAACTATGTTTAAAACATGGACAGAAGTAGCAATCATTGTGGAGAAACTATGGATTGCATTGTATTTCCTTGGATTCACAACTTACTGCTATAAGATGTCGATATGAAAATACCATTCTGGATAAAACTTGCACTATCAATGATGCTGATCATGACGATCACCCTCGCGGCTGGCGGGTATATGGGGCATCGAAGTTTTGAGCGTGGATTTGTGACTTACTTGAATAACCTTCAGGGCGAACGGCTTGAATTTCTTGCTGAACAATTACAAACCGATTATGCAAGTAGGCTGAATTGGTCATTCCTGGAAAAAAAGGGGGATGTCTGGCAACGTTATTTACGAGAAAACCTCTCACCCCAAAACGAACGTGAAAAACGCCGGCCCGGTCAACGTGGACGACATTCCCGAGGTAATCAGGATGTGCGATTACTCACGCGTAGTGTCAGTTTACTTAATCCTGAAGAAGAATTAATTGCTGGCCTGGAATCTCAAAACAATGACCGCAGTCTGTTAACCCCTCTGTATCATGATTCAAGCTTGATTGGGTATTTACGATTCCAGCCATTTGCCGAGTTAACCGAATCCCTCGATCGTTCTTTTGCCAAGCAACGCAAAAAATCATTTATATTAATTGGCGGGCTTAGCCTGATCTTTACCACACTGGCGAGTTGGATTATCTCCAGATACTTTAGAACCATCATTCTTGATGTGATCGATTCAGCCGGAAAAATGGCTGGCGGCGATTACAGTCAACGTATAAATAGTAATCGTAATGATGAGATCGGGCAGCTGGCACAAAGTTTTAATGTGCTCTCGCACAGCCTCGAGAAAAACCAGAAAGCCAGACAACAATGGATAGCCGATATTTCGCATGAACTGCGCACCCCGCTCGCTGTCTTGCGCGGCGAACTGGAAGCTCTGGAAGACGGTGTACGCGAGGTAACTCCAAAAGCAATTAGCTCTTTAACCAGTGAAGTTCATCAACTTAACAATCTGGTGGACGACCTGTACGAATTATCGCTATCTGACATCGGCGCCCTGAACTATCAAATGCTGGAGACGGATCCGGGCGAAGTGTTAGGCACAACATACGACTCATTTAGAAATCGCTTTGTAAACGCCAATCTCAAAAGCACTTTCAATTACAGCAAAGAACAGGCAAAAATTCTTGCGGACGATTCAAGACTAACCCAGTTGTTTAATAATCTATTGGAAAACAGCGTACGTTATACCGATGCAGGCGGAGAAGTGTCACTCGCTTGTGAGGTCACTGACAAACATTGGCAAATGACGCTCGAAGACTCATCACCCGCCGTGACCGAGGAGCAACTTCCCAATTTGTTTGAACGCTTTTATCGAACGGACTCTTCTCGAGGTAGAAAAACCGGTGGGGCTGGACTGGGCCTGGCTATCGTCAGTGAAATTGTGACGGCACACAATGGTACTATTTCCGCTTCACTGTCCAAACTCGGCGGCATAAAAACTGTGTTACGACTACCTCTGATAGAAGCCTGATCATGCCCAAGACTATCCTGATTATTGAAGATGAGCACAAACTGGCGCAACTGCTGGAAGATTATTTACTAGCGGCCAGCTACGAGGCTCACCAGATTCATGATGGCGCTGATGCAATCAGCTCGATAAAAGAAAAACAACCCGATTTGATACTTCTCGACATTATGCTACCCAATAAAGATGGTATCTCCATCTGTAAAGAACTCAGAGAATTCTCTGATATTCCGGTCATCATGTTGACTGCCAAGGTTGAAGAGATTGACCGCATCCTTGGTTTGGAAATCGGTGCTGATGATTACATTTGCAAACCATTCAGTCCGCGAGAAGTTGTTGCCCGGGTAAAAGCTCAATTACGTCGTGCGGATGTGAGTAATACTCCAGCATCCAGTAACAATGAACTCGTCGTTCTCGATCACGATCGATTTGTTGCTGTAATTATGGGGCAGGATTTAACCCTTACTCCGGTAGAATTTCGCTTACTTAAAAAATTAAGCAGTGCACCAAGTCGGGTTTTCTCGCGCGCCAGCCTGATGGACAATCTTTATGATGACCATCGTATAGTCACCGACAGAACCATAGACAGTCACATCAAAAACCTGCGGAAAAAACTCGCCAATCTTACCGACAACGAGTTAATCCACTCCATCTATGGAGTCGGGTACAAGTGGGAGCACAGAGAAAGCTAATCCGAACTCGCCGTCATTGTATTGACCAGCCCCACATCGCGGTTATGTTTGATCGTATCTTGTTGGCGCTTTTGTCGTAACGCCGATGCAAAATCCAACTCTGCTGCCTGATGACGCTGCAACAATCGATTAAGAATAGCGCGGTTTGAATACGCTTTTGCCAAACCTTCCCGGTCTCTCTCACCTTGAGCCTTACGAGCAGTCACCACTGAAGACTTGGCCAATTTTACAGCAGTATCACAAGACGGTTCTGCCTCATGGTAATTTCCCAGACCAATCTGTGCCGAACATAGAGTAAGGTGTGCAGCGAGAGAGTTTTTGTACAGAGGCAGAGAAGCACGTTGAATGGCTTTGTCATAATCTCCTATTAACAATTCCTGAGTGCCAGGTCCGTCGGTATCAACACTCATAATATAATGAGGGTTATCAGCCGCATTCACAGCAACGCTTGATAAGGCCAGCAAGATCGTAGCGATGGACATACAAATTGAAATACAACATTCACTATTACACATAATGGTTTCCTCATTGGTTGAGCAACCAGCGTAGTGCATGAATTATTTTTGATCTCGTCGTTATTGAATATTGCCGCGTGCTTTTAAAATTGAGGCAAGATTTTTAGAATTGATCAGCCTCGTAACGCAGTAACATTGGGCAGAGGTGATAATTTCTCTTTTCTGTATTCAGTTGGCGTCATTCCTTTATGTGCTCGAAATGCGCGATTAAATGGTGCCAGGGATGCAAACCCCGTATCCAGCGCAATAGTCAGTACCTGGGTGCGCACTTGCTCAGGATCTGCGAGTCGTTTACAAGCTTCCTCAATTCTGAAACCATTTAAGTAGGTACTGAAATTCTTGTAACCAAGGCGCTGATTAATAACTGCTCGTAATTGATGCTCCGGTGTTTTTATTTCTTCCGCCAACTGCCGAATGGTTAATCCGGTGCGAGCGTAGGCTCTGTCTTTCATTGCTGCTACCAAAGCGGTTTCTATTTGCTGATCAACAATACTCGATTCCGGGTTATTCAAAGTCCTGTTACCTGGCTTTTCAGGCTCGGGCAATAAATCATCAGTCTGGGTCAGAATGGGCACACTGATGACCAGTAAAACAGTCGCTATCAAAATCGTATTCGAGAACGATACCCAAGCCGGTGTTGCGCGCCCAAGAAAGACTAACTCCATCAGCATTATGTAGGTAGCTGCGAGTGCTAAACAGGTGATAAAGCAAAAGCGAAAGCGTCTTCTTGGCTGAAATAAATCATCAAGACCACCTTTATAAACGGAATATAACGCATGTAATACCACGATGATTGATGCACCAATCGCTATACCGTGTGGTATTGCATCCAACCTGCCTGTGATAAAGGGATACAACATGCAATTGGTTGTGAGCAAGGGAAAAACTATCATTGCCCATTTAGGTGGACGTTCAAGATCAAACAAACTATCGGCACACAACCACACAAGATAAGCGGAAGTGGTGGTTAAAAACCAGATTGGCCAAAAGGCAAAGTTCATCACCTGCATTAAATAAGGTGATGTCTTGATGAGAAAGGCAATGATACTGATATCAAGCAATACCAGCGGCACCGAGAGTCTGGCTGGCCCTCGCACTAACAATACGATCATGAACAGAATCATCTGTCCAATAAGCATTAAACGAAGTGCAGTATCTAGATTTTCCAATTGTTCTAACCAATAAGTTGGAATAGGTTTAGCATGTCAGATAATGACTGATCTTTTCCTGTTGAATCTAAAAATAACTGATCAATTTCAAAATTGATCAGGCTATAGCTTACATTCCAGCGTGAATATATCCCAATCTACCTGTTCATGAATATAACACTGCCATTTCGGAGTTTGATTTCACTGCATCTCGACCAGATATCAGTCCTCCGGCTTAGATGGTAAAATCTGTTCTATACATTGTACTACCTGGCATCAAATGTCGTTATCCAGCAAATATATTTACCCTTCACTTTCAGCACTGAAAGATTGCGCGGGGTGGCTGGAGATAACCCGGGAAACCACACCGCATGCCAACGTACTGAATCATGAAGGATTGCTAACTGATCAATTAAAACTCATCGCGGTCAACAAAATAGAGGTGGAGTGCATTTCACAACAATATGATGATCACGATACCTTTCAACGCAGAGACGTCGCGATACTGGTAGATGACATGCCACGAGTACTGGCTTCAACTATCATTCCGGCTGATGTATTAATGCAGTGTCCTACCTTGTTAACGCTGGGTGACAACCCTATCGGTGAACATTTGGAATGCACCTATGCAGCGATTCGATCAAAGCCGACTATAAAAACTTTGGCTGAATCGAATCAATACAATAAAAATTTCAAAGATGACGATGCTTGTTGTATGAGAAAATATCACTACCGGATTAACAATGACGCAATCACCATTGTCGAGTTATTCTCAAGTAAAATACTCGAGCTTCTAGGTCAGCATAAGCAAGCCTAAACCTTGATTAGTATTTTACCCATGTGTTTGGAACTGGACATGTATTCGAACGCTTCAACCACATCTTCAAAAGCAAAAGTTTTATCGATCACAGAATCCACTTGATTAGCTGATATCGCTGCTACCATTTCTTCCAACATGGTTCGGCTAGCATTACTAATAGCTTTCATAGTGATGTTTTTCATGTAGAAGCCCGGCATTTTGGGTAAATCTTTGGGCAAACGACCAGTACCAATCAAGATAACAGTAGCATTATTGGCCGAGGCCATCAGCGATTGATCCAAAGTTAAGCGACCGACATTTTCCAGCACAATATTGGCTCCCTGACCACCTGTTTGCTCCATCACTGCCTTACCCCAGTCAGGCGTCTTTTTATAATTAATGGTGATGTCTGCTCCAAGCTCTCGCATGCGCTTCAACTTGTCATCGCTGGATGAAGTCACGACTACCCTGGCACCTGCCATTTTTGCCAATTGCACGCCCCAGGTAGAAACACCGCCAGTTCCCAGACTTAAGACTGTATCGCCAGGCTTGACCCGGGCCACGTGATGCAAAGCCTGCCAGGTGGTAACACCGGCACTGGCTATCGAGGCACCGGTTTGATCTGACACGTTATCTGGCAGCTTCACCAGACCTGACTCAGTCATAGTGGCCTGTTCGGTTAACCAACCATCAACAGTATTGCCTATGTCAGCCGCATACGCTTTGACCGGATCCCATAACCCGTCTACCCATTGAGAAAAGTGAGCGCTGGTCACACGATCACCAGCAGCTACCCGAGTAACGCGGGCGCCCGTTGCGACTACTTCTCCACAACCACTGGTTAATGGAATCAAGTCATCCGGCTTGTCCTCAAGAAACCAACCTTTAACGATCGCCTGATCGCGTGCATTCAGAGAACACATATTTACCTTGATAGCGACCTCGAAATCATCCAGAGGTTTTTGAGTTCGTTCCACCATCCTTAGCGTATCGAAACCGCCCTTTTCCCCGACTTCCCAGGCACGGAAACGCTCATTCATGGATGCAGCCAATAACTGCCAGGAAGGAACCGAAGCAAGCAGGGCCGATGCCGGCAATGCAGCAAGTAAACGACGTCGACTTAACATAGTTTGTTCGCAATTTTTAGCTTTTGATTCAAATAGCTTACCTCAATACAGATGCAATAGGGTTGTTACGATAACGGATCAAAATACGTTTTCACCTACCGAAAACCACCATAAACACAGTCTGTATAGACGTTGGAATATACTTCTGGTTTTATAGACAGTTTAGAAACACTTAACTTGTCTTGTGCCTTTTTCAGTGAAACAATGATCCGGTAGCGAGTGAGTTGTGTGAATGCGTGACAAAAGTATCACTTGCACGAACGACTGCCCATCAACACCGTGGATACCAGCTTAATGCAGCAATTCAATTTTCCGTTCGTAGCAACGAATCAGGAAGAAACCCAACTCAGAAACGAAGTTCGCTCTTTTCTTAAAGCAGAACTGGACTCAGGTGGGTATCAACCCTCAGCCGATTGCTGGATGACAGCCGCATCACCTGAATTCAGCGAAAAACTCGGTACTCAAGGCTGGCTTGGAATGACCTGGCCCAAACAATATGGTGGCCATGAGCGAACGACTCTGGATCGTCTGATCGTAACCGAAGAGTTACTCGCCGCAGGAGCACCCGTTGCTGCCCACTGGATAGCCGACCGACAAACCGGTCAACAAATTATCAACTTTGGTACTGAAGAACAAAAGCAAACTCTGTTACCCAAAATGGCAGCTGGCAAGTCATTTGCCGCGATCGGCATGAGTGAGCCACAAGCAGGTTCAGATCTGGCGGCGGTGCGCACCAAAGCTGATAAGACCGCGACAGGCTGGCGCTTAAACGGCCGAAAAATCTGGTCGACTGGAGCACATTTATGCGATCACATGATTGTCCTCGCCAGAACCTCCCCCGCCGAAGGGCGGAATCGACAAATTGGCCTGTCTCAATTTTTAGTGCCATTAAAAACGCGGGGCGTAGAAGTTTCCGGGATTGATGATTTATCCAACCATGTGCATTTCAATGAGACCTTGTTTGAAGACGTAGACCTGACTGAAGACGCCTTGCTCGGTAAAGAAGGTAATGGCTGGGCACAATGTATGGGCGAATTGGCATTGGAGCGATCCGGGCCAGAACGATTTTTATCAACGTTTATTTTACTGGAACAAGCGTTGACTGTACTGCGCGGTAAACTCGACAATCAGGGCTTGATTACACTCGGTCAACTCATTGCAAAGCTTCGATCACTTAGAATTATGTCTCGTGGTATCGCGCGCCAATTGGCACAAGGCATTCCATCAGATACGGAGGCTGCAATGGTCAAGGCACTTGGCAATGCCTTTGAAAAAGAAGTAGTCACTGCTACCCGACGCTTATTGAGCACTACACCCACGAATGAATGGCCTGCCGGACTTGCTGCGCTGTTAGACGACGCTGTACTAAAGTTACCGGCCAATACCTTGCGGGGCGGTACCACCGAAATTCTGCGCGGCATTATTGCTCGCCAACTGGGAATGCGTTAATGGACGCCTTGATTGCAGATACGGCAAAACGCATCTATGCCGACCACGCCGATGATACAACCGCTCTATGGCAAGCGCTTGAAGACAATGGCTTAAGTCGCGCCTGGGTTCCGGATGAGCTAGGTGGTACCGGGCTTGAGTTGTCGGATGGTTTTGCGCTGATCCGCCAGAGTGCGGGTGAACAAGCCAGCGTACCATTCGCAGAAACACTCATGGCTGGCTACCTGCTTGCAACCGCGGGGGCAGAAATGCCTGATGGTCAAATTACCATCGCCAGCTCCAGACAATATTCCGCAACTGAAGTGCCGTTCGCAGACCGTGCCGATCATGTTTTACGCCTGCAGCAAAACCAGATTCAATTGTTTAAAGTAGAAAATGCACAAATTATTTCTCATGTCGGTTCTGACCCGGTGGCCACTATCGATTTCGCACCACTCACTCCTGTGTCGAGTCACAAGGCTGCGGCATGGCTTACACCTGAAATCTACCAACAACTGGGGGCTGTCATTCGAACTGCGCAGTTGTGTGGCACGATGCAATACCAACTGGAATTAACCCTCGAACATACTTCAACACGTGAACAGTTTGGCCGTCCGCTGACTAAATTTCAGGCGATCCAGCATCTGCTGGCAGAAATGGCAGGCGAGCTGGCAACCAGTAGCGCAGCGCTGGAAGGCGCAATCCAAAGCTTTAGTTTGGATGCAGCACCGGACGCCATAGCCGTTGCCTGTGCCAAAGCACGCGCCAGCGAAGCGGCGGATATTGTCTCCCGGCATGCACATCAAGCGCACGGTGCGATTGGCTATACCGGTGAATATTCTTTAGGCCGATTCAGTCGTCGCTTGTGGCAATGGCGCGAAGACTTTGGCAATGAGTTTTATTGGGGTAAACAGTTGGGCGAACAATTTTCACGCACCAGCTCAGGTGGATTAACTGAAGATATTTTTGGAGAGGTCAATGGCTAGTGTTGAATACCAAAAAAGTGGAAGAATAGTTAAACTCACCTTGAACCGTCCCGATACACGCAATGCTTTAAGTCGGGATGTCATTGAAGAGTTAGTGGCTGGCCTTGATCGCGCTAATGATGATAGTGAAGTCAGCGTGGCTATCCTTATGGGAGCTGGCAAAGGTTTTTCCTCTGGTGGCAACTTGCAAGAGCTACGCGCTATGACCACCACTGACAAACTAACTCCGCAAGGCCTGGCAGACTGGTATTTAAATGGCATTCAGAAAATCCCGTTAACAATCGACAGGATAAACATCGTTACCATCGCTGCAGTACATGGCCACGCTATTGGCGCTGGCTGTGATCTGGCCGCTATGTGCGATTTACGCATAGCCGCGGATAACGCGAGCTTTGCAGAAAGTTTTCTACGGGTAGGTTTGATTCCCGGTGACGGTGGTGCCTGGTTTTTACCACGGATTATCGGTCTGGCACGTGCCAAAGAAATGTTATTTACGGCTAATCCCGTGAGTGCGCAAAAAGCCCTGGCTTGGGGGTTGGTAAGTGACGTGGTCAGCCTATCTGAACTGGAAGATGCCGCACTTAAGATGGCCACCAATATTGCCAACTTGCCACCAGCAGGTGTTCGCAAGGCCAAGCAGCTGGTGAGAAAAAGTGTCACTGACTCCCTGGCTGACAGCCTGGAAATGGCAGCCTATCTACAAGCTGAGCTGCAACAAATGGACGACCATCTGGAAGCGATAGACTCCATCCTGGAAAAACGAAAACCACACTTCACGGGTAAGTAGTATTATTTACCTGGTACTGGCTATATCCACTGAATATAAAGACTGCCGCAAGGCTTCAAGATCAGACAGCAGTACAGTCATTACTTCAAAATCAACATCTTTGACCTTGAGTGCATCCAGCGTATCTAAAAAGCGCTGCAATGCACTTTTGTTCGAATCTTTCCAGGCACGCAACAGCTCCCTCGCAGTGGTATCACCCATGGTGACAATGTCAGCACAAATCAGAGCGTGGGTGCGCATCAATCGCGTTTTTAAACCATGTTGAGCAATCAAGTGCCAATGGTTTTCAACCTTCAATCCATCGATGATTTGTGAAAGCTGATAGAGTTTCAACTCGCCGGTAATCGCATAGTAAACCTCGGTCACAGGTGCGACTTCTGCTTCTTTATTGGTAGCGACATCAGCCACATCAAGCGCATGGGGCAACAAGCGCATCGTTGCAGCCTGCTGAAGTAATGATGCCGGAACTTTATATCGTTTCAATTGCTGCAGGCGTTTGGCATGGTACTGCTTTGCCTTACCCGAGAGTGATTTGACAATCATGGCTTGATAGATTTCCAGTACCGGTCTGATCGAAGCAATGTTGGTCAGGATATCCAGTGGTTGTGGGCGATAATACAGAAGCCAGATAGTGGCTTCCTGAATGGTCTTGATAGCATCTCGATACAGGGAAGCCTGAACCCCAACCGGTACGATATTATCCAGCGCAGATACCTGCTCCCAGTAGTCATCCAGATCAAACAATGACCAGGCGCAGGTAAACGCTGCAATAATATTGGCATAACTATGGCCTGTCATTTCAGCAATCCGAAAAACAAAAATTGGGCCACAGCGATTGATAACCTTGTTGACCAACTCGGTCGCCACAATCTCTTGGCGTAAGCGATGATCTACAATCTCGGGACGATACTTTTTTATCAGAACTTTGGGGAAGTAAGCTTCAATCACCCGACGTGCAAACGGGTCATCCGGCAAATCTGACGCCAGTACTTTCTCATAGCACTGGATTTTACTGTACGCCAAAATTACAGCCAGCTCGGGCCAACATAAAGGTAATCCTTGTTGATACCGATCTTCTAATTCTTCACGCGTCGCCAGACCTTCAAGCTCACGCTTCATCACTCCCTGCTGTTCAAGCACATCGATAAATCGCGCATGCTCACGAATTCGTTGACCCGCCTGACGCTGCTCCAGGTTTAGCGCCAAACTTTGTTGATAGTTATCATCAAGCACCAACTCCGCCACCTCTTCGGTCATAGTCGCCAACAGCTTGTTGCGCTGCTTCTCCTTTAGCTGACCTTTTTCCCTGACGGCATTCAATAAAATTTTAATATTGACTTCATGATCCGAAGTATCCACACCTGCTGAATTATCAATGAAATCGGTATAACAGCGGCCACCGTTTTGAGCGAATTCTATTCGCCCTGCCTGAGTAGCTCCCAAATTACCCCCCTCACCAAGAACTCTGCATCTGAGCTCTTTTCCATCTACCCGCACAGCATCATTAGCGCGGTCTTTAGCATCCATGTGACTTTCAGAACCGGACTTGATGTAGGTGCCTATACCGCCATTCCAAAGTAAATCTACCGGCGCTTTCAATAACCGATGAATTAATTCATTCGGTGTCAGTTCTGAAGCACTGATACCTAACGCTGCTTTCGCTTCAACAGACAGTTTGATCGATTTTGCTGAACGTTCGTAAACTCCTCCGCCTTTTGAAATTAATTGGTTGTTGTAGTCTGTCCACGCAGACTTCGGCTTGTTGAACAGGCGCTGCCGTTCTCGAAACGATTTTTCCGGATTTGGATCGGGATCAATAAAAATATGCATGTGATTAAACGCAGCAAGCAACTGTATTTGTCGAGATAACAACATGCCATTGCCAAATACATCGCCTGCCATATCGCCTATACCTACAGTAGTAAACGGCTGTTTTTGGATATCATGCTCAAGCTCAAGAAAATGACGCTTGACCGATTCCCAGGCACCACGCGCAGTAATACCCATCGCCTTGTGGTCATAACCCACCGATCCACCCGAAGCAAAGGCGTCTCCCAACCAGAATTTGTATTTTTTAGCGACCGCGTTGGCAATATCTGAAAACGTTGCTGTACCTTTGTCTGCCGCAACCACCAGATATGGATCATCGCCATCGCGACGCACTACACCTTTTGGTGGTATGACGTCATTTCCAACCAGATTATCTGTCACATCCAGCAAACCCGATATAAATGTTTTATAACAAGCAATACCTTCACGCAAGAATGCTGCTCGCCCTCCCTTTTGTGGTGGCTGCTTCACATAAAAACCACCTTTCGATCCAGTCGGCACAATCACGGTATTTTTTACCATCTGGGCTTTGACCAGACCCAACACTTCGGTTCTAAAATCTTCAGGTCGATCTGACCAACGCAAACCACCCCGGGCAACCCGACCACCTCGTAAGTGTACGCCCTCCACACGAGGCGAATAGACAAAAATCTCATACAAGGGTTTAGGTTCTGGCATGCCATCAATCGCATTGGAGTCAAACTTGAATGCGACATACTCTTTGGCATCGCCTTTTGCATCGGGCTGATAATAATTGGTCCGCAATGTGCACTCAACCAGATTCAGGTAATGACGCAGAATACGATCATGATCAAGATTCACAACCGTATCAATAGCCGCAAGTATTTCTGTGCGTAGCTCGCTGGCCTGATCTTCCCGCTGGTGATTTTCTTGCGGGTCAAACAACAACCTGAAACAATCTATAATCAGGCGCGCGATGTGAGCATGCTCAAGCAAACAATCCACCACATAGCTTTCACTGTAACGCAGACCTAACTGTCGCAGGTAACGACTATAGGCTCGCAAAATCACGACCTCGCGCCAATTCAGTCCCGCAGCAACTATCAGCTTATTGAAACTATCGTTCTCTGCCTCACCACGCCATACACTCATGAAAGCTTCTTGAAAGTCTTCAGCCACCTCGGCTGGCTTTACTTTGACACCTGTTCCGCTTTGCAAATGAAACTCATGTACCCATGCCTTGTTATCCCCGCCTAATTCAAGCCGGTAAGGTCGATCAGACATCACACGTAACCCCAGGTTTTCAATTACTGGCAATGCTTGTGAAGGTGCAATCGCTTCGCCCAGGGCAAATAACTTCATCCGCACGTTACGACGCCCGCCCCCCGGGCTTTGATAGAGTTGTACACGCACTTTATTATTTTTATTGAGTAACTCGAACTGCATTGCATCAAGCACACCAGAGCGCGCAGAGAAATCTGACTGATAACCCGGTCTGAAGGCATTGCCGTAACGGACCGCTAATTTACGACCCTTGTTTTCACCCAACTCATTTACAAACTCTTCAGTAATGATGTCTTGCCAGGTTTTGGCAGCCTGCTGCAAACGTCGCTCAAGATCTGGTGTTGAAATTTTTTGTTTGCTTCCCTGCTTGACCCTGACAATAAACTGAACCCGCGCCAGCACAGAGTGTGAAAAATAGGTTTGCGCCTGAATAGATTGACCCCGTAAGGCATCCATTAGCACTGCTTCAATGCGCTTGCGCAAATCGCGGTTATAGGTATTTCTGGGTATATAAACCAGACAGGTATAGAAACGGCTATAACGATCCTTGTTCATGAAAAAACGAACCTGCTTTCGTTCCTGCATGCTCAAAATGCCATGTGTTATTTCTTGCAGCTCAGCATTATCAATGGCAAATAAATTATCGCGCGGATAATTTTCAATAATATCGATCAAGGTTTTGTAATCGTGTGAGCGTTTCGGCAAGTTACTTTGCTCCAGAACAAACTTTGCCTTTTTACTCACCAAGGGGATTTTCAATACACTCTTGTTATAGGCGGTGGAGGTAAACAAACCCAGAAAACAATCTTGTCCAACAATCTTTCCTTGTTTGTTGTAACGATTTATACCAAGAAAGTCGAAATAACCAGCACGATGAAGATGAGAACGTTGATTGGACTTCGCTACCACCAGGGTTTCTTCGCTATCGAGCAAGCCGGCGGTACCGCCTGGCAAATAGTCTTCATGCCCTTGACGTAATAATCCCAAACCCGAGCCACGGGTATAATTCAGTGATTGGCGGTCGTTACTGAGTGAATCTTTGCAATAGCCGAGAAAAATAAAATTATCATCTTGCAGCCATTTGATAAAACGTGATGTTTCAGCAAGCCCACTAATGCCTTTCGTTCTCTTTAGCTCTGTACTGATCTGATCAAGCTGTTTAACTATTGGCTGCCAATCTTCACAACACGTTGCCACATCTTTCAGGACGGCACGCACCTCTTTAACGATACGATCCTGTCTTCTGCCAACACCGGACTTGTCCAGTTCAAAATGCATTAACGATAAATGTGTGAAGCCTTTGCGCGCACGCTTGCCTGACACTATATCGACAACCTTGCCTTGTCTATTGCGCTTCACCGCCACCACGGGATGTATCACCAAGCGAATATCCTGATTCAGGTCATTCAATTTCATAGTTACTGAATCGAGCAGAAAGGGGTTATCAGGGACCACTATCCGAAGAATAGAAATATCACAAGCCAGTGGTGAGTGATAGAGATCCACTTTCGTTTGCTCTGGCTTGGAAGCGAGAACAACCCGTAGATGGCTTAAAACCTTACCAAGCAACTGGTCATCACTAATCGTCTCCAGCTCCTCGGGGGAGAGCAGATCAAAATACAATTCTGAAAAACGTTCAAATAGTGGCCGGTCTATTTTTGCTGCTGCCACCTCATCGATAACGACGCTACTGTTTAGTAAGCGTTTGATTCGATCATCTTGCCGATCCTTAGGCATTGGCTGATCCCTGAGATACACATTTAGAAGTGTGGATTATAGTCTTTTAAACACTAGTGACAATCGACGTTGACAGCATTGTCGAACCACCTCACATTTGCTCTTACTTTCGTGAAATGTTGCATCAAACAGATAAAATTCGAAATTATCAATGGGAGGAGGATGTATCAGAAACAGTTACATTTGATTCAATCCTTTCAAGCAATACTAAATTGCGCTGACTCAGACTTCGAATCAATAAAGAAATTGTTATTTTGATAAATATCAATTGGTATAAGTTCTCATAATTACTCCAGACTTGAAAATTAAAACCCGGCAAAAATTCATTGCGCTACTCATTAGATGTGAATTGCATTAGACTGCTTCAGCAAAAATAAAGAACCTACTCTCATGCGCTACGCTCCACTATTTTTATGCCTGTTGCTTGTTCTTCCTGCTCTTCATGCCGAGCAGACGACTCGTCGATTCGAATTCACCTACGAGGTGAATATTGATGAATCGTCAAATCAAAATGCTATGGAAATTTTTATCCCGCTCCCGGTTGAAAATAATGATCAGCGAATCATTGATAGTAAAATCCAATCGTCAATATCTGGTGTTGAAAAGCAAGAGCCTGTTCATGGCAATCGTTATTACCACATGAAATTGCCAGCCAACGAAGACCATACTTTAAAGGCTAGTTTTTCGTGGGTGGTAGAGCGCAACATAGTCACCGCCAACCCTGAGCCATTAAGCGAACAAGAACGTATTCGTTACCTGAATTCCAATACACTGGTGCCCGTAGGACATGAAATTCTGAAGCCTATTCAAGCCGAGATTCATGCCATGCGTGCCAACGACTCTGCACCGGCTACTGCTCGCGCTATTTATGACTGGATAGTGGATAACGTTGAATACAAAAAGACCGGCACTGGATGGGGTAACGGCGACACATTCTGGGCCTGTAACGAACGTTATGGTAATTGTACAGACTTTCATGCCCTGTTCATCGCACTGGCTCGTAGTGAGGGTATTCCTGCACGCTTTGAAATTGGTTTTCCGGTCCCTACAGACAGGGCCGAAGGCGAGATTGGAGGCTACCATTGTTGGGTACAGTTTTATTTACCTCATCAGGGCTGGATTCCTATCGATGCATCAGAAGCAGCTAAACACCCGGAGCACCGTGAATTATTTTACGGCACTCATCCCGCTGATCGCGTTCACTTCACTACCGGAAGAGACCTGATAATTAGTACTGCAACGCAAAACCAGCCACTTAACTACTTTATATTTCCGCATGCTGAAATAGATAATGTCCCGGCAAAAGTTGATATGCGGACCACATTTTCATACCGCGAACTACCCTGAAAAACAACAGCATAATGAAACAATCTAAAAGATTATCACGTCGAATAAGAAGAATTAGTGCGTCACTGGCTCAGTCATACTAAAATACAGGCACTGTAACTCTGCAACTGTGGAGTGCGAGCATTAGCAATCAACCATGGAATGAAACAATGAAACATAAATTACCCGATCTACCTTATGACATTAGTGCTCTGGAGCCTCACATCTCCAAAGAAACCCTCGAATATCATCATGGTAAACATCACAATGCCTATGTGACCAACCTTAACAAGATGATTGAGGGCACAGAATTTGAAGACATGACGCTTGAAGACATCATCAAAAACGCTTCTGCAGGCATCTACAACAACGCCGCACAAATCTGGAATCATACCTTTTACTGGAATTGCCTGACGGGTGGTGAGCAGGGTGATCTTAGTGGTGACCTGGCTGACGCCATCAACAAGAAATTTGGTTCGGTAGATGATATGAAGAAAGAATTTACTGCATCAGCGATGGGTAACTTTGGATCAGGTTGGACCTGGTTGGTTAAAACATCCAGTGGTGAAGTAGATATCGTTAATACTTCCAATGCAGGATGTGTCATTGCTGACGGACAGCATCCACTACTGGTCTGTGATGTGTGGGAACACGCCTATTATGTAGATACACGTAATGATCGTGGTGCCTATCTGAAAAACTATTGGGAGCTGGTTAACTGGTCTCAAGTCGTCAAAAACTACGAAGCCTGAATTCGTACATGAAAACTATCAGGCGCATGCAGCTTGCTGTGTGCGCCTTTTTTATTCCATCTTAAAGTCTTAGATAGCTGGTAGATACTAGCTGCCCACGAACTAATCAACTAATCCGTTAACTGCTACTACAGTCCGCCCGCACAGATCCACAATGTTCGAGTGAGACTCATATCAAGCGGTTGAGCAGGCTTAAACGGACTGAATCACATGACAACACCAACTTATACCCAAAGTTAGACGATCTGAATCATTTTATAGACTTTCAGTCATATATCGTTCAATACTGATTCATTATAGTAGACGTATTGTTCAAGAGAGACCGCGAACATAAACATGAATACTATAGGAAAACATTATGAAAAAGACATTACTTACACTACTTAGCCTGTTCAGCCTGATTGTGGCTACTAACATCGCCTTTGCTGGCGAAACTATTACAGAAGGCAGTTTGGAAGGTGCCTTTTCTTCCTGGGGAAAACCTTCACTGAGTGGCGACTGGAAAATTATTGAAGAAGGTGGCAAACATTTCATCGAGCTGGCAGATAACTTTAAAGCGAAAAAAGGGCCTGACGTAAAGATCTTTTTATCGCCAACGGAAGCTTCGAATATCGATGGTGACAACGCAGCCAAGGGCAGTGTTTTTATCAAACAGATCTCGAACTTTAACGGCAAGAGCCGTATTGAAATTCCGGCAGGCATTGATGTCAGTCAATTCAATTCTCTGGTATTTCATTGTGAAGAATACAGCAAACTCTGGGGCGTTTCGTCACTGTAACTAATAACCATATAGGTATTGGAATGACTACAATCCGAATCTTCAGTAAAAGCTATTGTCCATACTGTACAGCTGCCAAGGCGTTGTTAAAGAGTAAAGGTCTGGAGTTTGAAGAAATAGATGTACAAAACTCACCCAAACGTTTTAAGGAAATGGTAGAACTTAGTAACAGACGTACAGTACCGCAGATCTTTTTCGATCAACAACACATCGGTGGCTATACTGATCTGCAAGATCACTACGCAACTGAAGTTGCGTAGTGGCTCTATATTTACTCCCCCACAATCATCAAGTGTAAAAGTAACTAAATATGCGTGAAAATATTACCTTTGTGAATCGCTCGAAAGATAAAATTTCAGGCGTATTGCATGTATCAGAAACACAGCCTGTAAAAGCATATGCAATCTTTGCGCATTGTTTCACCTGTAGCAAAAATATCAACGCGGCTGTGCATATTGCAGAAGAACTAGCTACCCACGGCATTGCCACACTACGTTTTGATTTTACCGGTCTTGGGTCCAGCTCAGGTGACTTTACCGAAACCAACTTTAGTAGCAACGTACAAGACATTATTGACGCATCTGAATTTTTACGTAGTGAATATCAGGCACCGGAACTATTGGTTGGTCATTCATTAGGTGGCACGGCCATGCTGGCGGCGGCGGCACATATCAACTCTGCGAAAGCAGTCGCCTCGCTAGGGTCACCCGCGACTCCTGAACATGTTCTCCACCACCTTCATGCCAGCATGCATGAGATAGAGAACCATGGCGAAGCCGAAGTCAGTCTGGCTGGCAGAACATTCACATTTACCAAGAGCTTTGTTGATGATGCTATTGCCTATAAAATCAACTTGAGAGAACTGAACAAAGCATTACTGGTAATGCACTCCCCGACCGACAGCACCGTATCAGTAGATGAAGCTGCAACTATTTACCAGCAGGCACGCCATCCCAAAAGCTTCATCAGTCTGGAAAATACAGACCATCTATTGAGCAGAGCGAGTGACTCAATCTATGCCAGCAAAGTGTTGGCTGCATGGGCAACTCGTTATATATCTCAGGCTGAGGCAACCACAAAAATATCAACGCAAGACAATAAGGTAGTCGCCAGCGCCGATACTACTCAAGGCTTTCTCAATCTGGTAAATGCCAACGGACACCATCTGACAGGCGACGAACCAATACGCTTTGGGGGCACGAATTATGGACCCTCCCCTTATGACTATTTATCTACTGCTCTTGGCACGTGCACTACAATGACGTTGAATATGTATGCTCGCCATAAAAAACTTCCTGTAGACAATGTCACAGTGACAGTAGAACACCTCAAAGAACATGCACAAGATTGCATGGAATGCGAAAAAACACAAAAAAAGGTAGATGTATTCACTCGCACGATCAAGATAAAGGGTGAATTATCTGAAGAACAAAGACAGAGAATGCTCCAAATAGCCGATCGTTGTCCAGTCCATCAAACTTTACACGACGAAGTCGAAATAAAATCCACCCTGAGCGACTAACCTATAAACGCCTCACTAGAATAAATATCAACAAAAAAGATATACTTGATTCTCGCTCGAACGCTGTCACATGACTTAACATGAATATTTACAAATCAATTCTATGCATTCTTTCCATATCACTGGCAAGCATCGCCTGTGCTGCTAACAATGAAACAATACGTCAATATCAGTTTATAGAAGATGGAAGTGGCGCCTACACCATTGAAATGAATGAAGTCGCCAAACCTGAGCCAACTGCTAATCAAGTACTGGTTAAGATTCATGCAACCTCACTTAACCGTCGAGACATTATGATCGTCGAGAAGAAATACAGAATGGCAGGGGATATTACAGGTGGTGTGCCCTTATCTGATGGAGCGGGCGAAGTAATTGCGGTTGGATCAGATGTCACTCGATTTAAAATTGGTGACCGTGTGGCTGGCATCTTTTTTAGTGAGTGGCTTGATGGGAAGCGTACTGATGAAGGCGTGGCATCAGCACGAGGGGCGGATAATGGCGGGGGTATGCTTGCAGAAATGGTAGTTTCAAATGAAGAAGGTCTGGTCAAAATCCCTGAACATTTAAGCTACGTTGAAGCAGCCACCCTGCCCTGTGCGGCGGTCACTGCCTGGAGCGGACTCTTCAAATATGGAAATATGCAAGCTGATGAATATGTCTTGCTCGAGGGCACCGGGGGCGTATCTTCCTTTGGGCTACTGTTCTCCAAGGCAGCCGGCGCCAAGCCTATCATTACCAGCTCAAGCAATGAAAAACTTGAGAAGGCAATTACACTCGGTGCTGTAGGCACAGTCAACTATCGAGAAAATGAAGATTGGCAAATCAAAGTGCGCGAGCTGAGCAACGGACAGGGTGTTGATCAGGTATTGGAGATTGGTGGAGTTCAAACTATCAATAAAGCGCTGCAAGCAATGGCCTATGAGGGTCACATGGCTGTCATAGGTGGCATTAGCGGTTTCGCAACAGATTTGCCAGTAGGGAGTTTGATGGGCGTAGGCGCTACTGTAAAAGGTGTTTTTGTCGGCTCGCGCGCAGACTTTGAAACAATGAATGCCTTTATTACTGAACACAAACTACGTCCGGTGATTGATCGTGAATTCAGTTTCGACCAGGCTGCAGAGGCTTATGAGTTTATGAAAAATGGAAGTTTCATGGGCAAGATTGTGATTAAACATTAGTAACAGCTGGCACCAATATGTGAGATAAAACTCACACATCCAACATCACAAACTCCCATTCATACATTCATTGTGACCGCCTAAACCACTGCGAAATATTTCTCCAGTCGTATCTGGTAAAGCGTCACGTTATTTTTCTTTCTCATGCTTCCAGTGTGAGACCGGGTCATGTAAACTCGCGCTCGCTTTAGGAACGAATATTATTAAGAGATCGATTACAGTCTTAAATTTGGCGCCAGACAGCTGCTTTCAGTTTTTCAAACCCTGATTTTCGCTTAAACATTACTTAATCAATTAACCCAATTAATCCGCTCTACCGCGCAGGTGAGTAGGACAGGAATGCTCGCCCACATGTTTTTCAAATTATTCTCGAAGCGAAACGGCACCTGGCGTGATGACACCCTCTCAGGGCTTACCGTTGCACTGGCACTGGTACCGGAAGCCATTGCTTTTTCGTTTATTGCCGGTGTAGACCCAATCGTTGGTTTGTGGTCAGCCGTTTTTCTAGGATTAATCACATCATCCATAGGGGGCAGACCCGGCATGATCTCGGGTGCTACCGGAGCAATTGCCGTAGTGGTTGCAAAAGTGGTACAGCTGGGCAATGAAGCCGGCGCAGAAACGGGGATAGATGATTTAGGCCTGCAATATTTATTTGCGACCATCATGATTGCAGGCGGTATTCAGGCGCTGGTGGCAATACTTAGATTAGGGCGCCTTATACGCCTGGTACCCCATCCAGTTATGATGGGCTTTGTTAATGGCCTGGCCATAGTTATTTTGATCTCTCAATTTGCTTCTTTCAAAACCGTTGATGGTCAATGGCTGGAAAGCAACCAATTAATAGTCATGGCTGGTCTTGCACTTTTAACGATGGTTATCATCCAATATTTTCCAAAAATCACCAAAGCAATACCTTCTATCTTAGTCGCGATTATTGCAGTTGGTTTAATCAGCTTTTTTAACCTGGTAGATACCAAAACCGTCTCCGACGTTTTACTCGAAGGAACAGGCAGCGCAGACTTGTCCGGCTCTTTTCCTTTACGTGTCTGGCCCGGCGACATTGTCTGGGACAAAACGACTACATTATTAATACTAGGTACAGCGGTCACGGTTGCCACTGTAGGATTGATTGAATCACTCATGACCCTTCAGCTGATTGACGACATGACCGAAACTCGTGGCCGCGGTAATCAGGAATGCTTTGCACAAGGTACGGCCAACTTCCTGTCCGGACTATTTGGTGGCATGGGTGGCTGTGCCATGATCGGCCAAAGTCTGATTAATATTAAATCGGGTGGTCGAGGTCGAATCTCGGGAGTCGTTGCCGCTTTGGCGCTGGCTGCTTTCATCTTGTTTGGTGGACCCGTCATCGGCCAGATCCCAATCGCTGCTTTGGTTGGTGTCATGTTCATGGTCGTGATTGGCACCTTTGAGTGGGCTACCTTTCAAACTTTTGGCAAAGTTCCGCATACCGATATATTTGTCATAGTTGCGGTAACATTAATCACGGTTCTGCTCCACAACCTGGCATTAGCCGTGATTATTGGGGTGATTATTTCGGCGCTGGTGTTTGCCTGGAAAAGCGCACACCATGTGCGACTTTTTCCTCATGACACTGAAGACGGTGTACGCATTTACAGCCTGCAAGGAGTACTCTACTTTGGCTCCGTACGCGAATTCTCGGAAAGACTTATACCAGCAAATGACCCTGACGAAATTATCATCGACTTTAAGGACGCGCGAGTAGCCGATTATTCCAGCCTTGAAATACTCACAGCAATCACGCGGCGCTACCGGCGTGCAGGAAAAACCTTACACTTGCGTCACTTGAGCATTGAGTGCCAAAAAATGATTACAGCTGCCGGCTCCCTAGTTGATATCGAAGTGGCCGAAGATGACCCACATTATTCGGTGGCTTTGATTTAATCACTAACCATAGCTTGCTTTATGCGCTTCAATGACGAACGCGATTGGCCTCGAATGAGGCTGCACGTCAGGTAAGTAAGATCTTTTGAAATTCTAGTTTTCTGTAGGGAATAATGCACAAACAGTCCCGGAAAGATATTATCGAACGCATGCCCACAGATTTGATTCACCCAAGACTGCGCAAACCGCTTGTAATAACTCCGCCAGATTATATAGTTCTACGCGCGTTGCCTTTATCATTTTGAGCAGCTCCACCTCTTCATCTCAAACGTTGACCACCATTTGGTGGCTTAAAAAAGATTTTCGTTTACATGACAACCCTGCCTTAACGGAAGCCTTGGCAGGTGATGGTAATGTTTTAGCGTTATTTGTGGTCGAGCCCTCCGCACTTACCTCCCCAGAGACCTCAGCCTTTCATGTGGCCGCATGGACTGAAGCAGCCAATGCACTTCGCTCAACACTACAGCAAGCCACTGGAGAGTTATTAATCGTTCATGGCGAAGTGGTTGAGACGCTGAGTAAGATTTTATCTATTGCCCCATTCACAAGGTTAGTTAGTCACGAAGAGATTGGTAGTGAAAGAACCTTTACGCGTGATAAAGAGGTAGCCAAATGGTGTCAGAAAAACAACATAGTGTGGAAGGAACCGCGTCAAACAGCTGTTTTTAGAGCCTTGAAAGACCGCAATCAACGCACCCTCTATTGGAATAAGTGGATGGGTTCTGGACCACTTGATCGTCCAGCCAATACTGCGTTAGGGCGTCTCGTTATACCAGCATCGATTAATCACCTTGGTATATCTCCATTTACTCATGAAAACCTGGGGTTCAGGCTTGATGCGCGTCAGCAACGTCTAAAGCAACGCGTTACCGAGGCTGATGCTGAAGCAACATTAACTGATTTTCTCGAGCATCGTTCCTTCGGATACCAAGGTGGCATAAGTTCGCCAAACTCTGCTGCCAAAGCAGGCTCAAGACTCTCTGTGCATTTAGCCTGGGGCACGATCACTGGGCGACGAGTTTACTTTGCCTTACTAAAACGCATGCATGATCTGAAACAATCAGATGATACAAGTGCAGCACGATTCAGTCGTTCGTTGAGTATTTTTAGTGCACGGCTGCATTGGCGTGATCATTTTATACAGCGGCTTGAAACCGAGCCGAACATGGAGTTACTGCCTCTCAACCTTGCGTATGAAGCAATAGAAACCAGTGATGATCCCACATTGTTACAAGCATGGGTTGACGGTAAAACAGGTTTTCCGCTGGTTGATGCCTGTATTCGTAGTGCTCAGACTACCGGCTTTCTCAATTTCAGAATGCGTTCCATGATCACTTCAGTCGCCTGTCATGCCATGCGGCTAGATTGGCGGGATATCATGTGGCCAATGGCACAATGGTGGGCAGACTATGAACCAGGCATCCATATTTCTCAAATTCAAATGCAGGCGGGAGTGGTGGGCATAAACACACTACGCACTTACAACCCCGCCAAACAAATCCTGGACCAAGACCCGATGACGCATTTCATCAAACATTGGATACCCGAGCTGAGGCAATACACTCCAGAAGATATCGCCGCTCATCAGGATCATCCATTACCCGGTTATATACAACCTGTAGTGAATTGGAAGGAAAGCTCAGCAGCGATGCGAGCAGACTTCTATGCCATACGCAGTCGACCAGAAACAAAAGCATTGGCACAAGCAGTGTTTAAAAAACATGGTTCACGTAAAGGGCCAGCACAAAGAAAAACCAGCAACAAAGCCACTAAGAAAAAAACAAGCAACAAACAAGATACCAACCAAATGGAGCTACCTATTTAATCACGTTGGTATTGATAAAATGAACGCAGAAAAATTACAAGAACCGAGATCAGGCGGAACGCCATGAATAATATAGCTAGCAAGTGACGCATTATCTGCGCCACCAGACAGCATGGCTCTGCATTAATCCAAATACTCTGGCGGTCTGGGCAACCAATGTCGGGCGACGATTGAATGACTGATAAAAACCCTGGCTCGCTCTTTTTTAGCAAGTGCTTCAAATGTATCCATTGATCTCAACGTCATCGGAATATCAAAATTAAAAGCAGGTGTAATTCGACGCTCGCGGGATTGTTCAAAGTGATATAAATCACCGGTCAACAGCACAGTACCGGCATTAATTAAATCTACTTTAAGCACACTGTGTCCGGGCGTATGGCCGGGCATTTCCAAAATTTCGACACTGCCATCACCAAAGACATCGTAGTTACCAGAAAATAACTCAACATTTTCATGTTCCAGCAGATGATAACGCTTAAAATCCGGTCTTTGTCTGGACTCATCAGAAAACATATGCTCGAATTCTGCTTTACTGAGAATCGTAGTCGACCCGCTAAACAAATTGGCATTTCCAACATGATCAAAGTGTGAGTGTGAAATAGAAAAATATTCAACATCACTGACCGACACACCCAAACTAACCAGTTGACTCTCCAGTGTAACCGGCACAAATTGTCGCGCTATGCCTTTTAGTTCTGCTGCGTCCGGATCAGGCTTACTGTGCAACTCATCTGGCAGACCGGCATCCCAGAGCAAATCTCCTCGCGGATGCCGTATGAGAAAACAGGTAACCGGCATAATTCCGGAGACACCCTGGTACTCACCTTTGCTACCAAAAATATCAGCGTCCGGCACCTCAAGTGTGCCGCAATCCATGGCATAGAGTTTTACTACAGGAGCACTGGAATCTGCATTGATTGAAAAAGCATCTAATGTTGACCTCGTAGTACAGGCGGTAAAGCTCAGCGTTATTACCAAAACACCAAGATTTAATACAGCGCTCAAATTAATTCTTGAAACCAATGGCATACTCAGTCGCAACAACTATCGCGCCTGCATTCTAATACCACCATCCATACGAATCGTTTCTCCGTTGGTGTAATCATTCTCAACGACATACTTTGCCAGATGCGCAATCTCTTGTGGCTTACCCAGACGCTTGGGAAATAAAACACTGGATTCCAGCGCGGTAAAAATATTTTCAGGTAAACCATCAAATAATGGCGTGTGAATCAAACCCGGCGCCAATGTGTTTACACGTATTCCAAGCTCGGACAAGTCACGGGCAATACAAATTGTCATACCTATCAAACCACCTTTGGAAGCCGCGTAAGCTGATTGACCGATCTGACCTTCGTAACCAGCAACTGAAGCCGTGTTAGTAATGACACCCCGACAACCACAATCAGTGACGGGCTCTTGTTTTGCCATCTGAGCTGCAGCGAGGCGCAATACATTAAAGCTACCTACCAAATTCACATCAATCACTTTTTTCCAGTCATCCAGTGGATGAGGTACATGTTCTTTGCCGACAGTTTTGCAAGCACTGCCTATACCGGCAAAATTATTGCAAATATGTATAGCATTAAACTGTTCAACTGTATCAGCTATTGCCCTACTCACACTATCTTCATCAGTTACATTCACATGACGATAAATAACTGTGTCGCCAAGCTCTTCAGCAATCGCACTACCTCGTTCTTCATTCATATCAAAGATGGCCACCTGCGCACCAAGCTCTGCGTAGAGTCTGGCGGTTGCCTCGCCCAAACCTGATGCACCACCGGTAACTATCGCTACTTTATTTTCAATTTCCATTTTTGCTCTCTATATAAACCAGTTATTGATGTAACAACAATCGCGATCATTTGTTAGTACTGCACAAAACTCTCGTGTCTATACTTATAGTGCATAGATAAAGAATCAAGCTTCAGCAGACTATCACGCAACATATTCGTTTTGAGCATGACAGATTTTTGGATCGCAATAAATCTCTTTTGATAACCCTAAGGCTAATGTATTTATTAAATCCACTCATTACGGATATGACAAATGTCACCTTAAATTGATGACATTCCTCACTACGAATTTATGGTCAGGGTAATCAAAATATGGCCGTCATTCACTAAATAAGGACTTACTATGAAAAGCCTGAAATTTTTAATCGTTTCTACTTTGCTGCTAACGACGTCATTGTGGGCGAATCAACCGGCAATTGATGATGTTACTTTTGCCAGTTATACGGGTGATACAGAACGCCTCGAACTATTGTTGCAGACAGCAACTCCCGACACCTATGAGCGGGCCTATCTTGAATACCGACTGGGAGTAGATCATTACCGCCTGGGTAAGGCTGATTCGGCAGATAATTTCCTCAAAGACTCGATTGCCACTTTGAAAGAAGCAATTCGCAATGAACCCGACTCGGCTGAGTCTCATGCACTCATGAGTACAGCAATAGGAATGCGTATCAGCTTTAATCCTGTAATTCGAGGCATGACAATGGGTGCTGCATCGGACCGTGCTCTGGAGAAAGCAGAACTGCTGGATCCGGATAACCCTCGGGTTTTACTGATTAAGGGTATTGGTGCATTTAATACTCCGACATTGTTTGGTGGCGGTAATAAAAAGGCCATGAATGCATTGGACAAGTCTATTAGCATCTATTCCGGCGATGCGTCTGGCTGGGGCCAGGCTGATGCCTATATTTGGCGAGGTCTGATACACAAGAGTAATGGTGATATTGATCGAGCGCGTGCAGATTTTTTCGAGGCACTCAGCGTGGCTCCTGAAAATGGCTGGGCAGCCTCACTACTCACAACACTAGAGTGATACGTGTAAAATCATTGGTATGAGACTTTTACCAAAAAACACCGGGATTGGTTGGCTGCCTTATGCGTGGCTAGCCTTTCTCGGTTTCTTTATCTTCGGAATGTTTATCCCGCCAGTCACCGGTATAAAGATCTTTCTGAATCTGGCTGCTCTTGCTATTTTTGTAGTCACGTTTTTTCGCTGCTACTGGATTGACCACGGCAAACAACTCGCCCTGCCGATCAGCATCATTGTGGCGGTAGCCGTTAGTGCCTCGGTTATCAACCCGGGTGCTTCAGTTCTCTTTCACTACGCCAGTTTTTTCGCGGGACGCTTGGGTAATACAAAGCATAGTGTCATTACCATTGTAGCTATTCTGATCATCATAATTGTCTGCTGGTATTTTGGCGGACACAGCTTGCAGTATCTTTTTACCGCCGGCCTGGTCAGCATTGCCCTGGGCATCATGGGCATTCAGATTTATCGCAGTGATATGATCCAGCGTCAGCTCAACCAAAGTGAAGCTGAGAGAAAAGAGCTCGCAGTGATTGCCGAGCGCGAAAGAATTGCTCGTGATTTGCATGACATAGTTGGCCACGCCCTGACTGTAGTCTCATTAAAATCACAGGTTGCCCATAAAATGGTGGGTAGTGATCCTGACCAAGCACGTAATGAACTCGATGAAATCAGCACAATTGCGTCAGATGCTTTGAGTGAAGTGCGCAAGACTATTAATGATTATCGTCAGAGCGGCATTCAACGTGCTATTGATGATGCGGAACAAGCATTAAAAGCCGCGAATATCAAGGCTAAATTCCGAGAGATAGATATTCCCGAGGACCTTGCCTCTGACCATGAACAGACTTTATCGATGGTACTCAAAGAAACCGTCACTAATGTGATTCGTCATTCGGGAGCGACTACCTGCGAGATTGCACTTCACAATAATCAAGAACAGACCATCATGACGGTAAACGACAACGGCGACGGTTTTAAAAGCAATGACGGGAATGGACTTAAAGGAATCCGTGAACGCATAAACAGTGTTAACGGCTCTTTGACAATAAACAACGAGAATGGGACTAAAATTAAAGTTTGCATCCCCACCAAAACAGCCTATGAGTGAAATCCGGATATTAATTGTAGAAGATCAGACCATGCTCGCCAGCGCGCTTGCCACCTTGCTTGGGTACGAGAAGGATTTTCGAATTGTGGCTACCGCTGAAAATGGTGTGTCGGCGCTGGAAATACTTGCAGAGGAAAAAGTTGATCTGGTGTTGACAGATATTGAAATGCCGGAGATGGATGGAATTTCTCTGACTCAGGAAATCAGCAAAAAACACCCGTTAGTGCGCACCATAATCCTTACCACTTTTGCCCGCACAGGCTATCTGCAACGTGCCATGCAAGCTGGGGCAAATGGATATCTCCTCAAAGACAACAAGGTCGATGCTTTGGCGAATATAATCCACCAGATTTATGCCGGTGAAACGGTTGTTTCTCCCGAGCTTGCCATTTCAAACTGGAATGCTAAAGATCCATTAACAGAACGCGAACGACAAATCTTGCGACTGATCGAAATCGGTGAACCTACCGCTAGAATCGCAACCGCAATCAATTTATCTAAAGGCACTGTACGTAATTATTTATCAGAAGCGATTAGCAAACTGGACGCAAAAAACAGAATTGATGCAGCACGCATAGCTCGCAAGAAAGGCTGGCTCTAATCCTTGTGATCACCTAACTTACTTCTTAACGAATTTTTTGCTTACCGCTAGGCAAACATGCTGCGGCGATATTTAGAGGGTGTTTCCCCCGTATGACGCTTGAAGGCTTTTGTAAAAGCCACTACCGATTCATAACCAATCTTCTCTGCGATATCGGCTGGTCGTAAAGCTGAGGTTTGTAACAAGTCAATTGCGCGTTGCATACGCAAGTTGGTTAGATATTCAAACATGGGAACACCCACCAATTCGGTAAATCGTTTAGCTATACCTGAGCGTGACATACCTATGTGCTCACCCAATGTTTGCAAAGTCCAGCTTTTCTCGGGTTCTGCATGCAGGCTCTCTAACGCTGTCGCAATTTTCTTGTCTTTTAAGGCTGTCAATAAATTACGTTCTTCCACCATGCCAAAATTAATTCTCAATAACTCAACCACCATCACCTCGGTCAGTTTATTGACAATCAATTGCGAGCCAGGCGTGGTAGAACGATACTCAAAACTCAACTGGTCGAGCACACTATTGAGCCAGCTTCGCTGTTGTAACTGGTCATTGCGGATAATGCTCATTCTGGGAAAAAGCGTACTCAAAGACCCATAGGCATGCTCTGTCACTTCACAATATCCACACATCAACAATGTCTCAGACTGATCGAGTGATATACCTTTTTCGGGCTGGTAACTTTCCAGAGTATGTGTCTCACCGGGACCCAGAAATATAAGATCTCCAGGCCCAAGTAAAAATTCGTTTTCTGCTGATATTACCCGACACGTCCCCTGACGTACCTGATGAAAACTGGCGTGCTCCTGCCCTTCAAAGAGTTTACTCCACGGGTGCGCGAGCGCATCACAAAAATAGACACTACCTCGAGCCCTGAGACCCATTAAAACATCACTGAGAACATCAAATTCCATTAATAATCCTGTAATTTACTCAATATTGGACGATTGGTAACTTTATTATGCACTTTTAGACATACATTATCCAAATTAATTGGATCATTATAGTCACATATTCACAAAGCAAAAGGAACATAAAATGTCACATATTGAAATTTACACAAAATCGTACTGCGGATACTGCCAACGCGCCAAGAAACTTCTGAAGCGAAAAGGACTGAGCTTTTACGAATATGAAATTACTCACGACGCGATCATGCGCGATGAAATGATCTCTCGCTCTGGTAGAACGACGGTGCCGCAGGTTTTTATAGATGGGATTCATGTGGGAGGCGGTGAAGATCTGGCCAAAGCGAACGAGTCTGGCGAACTCGATCTGATACTCGGTTATGTAAATGACGAGATTGCCTACGCATAAGCTGTATCTAAACCCACCAAAATGAAAAAGGAGAAAAACATGGAAACAACAATTAATGACTCAAAAATTAGCAGTGCCCGCACTGCAACTCTAACGGATAAACTGACGTCTATTAGCGAAATAGCAACGCGTTACTCTGTGGTAATCGTACTAGCCTGGATCGGCGCCATGAAATTTACCGCTTATGAAGCGGCTGCAATTCAAGGTCTGGTCGCTTCCAGCCCCTTCATATCATGGATTTATGGCATCCTGAGCGTTCAAGGAACCTCCAATATGATCGGAACAATCGAGATCATCACGGCAGCTGCAATTGCCTTCGGACATCTTAACAAACGTCTGGCAGTTGGCGGTGCATTGGCTGCAGTAGCTACCTTCACACTTACTCTAACTTTCTTGTTTAGTGCCCCGGGTTGGGAAGCAAGCCTTGGTGGATTCCCTGCTTTATCAGTTGTACCTGGACAATTCTTACTGAAAGATATTGTGCTACTAGCGGTCTCGTTTGGTTTGCTCGGCAAAGCATTATCAAGAGACTAATCTAATACATTCAAATGCTAAGAAAGAAGTTTGTTAAGTCACAAGGCCGCAATGGCGGCCTTTTTTAATACTGATGAATCAGTCTCAAGATGAACAAGATCTGTTTGTTGCTAATTTTTGCTTGGTTATTATTCAAACTCGTTGAGTAAAACTATCGCAATCAAGACAGCGCATGACTTACGCCCTTTGATTGCTTTTAATACAAATACTGCATGGATACTTGACCGTACCAACATCCTTTGTCTGAAGCTGTAACAAGGTTGAAGTCAATGGTACTGACTAAATGTTTATGCTCATGAATCTGCTAATTCTGGCTAAAAACAGACATAATCTATGATCAAAACGCTATAAGTTTCGATAATATTGATTGGATATCTTACTAATTAATCTACAATGATTGTGTGACAGAAAATGATGGGAGTTATTCTGCCACCTTGATAGAGACATGTGACAACATTTACAAATGACTTCATAGAAAGTCAGTATCCGGGAGATTCATGAATTGCCAATTAACACAAACAATCAGACAAAGCAGAACTTAATCTCTAAAGACCGTGCCTATGTCTGGCACCACTTGACTCAACATAGTGCCTTCGACAATAGCGATCCACTGATCATTGTCGAGGCTGAAGGCATGCAGCTTAAAGATGCGCATGGCAATATTATCCTTGATGCAACTTCGGGTGGATTGTGGACCGTCAACGTTGGCTATGGACGAGAACAAATTGCCAAAGCAATTGCCAAACAACTCACATCAATGCCGTTTTTTGCTGGTTATGGTGGCACTAAACCAGGCGCAGAATATGCCGAAGCATTACTAAAAAGAATGCCTGGGATGGGCCGTGTTTACTTTTCCAGCTCGGGCTCTGAAGCAAATGAAAAAGCATTCAAAATTGTCAGACAACTTTCGCACAAAAAATACGCTGGTAAAAAAAACAAAATAATTTACCGCGAGCGTGACTACCACGGCACGACCATCGCGACACTAAGTGCAACCGGGCAATTTGAGCGCAAAAACCAATATGGACCTTTTGTCCCTGACTTTGTCGAGATGCCACATTGCTGTGAATATCGTTGCCAGTATGAAGACAGCGATAACTATGGCGTTGATTCAGCCAATGAACTCAAAAAAATTATCTTAAAGGAGGGTGAAGAAAATATAGGCGCCGTGATTCTGGAACCGATAACAGCCGGTGGTGGCATTATTCCTGCACCGGATGGTTACTGGCAACGAATTCAATCCATTTGCAGACAATACAATGTGCTACTGATTATTGATGAGGTGGTCTGTGGCTTGGGGCGTACGGGCAAGTGGTTTGGCTATCAGCACTATGATATAGAACCAGACATTGTCACTATGGCTAAAGGAGTTGCATCAGGCTATGCCGCCATTTCATGCACTGTGACTACTGAAGCCATCTTCGAAGAATTCAAGCAGGGAAACTCAAAACGTATGGATTACTTCCGGGACGTGTCAACTTTTGGAGGCTGCACGGCTGGTCCGACAGCTGCCCTACAATGCCTGAGAATACTGGAAGAAGAAAAACTGTTAGAGAATGCCAGCACGATTGGAGACTACCTAATGACTCGTTTGGTAGAGCTAAAAAGTAAACACGAGATCATTGGCGATGTCCGAGGCAAGGGACTACTGGCTGGACTTGAGCTGGTTGAAGATCGTCAAAGCAAAACACCAGTTGATGAATCCGTCATCATAAAAGTAGCGGCTCACTGTTTGAAAAATGGAGTGTTGATTGGACGAACCAATCGCAGTTTTAAAGAATTCAATAATACCATTGCTTTATGCCCTGCATTGATTGCTACTACGCAAGACATCGATATAATTGTTGCTGCAATAGATACAGCCATCAGCGAACTATAAAAATCTTTCTGGAGTATAACTATAGTGAAAATGACCACTGAAGAAGCGTTTGTCAAAGTCTTGCAAATGCATGGAATTGAACACGCTTTTGGCATTATTGGTTCGGCGATGATGCCGGTATCTGATCTATTTCCTGCCGCGGGTATCACTTTCTGGGATACCGCACATGAGAATACGGCAGGTATGTCAGCTGACGGCTATAGCCGTGCTTCGGGAAAGATGTCAATGGCAATTGCGCAAAATGGCCCTGGCATCACAAACTTCGTCACAGCCATTGCCAGCGCTTACTGGAATCATACACCGCTCTTGTTGGTGACCCCGCAAGCTGCTAATAAGACCATCGGGCAAGGCGGTTTTCAAGAAGTGCCCCAGATGAATTTCTTCAAAGATGTCGTTTGCTATCAGGAGGAAGTCAAAGATCCAACGAGGATGGCAGAAGTTCTGGATCGGGTCATTGCCATGGCACGCAAGCGTTCTGCTCCGGCGCAAATTAATGTACCACGCGATTTCTGGACACAAGTAATTGATATAAAACTGCCATTACCAGTTGAATTCGAACCATTGTCCGGTGGCGAACAAGCGATACAAACGGCGGCTGCATTATTATCCGATGCAAAATTCCCTGTCATGCTTAACGGCGGTGGAGTGGTCATTGGTGATGCGATTGATGCCTCGAAGAAACTTGCTGAAAAACTCGATGCACCCGTTTGTTGTGGTTATCAGCATAACGATGCCTTTCCGGGCAAGCACCCCTTACACGTTGGTGCCCTTGGCTACAACGGCTCGAAAGCTGCAATGCAATTGATTGCTGAAGCTGATGTGGTACTCGCTCTGGGTACACGCCTTAATCCATTCTCTACCCTGCCCGGCTATGGGCTTGACTATTGGCCCAGCAACGCAAAAATCATACAGGTAGATATCAATGCCGACCGCATAGGGCTGACCAAACCGGTCACTGTTGGTATTCGAGGCGATGCCGGACGTGTTGCCGAGCAAATTCTCGAAGCGTTATCTGACACTGCTGGAGATACAAACAGAGAAGTGCGTAGAGAAACCATCGCATCAACCAAAGCCAGATGGGCTGAAGAACTAGAGACCATGGATCATGAAGATGATGATGATGGCACCAACTGGAATGAGCGCGCTCGTGAGGACCATCCAGATCGCATGTCAGCCAGACAAGCATGGCGCGCCATTCAAAAAGCTCTACCTGACACTGCAATAATTTCTACCGATATCGGTAATAATTGCGCCATTGGTAATGCCTACCCATCCTTCGAAAGTGGCCGTCAATACCTGGCACCTGGCATGTTTGGCTCTTGCGGCTATGGCTTTCCCGCTATCCTCGGCGCGAAAATTGGTAGACCGGATCGGCCCGTAGTTGGCTTTGCTGGTGACGGCGCCTTTGGTATTTCCATGAATGAAATGACCGCTTGTGGTCGAGATGAATGGCCCGCCATTACGATGGTGATCTTTCGTAATTATCAATGGGGTGCCGAGAAGCGTAACAACACCCTCTGGTTTGACGACAACTTCGTTGGCACCGAACTCGACACTGACGTGAACTATGCCGAGATTGCCAAAGCCTGTGGTGTGAATGGTATACAAGTCAACACACCTGAAGAACTTACCAGCGAGCTGGACAGAGCTATTGCTGCACAAATGAGTAATGGTGAAACCACTTTCCTTGAAGTGGTATTGAATCAGGAACTGGGCGAACCATTCCGTCGTGATGCAATGACTACACCGGTCGTGGTTGCAGGAATAAATCGTGAAGATATGAAGCCCCAATAATCTAGAGCCGAGTAAACTGAATACTAAAATAGAACCAGCTCTTGAGAAAGAAGCGTTTTCCTGCGACGTCTGTAACTAATTCAGGAAATACTACCCCGTTTTTCACTCTTACCGGCGAGCTCGCCATTGCATGAAACCACTCAATAACCAAAAAGAAAGTGACAAGCCTATTACGGTCATGATCAAACCCCCTGTACGTCCCAACACATATCCCGTATGAACAGGGTATAGCCACCCCCTCAATCGACTTGCCTCATATACTCCAGATGCGTAGATACTGGCCTCAGCAGTGTTTGGATCTATTAACACATCAGTCCGCCTCAAACGGGCATCAGTAAACGCGAACCAGTATTGTGCGGCATGCTCTCCCGCGTTTGAAAAGGCAGCTAAATGTTGATCACCGACAACACGGCTGGCAATCATATACGCAGTCGTCAGATCTATGTCTATTTGTTCTGGCGCACCACCACGCATCGCAGCGAGCATATTTGTGGAAACCACACTCCTTCCATTTTCTTTCTCTTGCCAGATGGTGAGGTTTAATATCAACCCGGTACTGGCGGCAACCAGCAATAATGGAGCGATCAATATACCTGTGCTTCGATGGTATTTTTTTACTCCTGAATAATGCATCGCAGACTTCCGTGTAATACGCCAATTCACAATAGCTGTGATAAGAAAAGCTATACTCAAGAGAGCAAAAATACTAAGTACAATTCGACCCGGAACGCCATAGTTAGTCCATTTATGCAAACTGATTACCCGACCCACCCAACCGACTGATGAATCTCTTTCAGCGATTACACTACCCTGATATTGATCAACAGTAACAATACGAGACATATCAAGACCAACGGGCTTGCGCCCACCCATGACTATCACCGCAGTCTTTGGCGAATTGGCTGCAGGGTACATAACATGTGCGGGTTTGAATTCTGGCTTATTCGCTTTAATCACTTCCAGAATTTGAGCTGGTCCAAGCGCCTGGTTGGCAAACCTGTCAACGGCATAGATTTCCGGTTCGCTAAAACCCAGTAATGCGAAACGTTGTTGAGCCACAGCACCAGTGATTCCCTGAAAACAGATGAATAAACCGGTCAAAATGGCCAATCTTCGATGCCAGCGACGCCATAACTTTTGACTATTCAAGAGCATATCTCTTTCGGTCTTTCATTCAACATCACTGTTTTGGGCTCAAGATAAGGAAGCAATCCCTTCAATCCTCCTTCACGACCGAGACCTGATTGAGCAAAGCCGCCAAAGGCAATCGCAAAACTTGCTTTAGTGCCATTTTGACAGAAGTACTGCTGATGATTGTCGAGACCAATGAAATGCAACTTAGAGATACCCAAGACAATTTTACTCATGACACAACTTCGGGTGGGCTCGTTTGCTTAAGCTAAAGTGTAAACATGGATTCATAAACACACAATAAATTCAGGCTACATATTCAAACGCCTGATATCCTCAAGTAAATTCTTCAAGCACACCAGAAAACGTGCACCATCAGCACCGTTAATGATTCTATGATCAAAACCGAGTGTCAGGGTCAGCATTCTTCGCTCAACCCATTCGCCGTCAATTAGCCTGGGAATTTGGTCGCTAGCGGCAACACCAACGATTGCTGCTTGGGGCCAATTAACTATAGGAAAAATTGAACTCAGACCTATACCACCCAGGTTTGAAAGCGTAATTCCCGCTCCTTGAAAATCTTGTGGTAACAATTTTCGTTGTCTGGATCGATCACTGAGATTTTTCAGATCCTGCGATAATTCAACCAGATTCTTTGAGTCTACACCTCGTAAGGCAGGAACCATCAGTCCGTGCTCAGTATCTACCGCGACACCAATGTCTATATAATTTTTATATATAATGACGTTATTTTCCTCATCCAACGAACTGTTCATTTTCGGAAAACTTTTGATGCCAACCGCCATCGCTTTGACAATTAATGCGGTAATGGTCAAATGAATATTATTTTGAGTTTTCAAAGACTGACGCCATTCTTCCAGATCAGTGATATCTACTTTTTCTTGTAGCCAGGCATGTGGAATTTCTTTCCATGCACGACTCATATTGACACTGGTCGCCAGACCGATACCGGTCAGAGGTTCAGACCAACTCTCACGATTATTTACTTCTTGCTTGGCTCCGCTTTCATAGTGCTGTGAAGAGACAGACATTGTAAGTATTGAGGCTTCACGTGTATCGCCACTGCTATGCATATCAGTACGCAACAATGATTTAGCATATGCCTTGACGTCATTAACAGAGACTCTAGCACCGGCATGTGCGGTAGCGACAGTGGCTATATCCACACCAAGTTCTCTAGCAAGACGTCGACTTGCCGGTCCGGCAGGTACATGCACTTCATCATTCATAACTTAACTGGAGACCTCATTGAGTGATTCGGATTCAAACCTGCTTAGAGCCAGAATCTCTATTTGCTCAAGGTATGTTTGTTTATCAATTTGTTTTTCCTGTAGTAAGGCAGAAATTGCTGCCTGCGCTATAAAGTCTGTGCTGATTTCAAAGAAATCTCTAAGATTTTCCCGGGACTCACTCATACCATAGCCATCGGTTCCTAGCACCTCATAGCGACCAGGCAACCACTCTGTAATTGAGCCGGCCAAAGATTTCATCCAGTCGGTTGCAGCAATGAATACTCCATTTTCATCTGCGAATAACTCGCTAACATAAGGAATGCGTCGCTCAGCAAGTGGATTAAGGCGATTACTGCGCTGACACTGTTGCGCATCTCGATAGAGTTCTGTAAAGCTGGTGATACTCCAGATATTGACGCAATAACCTAGTGCCTCCAGAATTTTATCTGCATCAAGCGCTTGTTGCATAATCGAACCACTCGACAACAAGTTAATCACAGAGCCAGTTTTTAATGTCGAACGCTTGTAACAATACCCACCTTTTAGAATTTGCTCTGCTACAAGATCGCCTTCAGGGATTGCTGGCATTAGATAGTTTTCATTATAAACCGTGAGATAGTAAAAGACGTCTTCCTGATTGGTATACATACGACGGATACCATCGCGAATAACTATAGCCAGTTCATAACCAAACGCTGGATCGTAACTAACTAAATTCGGTACCGTAGTAGCCAAGACATGTGAATGACCATCCTGATGTTGTAAACCCTCACCATTAAGCGTAGTTCTACCCGCGGTACCACCGAGTAAAAAACCTTTGCACATCATGTCTCCACAACTCCAAATCATGTCACCAACCCGTTGGAAACCAAAAATAGAATAGAATATATAGAATGGAATCATCGGTATTCCATGTACCGCATAGGCGCTACCGGCCGCCATGAATGAAGCAATCGCGCCAGTCTCACAAATACCTTCCTGAAGAATTTGTCCTTGTTGTGATTCTTTGTACGGAGCAATAGTGTCCGCATCAACCGGCGTATAATTTTGTCCATTATGCGAATATATGCCGGAGACTCTGAATAACCCATCCATACCGAAGGTTCGTGCCTCGTCAGGTACTATAGGCACAATATATTTTCCAATCTCCTTATCTCTTAGTAACTTGGACAATAAACGAACTGTCACCATAGTGGTGGATATTTTACGGTCACCAGAGCCATTTAAAATATCACTGAAATCCTCAAGCGCCGGTGTTGTTATAGATGGGCAATCCACTTCACGACTTGGTAAAAATCCACCCAATGCTTCACGCTGACCTAACAAGTACTGCATTTCAGGACTATCATCTGCTGGCCGATAAAACTCTGCCTTGGCCGCAGCTTCTTCAGTAATTGGAATACCATAGTCTTTGGCGAGTTGGATACGCTCATTAATGGTAAGATTTTTCTTTTGATGCGCCGTGTTTTTTCCTTGCGCTACCGCGCCCATACCATCTCCTTTAACGGTCTTGCACAAGATCACAGTCGGTTTATTTTTTTCCAGTACAGCCCTAGCGTACGCAGCGAAAATTTTCTTGGGATCCTGACCGCCACGTTTAATTGCTTGTAATTCAATATCTGTGAGAGAATTCATCATCCGCTCAAGTTCAGGATTGCCTTCTACCCAATGCTCACGTTGAACTTCACCCGGTAGTATCGAGTAGCGTTGATAGTCACCATCCAGACAATTATCCATACGCTGTTGTAGCACCCCATTCACATCTTGCTCCAGTAAGACGTCCCAGCCGGAACCCCAAATCACCTTGATTACATTCCAGTCAGCACCACGAAAAGAACGTTCAAGCTCTTGAATGACTTTACCATTACCACGTACCGGGCCATCGAGTCGCTGTAAATTGCAGTTAACTACGAGCACCAAATTGTCCAGATTTTCTCTGGATGCAATATTTATAGTACCCAGAACTTCTGGTTCATCAGCTTCTCCATCACCAATGAAACACCAGTATTTTCCACCTTTGTCTTCAATGAGTTGTCGGTTTATCAGGTATTTGGTAAATCGCGCATGATAGATTGCGGCTGGCGTCGATAAACCCATCGATGCATTTGGCATTTGCCAAAAACTAGGCAAAGAGCGAGGGTGTGGATAAGAAGACAACCCGCCACCCTTGCCAAGCTCACGCCGGTAGTTTAGTAGCTGTTGTTTTGAGAGACGCCCTTCCAGAAATGCACGCGCATAAATCCCGGGTGCGGCATGCGGTTGTGGCATGACAATATCACCAGCATGCCTATCAGTGGATGCCTTGAAAATATGATTAAAGCCAACTTCGAGGATAGTTGCAGCGGATGCATAAGTCGCAATATGCCCACCCACACCTGTACCTGTATCCTGAGCTTGCAGCACCATCGCCATTGCATTCCATCGAATTAGATTCTCTACCTTCTTCTCAATCTCAATATCACCTGGATAAACTGGCTGTCGGTTGAGAGGTATTGAATTGATGTAGGGAGTATTCAGTGTCGCTTCACTAATTGACAATCCATCAGAAATTAGATGATCGTGGAGGTTCTTGAGTAACTCGCGCGCAGCATCATCACCAAATTCAGAACGAATGTAATCGATTGACTCACGCCATTCTTTCTTGTCTTCCTCAAGTTCACTAATACTGACTGCTGACATTTAGCTACTCCGCTTTTCAGGGTTACAGATATACGGTACCAATTTAAGAAGAATCTGGCTTGCGTATAGATGCTTAAGAAACACAAATATTAGTAATTTATGCCGTATATTTAAAATATTTAGCAATTTAATTTCAAAATATGCGATATTGTTGTTCAAGATTCAGAAGGACTTAATGCACAATATGCCTAAACTAAAACTTGACCGTATCGATGCCAAGCTACTGACACTGATCCAGGCCAATGGCAGAATTTCTAATAACGAGCTGGCAGATAAAGTGGGGCTTTCACCTTCCCCCTGTTTACGTCGCGTGCGATCACTTGAAAGCAGCGGCATTATTAAACGCTATGTCGGGATACTAGACCCGACTTTAGTCGGTCTAACTATTAATGGCTTTGTCACTGTCAGGCTAAAAAATCAGGGCCGTGAAGCATTAAAAGTCTTTGAAGATAAAATCAAAGCTTACCCTCAGGTTATGGAGTGTTACTTAATGACCGGCAATTCCGATTATCTGTTGCGTATTTCGGTTAAAGACCTTGGGAGTTATGAAAAATTTCTGATTGATAATATAACCACCATACCTGGTGTCGGAAACATAGAATCCAGCTTTTCTTTAAAGCAAGTTCTTTACCGAACTGAAATTCCTATCATTCCAGAACAAAATTAACATTGCTGGGTAAATTCGTGAGCCTTTTCTTGAAGTAGTAGGATTTCACTATCCAAAACTAAGCGAGACATATCCAAACCAGCTGGCTTGCGTCCACCCCTAACTATCACCACAGTCTTAGACGAACTGGATGCAGGCTCATAAGATCTGCGGGTTTAATTCTGGATTATACGCTTTAAGAACATCCAGTAATTGGGCTGGCTCAAATGCTTGGCAGGAATGCAAAAAGTTGTCGAGCAACGGTACCAGTGATTCCCTGAAAACAGATGAATAAACCGGTTAAAATGGCCAATCTTCGATGCCAGCGACGCCATAACTTTTGACTATTCAAGAGGATATCTCTTACGGTCTTTCATTCAACATCACTGTCTTGGGCTCAAGATAAGGAAGTAATCCCTTCAATCCTCCTTCACGACCGAGACCTGATTGACCAAAGCCGCCAAAGGCAATCGCAAAACTTGCTTTAGTGCCATTTTGACCAAAAGTTCCGCTTCTGAATTGACGCGCAATTTCATACGCTTTGTGATTGTCGTTGGTGTAGACAGATCCATTTAATCCATACGGTGAGTCGTTGGCGATGCGAATAGCATCTGCTTCATCTGAGCACGGTATGACGCAAAGTACGGGACCGAATATTTCTTCCTGGGCAATTGTCATGTTGTTATCAACATTCGCAAATACGGTTGGTTCAATGTAAAACCCTTGCGTTAGATGTGATGGACGCTTTCCACCGGTCGCCAACGCTGCTCCTTCTTCAATACCTTTTGCGATGTAACGTTCGATACGCTCAAGCTGTGACTTCGTGGTGATCGGCCCTAGCTGCGTTTTTGGATCATACGGCTCACCAACAATGATTTTTTCCATGGCTGCAACCAGATATTGAACAAACTCATCGTGACGACCACGAGAAACAATAATACGTGTGAGAGCAGCACAATTCTGACCACTCATTACGGCTATACCGCTGGCCAGATCATCGGCGGCGGTTTGCAAGTCATAATCATCGAGTATGACAGCTGCTGATTTCCCGCCAAGCTCAAGCGTCACACGTGCAATTCGATCTGCACAAACCGAAGCAATATGTTGGCCGGTTGCCACACTGCCGGTGAAACTAACTTTGTCGATATGTGGATCGCGCACTAAATGATCCGAGGCATCTCGCTCGGCTGTAACGAGATTCAAAACGCCGGGGGGGAAACCCGACTCATCCGCACACTCAGCTAACAGATAAGCCTCGATCGGTGTTTGCGGTGCCGGCTTCATAATCACAGTACAGCCCGCCACCAAAGCGGGTCCGACTTTCGTCAGCATTGATGCCAGTGGCGCATTCCAGGGGGCAATTGCTGCCACCACACCTACCGGCTCATGAATCAGCATATTGCCGCTGTTTTCGGGAGGATGTTTTTCTATAAAGGAAAATGAAGTCGCTTGTTCAATCGAACGATCAACGGCTGTGGCAGCATACTCAAGAGAATTATCTGACATCGATGTAATGACGCCGGTAGATTCGGTCCAGGCGGTTGCGAATTCCTTGCGTCGTCGTCGTAATGCCGTAGCAAAAACTTCCAGAATTTTTGCTCGCTCTAACGGCGTCATTCTTGCCCATGGACCGCTTTCAAATGCTTTATGAGCAGCATCGACCGCCGCATCTACATCTTCAATGACCGCCTCGGCGACTTGAAAGACTACTTCCTCGGTAAATGGAGAGATGACATCAAGCAATCGATTGGTAGAGGGAACTACCCACTCGCCCCCGATATAGAGGTGTCGAAAATTGCTAGTGTCTAGTTCATGGGCTCGAGATGCTGTATGTGACATTTTCAAATACTCGTATATTGCAGACTTAGATGGATAATATCACCTGCTTCTATCCTCACTTATGCTTGCTGCAGACTGTATCGGCTAGCGGAAATTGCAATGATCTATTTCTATAGTATTGAGAGCTAATTAATACTCTGAGATTTCACGTTTCTTGTCAATGATCACAAGAACCAATAAGTTCATGCTTGTAACGCTATTTCTTCGCGCTGGAACTGCTAAAATATCAATCACTATTCAAACCCTGAATCTGGCTTATGAAATTATTTATTTATATCCTGGCACTGTTGCTGTTCACCACATCTCTGACTGCAGAGACGCTGCGCCTCTCAGAGCCGGTGCAAACTGATACAACATCTGAAACTTTTGGGGCGCCGGTGGATGAGTTTCCACCTCTGGATAATATTGCCAACTTGCTAAATCATCCAGATTTATACCAGGGACGTTCAATAGCAGTAACTGCTACAGTAAAAAAAGTATGTAAAAAAAAGGGCTGTTTCTTTATTGCGCAACAAAATGAGCATGTTATCCGGGTTGCTTTCAAGGATTATAGCTTTTTTGTACCAACCAATATTGATAACCGAAACGTTACGCTTTTAGGGGAACTTACCAAACGTGTAATCACTGAAAAAGAAGCTGAACATTTTTCGGCTGATCTTGGAGTAACAAACAGCGTTCAAAGTGGACATTTATACGAGATTATTGCGAGTTCGGTGCGAGTTGATTTACCACAAACCGATAACCCGTCCTGATGATTGAGTTCATAGTTGAGGTAATTGGTTTCCTGACATTATTCGTACAGCGATGTATTGGTCTGCCTGCTTCGCAATAGCCACGAGTCACTGTTATAGTAAATTCTGTTGCTAGCGGTTCAGCACAGATCGCATAACTTTCTGCCAGGTTGGAAATATCATGAAAAAACGCATTGAGGCTCATTTAGTTGCCGCAGGAAAATATCACGATATAGACTTCGCGCGTCTTGAAATTCTAAAACTGCTTGCCGAGCACCCGGAAGTTCGCACCACCGTCGCCTGTGACTATAGTAATACCAAGCGTATTTCTGACTGCCAATTATTAGTGACTTATTGTTGTGATCTCATGCCCGCGGAAGAGGAACTCAGCACGATCAAAACCTGGCTGCAAAGCGGTGGTAAATGGCTGGCGTTACACGGTACCAATTCAATCCTGAAATTTACGGATGCTGGCGTGGATACGCCGGATGAAAGACCGGACGTTATGGAAGTACTGGGCACCCAGTTTAAAGCGCACCCACCGATTGCTCCCTTCACGGTTGAAGTGGTAGACGACAAACATGAATTATCAGCAGGTATTTCTGATTTTGAAATCGAGGATGAACTGTATTTATCTGAAACCACCGCAGATATCAAAATACTGATGCAAACCAGCTTTGAAGGCAAAGCGTCCGGATTTATCAAAAAGAATTGGCCAGAAACATCGGTGCCGGTGCTGTACACAAGAAAGCTGGGAGAAGGCATGGTTGTCTACAACACGCTCGGGCATTGTCGTGGTCACTATGACTTACCCGGCTTGCAGGACTTTTACCCCAACCCGGAGAGATGCGCCTGGAACTATGATGTGTACTATGAAATGTTGAGGCGTGGCATTGCATGGGGCATACGCGCCGAAGCATAAAGCTACCCGACCACCAATCAACCTGAAGAGTAACCTAAGATGGCAAACCCGACTAATAACGTAGCGATACAAAATGCATGGTTAGTGTCTGACATTGAAAATGTTGCCCGGCAATGGTCCAGTGCCTTGAATATAGGCCCCTTTTATCTCGCTGAATACACAAGCGATATGTTTGAAACGCTCGAATATCGCGGTACGCCCGGCAAGTTACAGATGAAAACTGCCATTGCCTATGCAGGCAATGTACAAATTGAGCTGGTAGAACCCGTCGGTGTCTATCCTTGTGCTTACTATGACACCATACCGGAGGGCACCACCGGATTTCATCATTTGTGTTACTGGAGTGATGATATCGATGCTGACCTTGCACACTACCAAAAACAAGGTTTTGAAATAGCCAACTTCGGCAAAATGGCTGGCGGTCCGCGCTTCGCCTACGTGGATGCCAGCGCTACATTGGGTTGCATGATCGAGTTACTGGAACGCGCCACAGGTATCGAAAAACTGTTCAATAGCTGGAAAGAAAAAGCCGAGGACTGGAAAGCAGGCAATTCCTCAATCATTAAACTCTAATACACGGTAAACGAATAATAATGTTTGAGAATAAAGTGTGTGTAGTAACGGGGGCGGGCTCGGGTATCGGACAAGCAACGGCTATTGAGTTTGCCGAACGCGGTGCCAAGCTTGCCATTCTCGACCGTGATCAAGAAGGCCTGAAGGCAACCTCAACCATGCTTGCGGGAAAAGACCGTGACACACTCTCACTAACAGTGGATGTGAATCAGGCGAGCAAAGTTGAAGCGGCGTTTACCAGAATTGATGAAACATTTGGTCGTATTGACTTTGTGGTAGCCAATGCCGGCATATCCGGCAGCCCTGAAGATGGCCTCACAGCAGACATGCCACTGGAAACCTGGCACAAGATCATAGGTGTAAATTTAAACGGCGCTTTCTATACGGCAAAATTCGGGCTCAAACAAATGCTCAATTCCGGTGACGGTGGTGTGATAGTTTTTATCTCGTCGATTATGGGCCAGATTTCCAACCCGGGTATTAGCCCTTATGTAGCGAGCAAACATGCTGTAGTGGGTTTGTCGAAAACAATCGCGGCAGAATATGGCGCACAAAATATACGATCATTGGCAGTAGCACCTGGTTTTATTGAAACACCAATGACTGACATAATTACACAGGACGAAGCAATACTAGGCGGTGTTTTAGCCATGACACCCATGGCTCGAACTGGCAAAGCGCAAGAAGTGGCAAGCTTTATTGCTACGCTGTGTTCTGAAGATGCGTCTTTTGTCTCTGGTGGATACTACCCGGTTGATGGTGGTTATCTCGCCACCTGACTACACCTGCATAAGTTTACAAAAGATAGTGATCGTACCGCTAACTATTGATCGAGAATCTATTTGAAAGACCTGAAAAACAAATGTGCTGTTATTACCGGAGCTGCTTCGGGTATCGGCCAGGCTGTCGCCACACATGCCAGTGTCAATGGCATGAACGTCATCATGACCGATGTGAACGAAGCGGCGCTGACAACGGCGGCAAATACCATCAATCAATCACCTCTAAATACCGGGCAAATAAATAGCTTCGTTGCTGATATATCCAAAGCCGAAGAGGTGCATGCATTGCAACAGTTCACCAGTGAGCAATTTGGCGATGTGTGTTTACTGGTGAACTGTGCAGGCGTTTTGATTAATAAATTTTTGTGGGAACACACCTCAGATAACTGGGCCTTTCTGCATGGCATCAATATAGGCGGAGTTTGCAATACCATCTCGGAATTTGTACCTCATATGATCGCGAGCCAAAACGAAGCATGGATCGTGAATATTGGCTCAATTGCGAGCTTCTTCCCTTCACCTTTACTGGGTTCTTATTCAAGCTCGAAAGCGGCCGTGCTTAGCATTAGCGAAACGCTTAAATATGAACTGGACAGCATCAAGGCACCTATCGGGGTTTCTTTTGTTGCACCCGGGCCAGTGAAAACTGCCATCATGAAACCTGAAAACCCTATCGTTACTGACAATGAATCCGAAACCGGTAGCGCCATGCGCGCACAAATGAGCAATGCACTTGATCAAATCGGCATGGAACCAGCAGAAGTCGCAACGATGATTTTTGATGCCATCAACAAGCAGCAGTTTTGGGTATTTCCTCATCCTACTATGATGGAAGGCCTGACAACTCGCTCAGACGATATCCTCAATCTGGTTAATCCAGAATATCAGGTGGATTTCTAGACTGATGCATTGTAAATAATACTGAAATAGCATGCCGACCAACACTAAAGAAATACGCTTTGCCATTATTGGTGCCGGTATGGCGGGAATCCTCAGTGCCATAAAACTGATTGAGGCTGGACATACCAACATCACGATTTATGAAAAAGCAGAAAGCCCGGGCGGCACCTGGTTTTATAACACCTACCCCGGACTGACCTGTGATGTACCTTCTCATTCCTATACCTATTCATTTGCACCTAATCCCAACTGGAGTCGCTACCTGCCTCCAGGGCCGGAAGTCAGAGCGTATTTTGAACAAGTTGCCACAGACTATGAGCTGAACAATATTATTCAATTTAATCAGGAAGTCATTTCCTGCAATTTTAATAACCACCAATGGCAGCTCGAAACCAGACAAGGGCTCAGTAGTACGGTAGATATCGTTATCGCTGCCACCGGGGTGCTGCATGATCCGAAACTACCCGTTATAAAGGGCATGCAATCATTTTCTGGACCAGCTTTTCATAGTGCACATTTTGATCACTCAATAGATCTGCAAGACAAGAAGGTTGGTGTGATTGGCAATGGCTCAACCGGTGTGCAACTCGTGTCTGCTCTGGTTTCAATGGCAGCTGAGGTCAATCACTTTCAACGCACAGCGCAATGGATAATGCCGGTCG
>CALIRD010000134.1 GCA_938042355.1 uncultured Thiotrichales bacterium
ATCACCATGATTAATCTGGAAGCCTGCTTTCCGGATAAAAGCTCAGATGAACTGACAGCGATTGCCAAAGATAACTTTCGTCACCTGGGATATTTATTAGTCGAGGCAGGTTTTTCATGGTGGCGCAGTGAAAAAACCATCAATAAACTATTTCACCTGAGTGGTATCGAACATCTGGATCGCGCACTGGAAGCCGGTAATGGCGTGATCATGCTAACCGGACACATGACATCATTGGAGCTAGGCGGGCAAGCACTGGCAATGCGCTACCCGACGCATGTCATGTATAAACGCTCCAGAAACGTGTTAACCGAAGTCATTATACGCCGAGGCAGACAACGCTTTACCGAAAATATTTTTCTGCATTCCAGCATTCGCAATATCCTGAAAGCCCTGAAAAAGAATGAAGCAGTCTGGTACGCGCCGGATCAGGACTTTGGTCCGCAACGCAGTGTCTTTGCCGACTTCTTCGGTATACCCACGGCCACCATTCCGACCACGGGTAATTTAGTAAAAAAAACTGGAGCAGCTGTTGTGCCCTTTTACCCGATTCGTTTGCCCAATCATCAAGGACTGGAAATACGCGTCTTACCGGCGCTGGAAGGCCTGGATGGTGTTGACGATGTGAAAGACGCAGGTGTCATTAATGCTTCAATCGAAGCTGCCGTCGCTGAAAACCCGGAACAATACATGTGGCTGCATCGGCGTTTCAAGACGCGACCACCGGGTATGCCTGAACTCTATAAACGCTAGCCTGTCAAAGTAGCAGGCATAGTGTTTATGCGGATTTTTGTCAGGTATAGTGTGATCAAATACTCACTCTTCTGTACTTGAAAGGAGTAACGAAATGGTTAAAAAGTGTATTTTGATAAGCCTCTACATGATGGCCGGAGTGGCTCTTGCCCAGCAAGGCAGCCCGGTAAATGAGTCCTATACCTTGAACACCAGCGAAACCATCAAACCATTTTCTGCATCCTATGTCGTGCGTAAACTGGGTATGAAAGCCGAAATTAAAACCAGTGTCACTATCGATGGCGATCGTTATATTTATACCAAAAACACCAAGCCCAAAGGCATGGCAAAAATGTTTTTAAAGGAAGCGAATGAGACCAGCGTGTTTACGCATCAGGCAGGCAAGCTTGGTTTAATTGAATATGCTTATGCGATGCAGAGTAAAGATGAGAGCCGCAATGAAAAGTTTTCATTTGATGCATCACAAAAAATGGTAGTAGGTAATTCACGCGGCAACGACTTCAGCCTGGCACTCGAAGAGAATCTTATGGATCGTGCCAGTATGGAAATCGCACTGATGCTGGACGCTGGCAAGCGCACTGATCTCGACTATCGTGTTGTAGACCGTGGCCGGGTAAAAGATTACCAATTCAGCTATGAAGGGCAGCAGTCTATTAAAGCCGCGGGCGAAAATTACACCTGTGATATGTACAAGGTATCTCGTTCATCGGGTAAACGAAGTACTTCTATGTGCCTGGCTGAGTCACTTGGTTTTTTACCGGTGATGGTCATTCATGATGAAAACGGCACAGAATTAAAAATGCTACTGACCAAACAAAACCTTCAATAAATTTCAGCTTCGAGACCTGCGGCCATTGTCATACCCAGCTCGGTGGCACGCTCCAGAAAAGGCATCGTCAGCTCGCCGGTACAAATGATCGGGGCCTGAATTTCCTGCCAACGCAAACCGGTGATAATGCGTTGCAAGCTGCTTACCGCTCCCTGCCCATCCTCACCTGCCTTGATGAACAAGGCGTATGGCATCCCCTGCTTTTGCTCCAGTACCGGATAATAAATTCGCTCCATAAAATCCTTGATCAGTCCTGACATGGAGCCAAAGTTTTCTGTGGTACCCAAGAGCAAGCCATCAGCCTCGAGCACATCATCAGCATTGGCATCTAATGGCTCTTTTACCATCACGTGCACTTCATTAATGTCTTCATGTTGTGCACCAGCCGCAACAGCTTCCTGAATATCCGTCGTACTTTGTGCCGGACAATTAGAGACGATTAAAAGCCGCTTCATGTTGCTATCAATCCCTCTATTCGTTGCATCAAATGCTCTACGGCACCCTGATTCTTTTGTAACACCTGATGCGCAGCTTCACCCGTTTTACGAGCCAGATCAGGCTGATTCAGCCAGGCAAGAAACAAGGTTTCCAATTCTGTTTGCGTTTCGATCTGTTCAATAGCATTCGCCGTTAACAACGTGTCCATGATGTCGGTGAAGTTAAACGTATGTGGTCCAATAGCACAAGCCAGTTGCAACGCGGCTGGCTCCAGTGGATTGTGCCCACCAGTCTTAACCAGACTACCGCCGATAAAAGCAAACTCAGCCACAGCATAGAAGAGGATTAACTCACCCATACTATCAATTAACCAGATGGAATCGGTAAGCGTAGGTAACTGATGCTGACTTCTTAGCACCACACCTTCTCCGGTGTCATGACAGAGCCTGGCAACATCCTCAAACCGCTCTGGATGACGTGGTACTAACAACATCAACAAGTTTGGGTAGGATTTCAATAATTCTTTATGCACGCTCAAGAGTTGCTCGTCTTCACCTTGATGAGTACTGGCGGCTATCCAGACCGGCCGCTCACCGACTTTTTCTTTTAGCTCAGCCGCTTGCTTGAGCGCATCATCCGGCACCGTCATTTGATACTTTAAATTTCCTGCGATACCACTCTTGTCATTGAACGCACCCAACTGAAGAAAGCGCTCAAGGTCTTGCTGACTCTGCGCTCCCAAATAAGAAATCTTTCGCAGTAATGGTTTAACCAATGACCCGACCTTTTGATAACCCTGTGATGACTTTACAGAAAGACGGGCGTTAGCCAATACAATCGGTATGTTTCGTTCAGCACACTGGTGATACAGATTTGGCCATAACTCGGTTTCCATCACGATCAGAATGCTCGGCTTGATGTTGTCTAAAAACCGTTCGATAGCATGTGGAACATCATAGGGAAAATAACAATGTTGTACATTTTCGGTATAGAGCCGCTGTAACTGCGCTGAACCGGTTGGGGTGGTGTTGGTAACCAATAATTGATGTTCAGGATAGCGAACCAGCAACGCATCAATTAATGGTTTGGCCGCCATGGTCTCGCCTACAGACACGGCATGTAACCAGATTATTGGACGATCGTTACGCCTGCTGACATCACCCAATCGCTCACTGATACGTTCACGATAGCCCGGTGACTTGATACCACGCCACCACAGGCGTAACAAGATAAATGGCAGCACCAGGTAAAACAGTAAGCTGTAAAGGTGGCGCATTACGCTCTGGATTGAATACTATTAATAAGCTCGGAGGTAGAGTAGCCATCCAGAAAACCAAGAATCCTGACCTCACCACCAGCTGCAGTGACACTGTCATAACCAGCCACTTCCTCCGCTTTGTAATCACCACCTTTGACCAGCACATCTGGCAAAATAGCCTCGATCAAACGAGCGGGGGTATCTTCAATAAAAGGCACGACGTAATCGACTGAACCCAGTCCTGCCAACATAGCCAGACGGGTTGGCAAATCACTGATCGGACGTGATGCACCTTTCAATCGCGCTACCGACGCATCATCGTTGACGGCAACAATCAAGACATCACCGAGTTTTGATGCGGCCTCCAGATAGGCTAAATGCCCGGGGTGCAATAAATCAAAACAGCCGTTCGTCATAACAATGCGCTGACCGGCGGCCTTGGCGGCAGCAACCAAATCAACTAACTGCGCTTCAGTAACGACACTTTGATCGAAACCATGCTCATAACGCGCGTGTAACTCTGCGGCACTTACTGTTGCCGTACCGAGCTTACCAACCACAATACCGGCCGCGGTATTCGCCAGTTCGCAAGCACTTTCAAGATCAATACCAGCCGCCAGTGCCGCAGCGACGATGGCAACCACCGTATCTCCGGCGCCGGTCACGTCGTACACTTCTTTGGCTTGTGCTGCAATTTTTGCTGGCGAATGCTGTTGTTGTAATAACAACATGCCGTGCTCGCTGCGCGTCAAGAGTAAATTCTGCACACCGGTTGTTCTCAGTAATTCCTGACCACGCTCAACCATCTCCTGCTCATCCTTGCACACCCCTACCGATGCCTCGAACTCTTCCATATTTGGCGTTACCAGGGTCGCCCCTTGATAGGCATCAAAGTCTGCGCGCTTGGGGTCGACTACCACTTTGATATTGTGCTCGCAGGCTTGCTGAATATAGAAACCGGGGTCATTCAGCGTACCCTTCTGGTAATCAGACAAGACCACCACATTTGCTTCACCCAGACACTCTGTGTAGGTTTGCTGTAAACTGTCGTGCACGACATCGGAGAGATTCATTTCAAAATCCAGCCGAAGTAATTGTTGATTTCTACTCATCACCCGCAGCTTGGTGATGGTTGGATGGCTATCCAGAGTAATGAGCCGGGCATCAATATTAGACTCACTGAAGATGGCACGTAAATTTTCACCGGCTTCATCATTACCAGAATATCCGATCAACGTGACCTGACAACCTACTGCAGCAAGATTTAAAGCAACGTTACCAGCGCCACCGGCACGCTCTTCCTGATTACCTACCCGCACCACAGGTACAGGAGCCTCCGGTGATATTCTGCCAGTACCGCCGTACCAGTAACGGTCAAGCATGATATCGCCAACTACCAGTACCTTACTGCCCGCCAGTTTTTCTATTGCCGTATTCGTCATGGCGTCATTGTAGCCTGTTTCAGGATGAAATTAAGCTACACCTTTGCCAGTACACGCTGATACACATCCAGATTCCCGACTACCATTTTTTCTACCGAGAAATCACTATTGACGATATGCTTGCCATTTTCCCCCATCACCTTGCGTCGAGTAGGGTCGGACAACAACTCATCAATGGTGCGTTCCAGATGTACAGTGTCGCCAGGCTCAACAATCAAACCATTTTCTCCATGACGAACCACCTCGGGGACACCACCGGCATTACTACCCACAATGGCGACACCGGCGGCAGACGCTTGTAACAACGACACCCCCAGACCCTCCATATCCACCGGATGCACAACCAGATCCAGACAACCCAACCAACGCGGTAGATCTGTTCTGAAACCAGCAAAGGTCACGTGCGAGTTTAGCCCTGAATCAGAGATATGTTGTTGTAATTCTTTTTCCAAAGGACCTTGCCCGAATATCACAACCTGCAAATCGGGATGTTTCTTGATCAGCGTTGGCAGTACCTCCAGTAAATATCGATGCCCCTTGCGTTTAATTAGCTGTGCGATCATACCAATCACTACCGCATCTTCAGACACACCAAACTCTTCTTTAAAACGGGCGCGCTGGGCTGGAAACTGGAATTCCGAAGCAACAATAGAACTGTGCACGCAGCTTATTTTTTCTGCATCTACCTGCTGAGATAGCAACACTCGCTTAATCGCTTCTGAGATAGTAATAACATGCTCGTACATTCCATACTTGTGTTTGCTCACCCAAACTGACTCCGGGTTATCCACTCGCCGTGATAATACAGCTGGCACATGTGCCAGTTTGGCAGCCAGACCACCAAAGACATCTGCACCTCGGCGACTGTGCAAGTGGACAATATCCGGGTCATGTTTCTGAATAGACTTTAATAACCGCCACACAAGAAAAATATCCAGATCGCCCTTCATCACGACTTCATCAAGCTCGGTCGGTGACTCTACTTGTGAGGCGATATCACTCCGGGGCGGGCAGACCAACACATTTTTCACCCCAAGCTCATTCAAACCATCAATGATATGAAGCACTTGTTTGGCCCCGCCGTACAAGTGTCGACCAGCTTCTACATGCATGACTTTCATGTCGACGCCACTGTTGTTACTTCCTGAACTGCCGTCATGACTTCGTTTGCTGTAATGTCACGCATACAGTGAAAAGCGCCGTCGCACACCGGCTTTCTCTTACACGGTGAGCAGGACAAGTCATGATAGATGACCCGTGCACGTGGGTTATCTGTTTTCAAGTAGGGACGCGTAGAACCAAACAAGGCAACCACAGGTAAATTCTGTGCGATACCCATGTGGGTTAAACCCGTATCAACACCAATGTGTAATTCAGCCCGTTTAATCACAGCCACAGCCGTGGGTAAATCTGTTTTGCCGACCAGATTAATAACCTCTGCATTGTCGGCAATGCTCTGTGACGCCTCCAGGTCTCCCGGTCCACCCAGCATCACCACTGTATAGCCCTGCTCTTTAAGCAAACCTGATAATACTATCCACGCATCATTGAACCAGTGCTTTTGTGGCCGGGTAGTAAACGGGCTGATAATCGCCACCTGGTTGAGGCCCGTCAGTAACTCAGTTGCCGATTCGGTCGCTGTTGCTGCCGTGTGTAACCGCATACGGAATTGACTGGTATCACAACCCAGCTCTGACGCCAGATATCGATACTCCGAACCGATCTGATCTTGATCGCCACCTCGTTCAATGACGCTGGTCATTAAATAACTACTACCTTCTTTTGAGCCTAGTCCGATACGTTTTTTTGCGCCCGTTAACCAGGCAAGAAAACCACTTTTCAGTAATCCCTGACAATCCAGCACCAAATCATACTTCTGCGCTTGCATATCGGACTTGAACGCACGTATTTTTCTAAAGAGCTGAATTAATCTGAACTCTTTACGTAATCTGTCCCAGCCATTTTTGTCCCAGATCATTACTTTTTTCAAATCAGGATGATCACGCAACAAAGGGGCGGACTCTGACTGCACCAGCCAATCGATCTCGGCTTCAGGAAATCGCTGCTGTAGAGCAGCCACTAACGGGCTGGCCATGACAATGTCGCCTATCGCGCTCAAACGAATAATGAGTATTTTCATTGCTGGCTCGAAAACCGGTCACTAACCGAAATAAGTAATAACAGTAGCACCAGCGTGACCGGTAAATTTCTAAGAAACAGCCACGAATTAAACAGTCCAAACACCAGGTTGTAACTGACCAAACCCAAGCCGGCCAAACCGGCAAAAATTTGCGTTGGATCATTACTGTCAAACAGGGTTCGCCAAAAATAGATTCCTGGCAAAATAAATATTCCCAGTAACATCAATAGAAAACCAAGCAGCCCGGTGGTAGCCAGAACATCGACATAAATATTATGGAATATGGCATAAGATGTAGTCGATAAAGAAACCTCACCTTGCTCAATCAAACGATCAAGATCCTCCTGACCATCTCCAATTCCAGTGCCGAACAAGGGTTGGCCCTTCCAGATTTTATAACCACCTTGCCATAAATTCAGGCGCGCACTGACCGCATTGTGCATCACTTTACCCTCGGTAAATTCCTGAACTTGCGCGGCAGTAGCGCTATAACGTTGCTTGAGATAGTCGCTCTGACTAAAAATCACTGTGCCGATAATGAAAGTACACAATGAAGCGATCAATATTTTTTTCTGTGTGCCGGGTTGTTGCAGGGACTTCAATAATGCCAACACGATGATGACCAATGCCGTAGCAAGAGCAGAAATAATGACGCCACGTGAACCAGCGGCCAATATGGTGTAAATACCTGCAGCAACGACAAGCAACAGCGGAAATAGTAGCTTTCGATCAGAACTGCTGACAAACAGGGCCAGCACCACCAGCCAGTACAGTCCTGCGATATAGGCAAAAATATTGGGGTTGTACCCGGTAAACACGCCTGCCCGGTGTAAACCCTGCAGCTGCAATTGATAAAAAGAAAAGACGAACATTAAACTGGTCGCAAAAACGACCGCCACGGTAATGATATTGGCACTCAAGCCAGCCTGGATCTTATGAAAAGCAAACAGAATAACGATGACACCGGTCAGGAAGAACGGATAGTAACTGTCAAAGCGCCAACCTGCTGCTGACAAGTCGGCATTATTGATGAGGCTGCTGATTGAGCTTAAAAAATACAACAGGAAACCTATATAGAGCAGGCGCACGGCGGCACTGGGAAATGTTACTGAAGTTCTTGCTGACCAGTAACGCTTGCCAAAACTGATCATCGCCCACAGTGAAATGATGGCTGCGCCATTACTCGCCACCTTGGAAAACAACGGCGAAAACGCCAGAATCAGACAGACACTCACGCCGAGAATCACCGTATTCTTGTCAGGACTCTGGCTCTGATCGGGGTATAATAGGTATTGTATTACTCGCGGGCGCATACACGCTCCTGTATTTCACAGCCGGATTGTACTGACCATCAACTACTCTGACCAGCAACTAAAGCCCAAGACATGTGCGGAATAGCGGGAATCATCTGTAAATCGGGACATCCCAACCCCGTAGATCTTGAGGAAAGCGCCCGACAACTCGCGCATCGAGGACCTGATAATCAGGATTTCGTAATACGAGAGAATGTCGGTCTGGTGCATACCCGGCTATCGATTATTGATCTCGATGGCGGCGATCAGCCCTTGTACAGCAACAATCAACAACAAGCGCTGGTTGTAAATGGAGAAATTTATAACTATCCAGAATTAACTGATCAGCACCAACAGACAGGTGTTCAGTACCTGACTCACTCCGATTCTGAAACGATTCTGCATGAGTTACAACTCAATGGCGTAGCCGGTATAAAAAACCTGCATGGTATGTTTGCTTTTGCCCATCATGACCTGCGTAGCGGCACCCTGACACTAGCCAGAGACCGTCTTGGTATCAAACCACTGTATTACGCCCTGGAAAATGATCGCCTTGTATTCGCCTCGGAAATCAAAGCGTTGTTACCACTGTTACGTAACACTCCCGAGATTAATGAAGCAGCACTTATTCAGTTCTTACAAAATCAGTTTTCTTCGGGACGGGATACTATTTTCAAATCGATTCATCGCCTCATGCCCGGTGAGTACTTGACCGTCGACAAAAACCTGAGTCCCCGTATCGAACGCTATTGGACAGCGCTGGATGTTGAGCCACGAAACCTGAGTTATGAACAAGCTGCAGAAGAATTTGAACCATTAATTGAACAGGTTATCTCCGAGCATATGCGCTCTGATGTACCGTTTGGACTGTTTTTGTCTGGCGGCGTAGATTCAGCCGTGGTGTTAGCCATGCTGCATCAATTTAATGCAGCCAGTATCAACAGTTATGCGGTTGGTTTTACAGCGTCCGGGATGCATCACGAAGTGGATGGTGCCCGACAAATGTCGGAGCTGTTTGGTACGACACATCGCGAAATTGATGTCACTCCCGAGCAAGCCTTTGCTCAGTTACCCAGAGTAATCTGGGCCTGTGATGACCTGATGCGTGACTACGCCTGCTTACCGACCGCTGTCATGTCAGAAATCGCGGCGCAGGATTTGAAAGTGGTCTTCACTGGTGAAGGAGGAGATGAGGCTTTTGCTGGTTATGGTCGATATCAAAAATCGAATCTGGAACGCCGCCTCAGAAGCTTGTTACACCCGGGCAGTGGCGGCTTTAGAACGCGAGGCCAGCTCAAGACAAAAACGTATAATGAGTTACTGGGCTCGCAACTCGATCCGACCACTCCCTCGTATCGCCAACCCTTTATTGATGCCTGGCAAGCAACGCCTGCCAGCTGGTCAAATATAACTCGCAGTCAATACACGGATTTGATTACTGCGCTACCGGATAACTTATTGAATAAAGTGGACCGGATGACCATGTCTTTTGGCCTTGAAGCCAGAGTGCCTTTTCTGGATCATCGCATAGTCGAGTTTGGACTGTCTCTGCCAGATGATTTAAAAATTAAATCCGGTCAGGGCAAGTGGTTTCTAAAACAATGGGCTGAAAAACATATTCCAAGAGATCATCTGCAGCGTAAAAAAACCGGCTTCAATGTACCCGTCAATGACTGGTTGGATGACGCGTTGTTAAAAAGTCTCTCTCAACGCTTGCCACAGCATCGCGCAATACATGAGCGATTCAATGTCGATGCCGTGAAAAACCTTTTTACAGCACAAAGTCAGGGTAAAAACCGCCGCCGTGAGATCTGGTGTCTGATGCAATTCGCCATCTGGCATCAACTATTCATCGAGTCGCCGGGGAAAATTCCTGGCAGCAATGAGAACTTGCTTGAATGGATACACTAACACCCCGTCTGGCTGTATTTATTTCTCTTTCTGGCGCGGGTGGCGTAGAGAGAATGGTCATGAATCTGGTACGGGAGTTTTCGCGCTACCCGATCAAACTTGACCTGTTGACACTGAAAGCCAAGTCAGAGCACTTTGTCGACATTCCTTCAAGCGTACGCATCATACCCTTGAAATCAAAAAGTTCGGTTACCTGTATTCCTGAACTTAAAAACTATCTGCTAGAAAATCAGCCAAATGCCATGTTGGTGGCAAAAGATCGTGCTGGTCGTGCCGCCTTGAAAGCGCGCAAACTTGCTGGTACTGACACCAGAATAGCTATCAGACTGGGAACCAATCTATCCAGCGCCCTCACTAAAAGATCCGCTCTAAACCGCTGGTTCAGGTTACGAGGCATTCAAAAAACTTATCCATTGGCAGATGCCATCATTGCGGTTTCGATTGGTGTAGGGCATGACACACAAAAATTAAGCCATTATCCACTCGAGAAAATCAAGGTCATCAGAAATCCGGTCATTACCGATCGCATGAAGCAACAGGCTGAAGAACCTGTACCGCATGCATGGTTTAATGACGATACTCCGATCGTGATGGGGGCAGGAAGATTGACCGATCAAAAAGACTTTCAGACACTCATCAGCGCGTTTGGAAAACTGTCTGATCAGCAGCCTGTCAGACTGATCATACTTGGCGAGGGCAAAGAAAGACCCGAACTGGAAGCACAAATTGAAGATCTTAAGCTGCAAGACAAAGTATTATTGCCGGGTTTTCAATCCAACCTGTATGCGTGGCTGGCACGCGCCGATCTGTTTGTCTTATCGTCGCGCTGGGAGGGCTCACCCAATGTACTGACCGAAGCACTGGCTCTGGGCATCCCCAGCGTTGCCACCCGCTGTCCGAGTGGACCCGATGAGATATTACAAGACGGAAAGATCGGTCCTCTGGTCGAGATTGGCGATGCTGAAGGTCTGGCTGAAGCGATGCAGGAGACGTTGAGATCCCCAATAGAAAAGCCGCTGTTGCAAGCGGCTGTCGCCGAGTATACTGCAACGGTCTCTGCGCAACATTATCTGAAAGCCCTGAACATTGATGCCTCACCAGACTAACCATGCTGCTCTCTAATCGATTTAATTTTCTGTTTGTACACATCGCCAAGACTGGGGGCACCAGTGTACGTGCTGCTTTACAGGGTTTACGCTGGCGAGATCCGATGTACTACCCGATGTTTATCAGCAGCCGACTGAGTCACCTCACCGGCCACAAGATCGCCAGCAAGCTACCTCGACACGCCAAAATAGTGGCAGCACAGCAAATGTTGCCTGAAGAATATTTCAAGCAGCTGTACAAATTTACCTTCGTCAGAAACCCCTGGGACTTACAAGTCAGTTCCTTTCACCATATTCAACGTGAGCGCCCGCAGGTCATGAACGGCATCACCGACTTTAAAGAGTTTTTATTATGGAAGTTTGATCCAGAGCGACCGTACCAATATCACATTGATACCTCAATAGAGCTACAGAGCGATTATCTGAACGACTTACATGGCAATCTTTTAACCGATTTTATTGGCCGCTATGAATCTTTAGCAGATGACTTTGAACATGTTTGCAAAAAGATAGGCCAACCCAAACTCAAACTACCGCACAAACGTAAAGCGACCAATCGAAAAAAAGATTATCGAGAATACTATGATGACCAGACAGAAGCGCTGGTCAGAGAAAAATTTGCCGCGGATATTGAACTATTCAATTACGACTTTAACCCTCAAAGCACGAAGGCTAGTTGAAGGTGTATTTCGTTCCACAGTAAGGGCAAAAGTATTCGGCGCCCGCCTTCTCATCAATCGGCAAAAACACACGCGGATGCGAAGCCCACGCCGAGGAAGCATCCATCGGACAGTGCAATGGTAAATCGGCTGCGGTTACGGTGAACTCAGTGGCATCACTGGGCATGGGGTGATTGTTTTGCTCGTCTTTCATACTCATTACTCTACCGGCGTCAACCAGTCTTTATAATTATCGTCTTTACCATGAACAATTTCAAAAAACTTGGACTGAATTTTTTCTGTAATCGGACCGCGACTACCTTCTCCAATAGTACGGTTATCTACTTCACGCACCGGCGTAACTTCTGCGGCAGTACCGGTAAAAAAGACTTCATCACAAATGTAGACTTCATCCCGGGTAATACGCTTTTCAACGATTTCATAGCCCAGTTCTGAAGCAATCGCGAAGACGCTGCGACGCGTAATCCCATTCAATGCAGAGGTTAGATCAGGCGTGTAAATGACGCCATCTTTAATCAGGAAGATATTTTCACCACTACCTTCGGCGACATAACCCTCATTATCCAGCAACATGGCCTCATCATAACCATCTGCAACAGCCTCTTGTAAGGCGAGCATGGAATTAATGTAATGACCATTGGCCTTGGCTTTGCACATGGAAATATTAACGTGATGTCGGGTATAAGAAGAGGTCTTGATACGTATACCGACTTGCATACCCTCATCACCCAGATAACTGCCCCATTCCCAGGCAGCTACGCTCAAATGCACCTTCAAATTATCAGCGCGAATTCCCATTCCCTCAGAGCCGTAAAAAACCATTGGGCGAATATAAGCGGCTTCGAGATTATTCAGTTTCACGGCATCTTTCTGGGCTTGTAAAACAGTCTCTCTGTCCCACTGCATTGGCATCTGCATAATCTTGGCAGATTCAAACAAGCGGTTGGTATGAGCATCCAGCTGGAAAATCGATGTACCGCTGTCGGTCTTGTAAGCTCGCACGCCTTCGAATACACCCATGCCGTAATGTAATGTATGGGTGAGTACATGCACATTGGCTTCTCGCCAGGGCACAAATTCACCGTCCATCCAGATTACACCATCACGGTCAGCCATACTCATGGATACTGCTCCACGCTATTCATAAAGGATTATCTATTCTCTCGGAACATGCTCACGAGATCAAACAGTATCGATTAAAACTTTTCGTGCCTGACTAAAAGTCGTTATCCGATATCTGGGAAGTGAACTGGGTATCAGTCATGGTGCCAGAAAGGGTTGTCTCGCCGGTTTCAGGCCCACCAAATGCCGATTTATTGAAGGATTTCAAATAGGCTTCATCTGAATCGATGATTCCTGCTCGCAACAATTTCTTGAGGGTGCCATCCATTGTTTGCATACCGGACGCCTTGCCACTTTGCATGGCCGACTCCAGTTGATCACTTTTACCTTCCCGAATCAAATTTGATACGGCTGAGTTATTGATCATGATCTCGATTGCCGCAACCAGACCGCTGCCATCAGCGCGCTTGACCAGTTGCTGTGAGATGACTGCCTTGATCGAGGTCGACAGCATTGAACGCACCTGTGCCTGTTTCATGGCGGGAAATGCATTAATGATTCGATCAACTGTTGAGGAGGCGCGATTGGTGTGCAAGGTACCCATCACCAGAATGCCGGTTTCAGCCGCAGTTACTGCTAAACTGATCGTTTCCAAATCGCGTAATTCGCCCACCAGAATGACATCCGGGTCTTCGCGCAAAGCCGAGCGCAAAGCAGCTGCAAAACTCTCAGTATGCTGACCGACCTCACGTTGACTTATCAAACATTTACGCCGCTGATGCACAAATTCAATCGGGTCCTCGATACATAAAATGTGCCCCTTACGATTCTTGTTCACTTCATTAATCAGCGCTGCCATGGTAGTTGATTTACCAGACCCGGTTTTGCCGGTGACCAGAATCAAGCCTTGCTTGTGATTACACACCGACTTCAACACCTTAGGTAAACCCAGCGCATCAATACTGGCGGCTTTAGCCGGGATGGTTCTAAAGACAGCACCCAGGCCATTCAAATGTCGAAACACATTAACCCGGAAACGCGACAAGCCTTCAATCTCGTAGGCAAAATCCACACCGTCTTGTAAATCAAATTGTTGCTGAGCAAAATCGGACATAATTTCATTCAAGTAAATACTCAAATCTTCGTTTTTGACTTTTTCGTCACCGATGGCTTCCAGCTCACCATAGATGCGCATACGCGCTGGCTCACCCGACATCAAATGCAAATCAGAACCGTCCTTCTCAATCAAATCACGTAGTATGTCATCTACTTTATTCATCATCATACTCCGGTAACAAACTGGCATCGGTTATATAACGTCTGAACTTTTTTGGCTCCAAAGCGTACTGATAGGCATCATCGGGATCCACCTCTTTATTTTGAATAGCCTCTAACAAAGCCTGATCCATCAACTGCATACCCTTGTCTTTGCCGGTTTGAATCTGCGAAGCGATCATATGGATCTTGTCTTCCATGATCAGCTTCCCAATTGCCTTGGTCATCACCATAGATTCTATGATTGCTTTTCGTCCCCTGCCTTCTGGTACCTTCACCAGGATCTGCGTCATGACGCCGAGTAAACTCTGAGCCAGGAATGTTTTACTCTGATCTCGCTGCTCAATCGGCACGGCATCGATGATACGGTCAATACTTTTCACGGCGGTGGTAGTGTGCAAGGTACCAAGCACTAAATGACCCGTCTCTGCCGCGGTCATGGCCATGCCAACAGATTCAGCGTCACGTAATTCACCGACCAAGATTACATCGGGGTCTTCACGCAATGCAGCGCGTAAACCCTGCGCAAAACCTTGCACATGGGTGCCTATTTCGCGCTGGATGACCTGCGAACGTTTACTCTTGTGAATAAATTCTATTGGGTCTTCAAGACTGATGATGTTATCGGTACGAGTTTCATTAATATGATTGATGATTGCCGCGAGGGTGGTGGATTTACCCGTACCGGTTGCACCGGTGACCAAAATCATACCCTGTTGGTGGTCGATCAATGACGTCACTACCGGCGGCAAGTTCAAACTCTCGATGGTAGGTACTTCTGGCGGTATATATCTGAATACAGCGCCGGGTCCGGTAGACTTTCTAAAGTAATTGGCACGAAAACGACCGACCTCTTCAGCACTGTAAGAGAAATCCAGATCGTTACCTTCCTGATAGTATTTTTTTTGATTCGGGGTAAGAATCTCAAGCAAATAGGAACTGAGTTCGCGCTCTTCCATTTCCCGGAATTTGATTGGCATCAAGTCGCCACTCATGCGCAACATCGGGGGCATACCTACGGCCAGATGAACATCGGAACAACCCTGTTCTCTTCCCAGTTTTAAAAACGCATCCAGTCGTGCCATGTTGTCTCAACTCAAACAGGTAGATCGACCTGCTTTATGATTATGCTGAAAATTATAGCACCGCGACCAGAAATGTCGCAGCAGAGAGTGGTTAAACTTCGTAATCGCGCAAAGTTTCTTCGAGCTCCTTCATACTTTGGAACCTGTCTTCAGGCTTGACTGCCATCATTTTCATCACGATGTTGCTTAGTGGCAGTGGCACTTTGTCATTCACTTTGTGTACCGGATCAATTTTTCCGTGTACGTGCTGGTACAGTACCGCCATATTATCGTCACCGGCAAAGGCCGTTATACCGCTCAGCATCTCGTAAAATATGATGCCCAAGCTGTAAATATCCGTACGCGGATCGAGGTCTTTACCCAGCACTTGTTCCGGCGCCATATAGCGAGGTGTACCGATCAAAATACCGGTTTTGGTCAGCTTGGTATCGCTGCCCGTCTGTGCGGCTGAAATACCAAAATCAACTATTTTTACCTGATCTTTGTTGTCTACCAGAATGTTACCTGGCTTGATATCGCGATGGATGACACCCATTTCATGCGCCACTTCCAAGCCGGCTGCTACATCGGCTGTGATGTTGATGGCACGCTGGAATTCCATCGGTTTATTCGCCTCCATATCAGCCGAGAGACTTAACGACGGGAAATATTCCATAGAGATGGCATACAGACTACCCACCTGAAGGAAATCATAAATACGGATAACGTTTTTATGCTGAATTTTTCGTGCAAAGCGTAGCTCACGAATAAAGCGCTTGATCATCGATTCTTCGAGCGCCATTTTTTGATGCAATACTTTTAAGATCATCTGCTCATCGATGACGGTGTCCTCGACCAGTAACACGGTACTAAATGCACCCTTACCAATGCGTCGCACAAAGGTGTAACGATCAGACAACTCATCGCCTGGACTGAGCCCTTTGATATTGACTTCACCTTCGTTATTGATGGTGAGCGTTTCACCCGGCTTGGGCTTAGGTTTGGGACTGGGCTGTCCGGTCTTGCGCTTTGATCTTTTCGATGCGCCCGGCTCCTGAATAACCTGACTGAGCTCATTGACACTCTCTTCGAAGATGTCGCTGATATCAACGCTCATGCGCTTCTCAATTCGCTCCAGACTTTCTGCCGCCGCTTCTTGTACTTCTTCAACCGAGAGCTTCGCCCGTTTTTTGATCGCTGATTTAATATCGTCAGCACGCACACTGTCGACCAAAGCTGAGAGGGTATACATGGCCTCTATAACAATATTGGGGTCTTCGCTTTCCAGCATTTGCTCTACTTCAGGCACTGACTTGGAGTCAGCCAGCGAACTCAAACCACGTAACACGACCGGTGCGGCCTGAGTATCGCGCTTCATCAAATTGATCAAACCCGGGACTGCTTTGGCGTTACCGATATTCGCGAGCGCATCGATGGCACGTTCGCGCACCCACCAATCAGAATCGTCGAGCGCCTTGATCAACTCATCGAGTGCCGCTTCACTTTTGGTTGAGTTCAAAATTTCAATCGCTGCACGACGAACGTATTCATCTTTGCTACGAATTAATTTAACCACCGCATTGACTACTCGTGGCCCGCCAATTTGCGCCAAGGCATCAGCCGCCCGGGCACGCACCCACCAGTCGGTATCTTTGAGCGCACCGAGCAGGTCTTCAATTGCATTGGGATACTGCATGCCGTTGAGTACTTCTACCGCACCCCGTCTGACATATTCGGACTCATCCTTGAGCAGATCAATTAAATACTTGACTGTTTTGGGATCGTTGCGCTTGATCACCGCATCAACCGCGCGAGTCTGGATGTTGTAGTCATCATCCTTGATCAAGGTGCACAACACGCCTATGTCGACCTTAGTATTAATCTTCTCCAACGCCTCGAGTGCTTCAAAACGTATAGTTTTACTTTTATCGGTTAATCGCCCTAACAAGGCGTTTCGAGACTGTGGCGTATTGAAATGCGCCAGTAACTTCACGACGCCAAGTCGAGTATTCGGATCTTTGGCGGATACCCGACTCACCAGTTCAGGCACGATGGCTTCATCCTGACAATCTTCCAGTAAACGGAATAACGCCAGACGCTCACCGGGTTGCAAGGTGCCGGTTTTACGAATCAGCGCCACCGGGTTAACCCGGTTTTTATGCGCCCGAAGGATTTTCAATAAGGCGGTTTTGGCTGTTTCGCTATTATCGAACAGCGTCAATAATGCCGTGGGATCATAGCCCGTGTTTTTTGACAGTACGTCAACACTGGTTGCTATCACTTTAGGGTGTGCCTCGGAATGCAGCCCATGAAAGAACGAAGGCAGGGTTGTGGTATCCACCAACTGATCCAGAATCTGATGGATACGTCGTTCAACGTTATCATCCGCTGACGGGATTTTTTCGATAAGCTTGGGAATGGTTGCCGCAGGCTCGGCTCTTAATTTACGAATACTGGAACTGAAACCCGGATCATTAAGATCTGGCGCAGTCAGGCATTTATCCAAATGCTTGTCTATCCTTAGCGTTCCGAGTAATCCCACAATATTATTCCGTTAATTCAAATGCAGCATGGCTATTCCATGCCCGCTATTGAGTGGTCACCTTGTTAATAAAATCTTTATTCGCCAACACCAGATTGTTTTCTGTATCGGCAATCGTGATAAACAACTCATCCTCTCGATTCAAATAATCAAACAAGCGAGCATGTTCTTCCGGCAATAAAGCACTGACATCGCCACGCAGCTCGCGCTTGTCATTCATCGTGATGCAGACACTTGCCGAAAAATTCTCGACCGCGTCTGGCTCTTGTAGTTCACCGCGTTGATAAATCAACCTCAAAATGCTGTCCTTGCCTATGAAACTTATTCCCTCTTCATCTTCATCGAAAACGATGAACCGGCTTTGATCGTTAACCAAATCAGCCGGTGTTTCCGGATAGCCGGATTCGTCTTTAGCAAAGTGCAGAAAAACACTGCCTGTAAGGGTTTTTTCGTCACGCAGTTCAAGAATGACGGGAAAACACTTTTTTTGGACAATAAACCGAGTATCAACCATTAATTTTACCCCTAAAAGCTAGGCAGATAGGGTCTCATTTTGAGAGCAATTGCACCAAATACACATGTTTTTAGCATCCTGTCAGTTTATCCGCTCGTTCAGCTTCCAGGCAGCCGTAGCCGGTGCTTTGGCACCCAGGATCATCTCACAAGTCTCTTCTCTACTCAGATTTTGCAATAACCTGGGTTTTGAAATGACATGGCCCTGTGCAAAATCCACATCCAGACGGGCCAATTCGTCTCTGACTTCGTCGGATTCTACATATTCTGCAATAGTCTGGAGACTCATGGTATGACCGACATCATTAATCGCACTGATCATGGCACGATCAACCTTGTCTTCGAGCATATCCAGTACGAAGTTACCGTCTATTTTGAGGAAATCCACCGGCAGGGTTTTGAGGTAGGCAAACGAGCTCAAGCCACTGCCAAAGTCATCCAGCGCAAAACGACAGCCCAACTGACGCAACTCACGCATGAACACGGCCGCCGAGGCAAGATTGGAAATCGCTGCAGTCTCTGTTATTTCAAAACAAATGGATGATGCCGGTACCTGATACTTTTCAAATAAAGACTTGATGTAATCCAGAGTGGTGGTGGAGTTAATGGTCAAACCAGACAAATTTATCGCCATCACCAGTTCGGTAGAGTAGCCCTCGAATTCATACCATTGAAAGGCCGAATTCACCACCCAGCGATCTATCTCCGGCATCAAACTATAGCGTTCAGCCGAGGGTAAAAAGGCACCGGGTAAAATCGTATTCCCATTGTGGTCGCGCATACGTAACAAAATCTCTATATGTCGTTGCGAGGTGGCTTCGACTCTACTGACCGGCACGATATCCTGATAATACAATTCGAACCGTTGTTGCTCCAGAGCCTCGGTAATACGAGAAGCCCAATCCATTTCGGCGCGGCGACGATGCAGATCTTTATCACTTTCCAGATAGGTGTGAATTCTATTTCGCCCCAGATCTTTCGCGGCATAGCAGGCAATGTCTGCCGCACTCAACAATGACTGCACACCTTCACTGAGCTTGGTGACCGGCACCAACCCGATACTGGTACCCACATCAAATGATTTTTCACCCCAGACAAAGCGAAACTCTTTTGACGTCATACGCAACTTGTCTGCAATTTCTTCGCCTTTTTCGATCGAACATCCGGGCAATAAAATTCCGAACTCATCGCCTCCAAGCCGTGCCAATACATCGCTACCGCGAAGCGTTTCTCTAAATAACTGCGCCAGCTGCTTCAACAGCTCGTCACCCGCACTGTGGCCACAGGTATCATTGACCAGCTTGAACTGATCCAGGTCAATATACATCAGTACGTGTTCTTCCTCGGTCTGTTGTGTGCTGTTGAGTAGATTTTGCAACCGACTTTCAAACTCACGGCGGTTCATCAAACTGGTCAGTGCGTCATGCCGCGCCTGATATTCAAGCTCTTCCTGCAAGGCACGTTTTTCGGTGACATCATGAAATACGATGACATATCCAATAACCTTATCGGCCAGATCACGTATCGGAGAAACGTTGTAGTTAATCACCGCAATGCTGCCATCCAGAGAATACAATTCTCCTAACAACTGACGTGACTCGTGGTTACTGCCGGACTCACTGAAAAAATTGTTGATCGGATCATCCAACCATTGACCGAGTGCTTCAGAATGCACCTTGAATACATCGGCAAGCGGTTGATAGCGAGCCTCCGTGTGCGACCAACCGGTCAACTGTTCCGCCACCTTGTTCAGAAAATCTATTCTGCCGTTGGTGTTGGTGGTCACTACCGCATCACCAATAGACTGCAGAGTCACCATCGCCCGTTCACGTTCTTTATCGAGCGCCTCATTAATGGCATACATGGAGGACATATCCAGTAAATAACCATCCAGATGCTTGAGCTTCTTTCGTTTATCAAACACCGGCATGCTGTAATTACTAACCCAGCAATAACTGCCATCCGCTTGCTTGAGTCGATAATCGACACGTACGTCGGTCTGATTTTTTTCCATATCCAGCATGACTTTCTCGACTTGCCCGAGATCGGTCGGATGAATTAATGACGCAAACTCAATTCCGGCAGCCACCATTTTCTGACTGTCGTAACCAAATTGTCTGATGTTGTCCGAAACCCACTCCAGCAACCAGTTGCCACCGGCGACACATCGATACATAACCACCGGCCCCTGCCTGAACAGACGACGATCACGATTCAGTTCTGTTTCAGATTCCAGTCGTTGTTTGATCTGGGTTTCCAGATCGGTATTATTACGCTCCAGCTCATCACTCAGCTGTTTGTTATGCCGTCGAAGCACATAATCATTATTGAATAAACTACTCACTTGATTCACAAGGTAGAGCAACAGAGCGCTGAAACAGGTCAGTAGTATCGCAACCCAATTAAATCCGCCGGGGGCATCCACCAGACACCAGAGAATTACTGGCAGCATCATGGGGATTAAAAATAACCAGAAACCCAATGGCTTCGGCGCATGGATAAACATGGCGCCCAAAGCTATTCCGGATAAAAACAGGATGACGCTGAAATGCAGAGTTTGTGTATTTTCTGGTGGCATAAAGAAGATCAACATGCCCCACACACAACCTGCAATGAAGGTACTAAAGTTGAACAGTTGTATGCTGACGGCGCGATAGACTGCTGGCGCTCCCGCCACCAGTTGAGTAATCCAGTAGTAACGACCCGCATTGATCAACAAGTGTGCTGCCAGCCAATAATGCAACCAGCTGTCTTTGGTTTGAAACCAGAGAAACAAGTAAATCGCCACGCCAAAAAACAATCCAGTTAACTGAATATTAGCGGCATCTTTTGATACCTGCCTGTGATTGTTTAGCGCGGAGGCTGTTGAGCCATCACCGAACAAATTCTTGCGACTGGTAATAACTGAATCCTTTGCTATGAAAAACGAACTGTGATTAATTAATCAGGTTTAATACAGACTCGTAAAGTGGCGAACAGTATATAAAAAAACTGAGTTCCAAACAGCATCAACAAGTAGCTGAAACATAAAAAAAGCCCTGTTTAACAAAGTTAAACAGGGCTTTTGTCGTAAAGCAGGTGGTCTACATCATGCCGCCCATACCACCCATGCCACCCATATCAGGCATTGCTGGTGCTGCAGCAGCTGCTTCTTGTGGCGCTTCGGCGACCATCGCTTCGGTAGTAATGATCAAACTCGCGACAGATGCAGCATTTT
>CALIRD010000135.1 GCA_938042355.1 uncultured Thiotrichales bacterium
AAATCCTGTGGGGTAGATATCGACGATCTGGATCGGGTTGAATCCGATAAAGGAGAAAAGCTGGCCTATTCAGAAGAGCAAAGCGGTAAAGCAGCCAAGGTGCTCATACCGGGAATAGTGTTGGTTGCGTTAACGGCATTACCCATTCCCAAGCGTATGCGTTGGGGTTCCAGTGATGCAGAGTTTGTGCGTCCGGTTAAATGGGTCGTCGTCATGCATGGTACCGCACCGATTAATTTCGAGATCTATGGTGTGGCATCAGGTGTGTCGAGTCGTGGACACCGCTTCCACCATAGTGGTGATATCAACATCACTTCGGCGTCACTTACTGATTATGAAAACAGCCTTGAGTCTGCTCATGTGGTTGCCGGTTTTGCCAGGCGTCGCAGTATGATTGAAGAGCAGGTTACCGAGTCAGCACAGTCTTTAGGGGGTAAAGCATTGCTGGATAATGCTCTGCTGGATGAGGTTACGGCACTGGTTGAATGGCCGGTAGCGATGGCCGGGAGTTTTGATGACGAGTTTTTATCCGTGCCGCATGAGGCGCTGATCTACACCATGAAAGATAATCAAAAGTATTTTCCGGTGGTGGATGATACAGGTAATTTGTTACCGCACTTCATTACGGTTTCCAATATTGAGAGTAAAGATCCCGCCCGGGTGATTACTGGTAATGAGCGCGTTGTAAGACCACGTCTGGCTGATGCAGCCTTTTTTTGGGAGCAGGACAAAAAGAAACCGCTGGATGACCATGTCGAGTCATTGAACTCGATTGTATTTCAAAAAGAACTCGGAACATTAAAAGATAAAACCAACCGTCTGGTGGCTTTGGTAGAAACGATTGCTGAGCAGATGGGTTGTAACCGTGAGCATGCAAGCCGTGCTGCTGCCTTGTCCAAATGTGATTTGATGACCGACATGGTCGGAGAGTTTCCTGCCATGCAAGGCGTGGCTGGTCGTTATTATGCTACTGCCGCGAACGAACCTGCTGATGTGGCTGCAGCGCTGGAAGATTATTACATGCCAAAACAATCCGGTGGAGACTTGCCGCCTGCAGCGGTCGGTCAGGCGCTGGCACTAGCCGATAGAATAGATACCTTGACCGGTATATTCGGTATCGGGCAAAAGCCTACCGGGTCAAAAGACCCGTTTGCCTTGCGTCGAGCGTCTTTAGGTATTTTGCGAATTATTATTGAAACCGGCCAGACGCTGGATTTAAAAGAGTTGATTCAGACGGCTGCTGGTTTGTTTGGCGATCGGTTAACGAACAAGAATGTAGTGGACGAGGCATTTGCCTATTGTCAGGAAAGGCTGGTTGCCTATTATCAGGATCAGGGGATCAGCGTTGGCATGATCGAGTCGGTGGCTTCACGACAGCCGACCAAGCCACTGGATTTTGATCAGCGTTTGCGAGCTGTGCAGGCATTTAGTGAATTGCCGCAGGCTGAGAGTTTGGCAGCCGCTAATAAAAGAATCGGCAATATTCTTAACAAGAATAAAGTGAGTGGTGCCAATAGTGTAGCCCCGTCCTTATTGACCGAAGCTGCAGAAAAGAATTTACAGCAAGCTCTCGATAGCATGGAAGCCGAAGTATCGCAGTTGTTTGATGATGGACAATACAAAGAAGCGTTGTCCCAACTCTCCGGGCTGAGTGCGCCGGTAGATGAGTTTTTTGATCAGGTTATGGTTATGGCAGATGAGGAGCAGCTTAAAAATAATCGCCTCGCTTTATTACAAAGAATGCGTAGCTTGTTTTTACGCGTTGCTGATCTTTCAGTATTGAAGTCCTGATTTTTGATGAAGCTGGTACTTCTGGATCGAGATGGTGTTATCAATGTCGATTCACCTGACTATATCAAGACTCCCGAGGAATGGATTCCGATAGCAGGCAGTCTGGAAGCGATTGCCCGATTATCTAAAGCTGGTTACACCATCGCTGTCTTAACCAATCAATCTGGTCTGGGTCGTGGCTATTTTGATCATGAGGCGCTGATGCTAATTCATGAAAAATTACTTTCGGCAGTGACGCATGCAGGCGGTGATGTTGATTTAATTCGCTATTGCCCACACCACCCCGACGATGGTTGCGATTGTAGGAAGCCCAAGCCAGGCTTGTTTCATGCAATCGCAAAATATTACGATATGTCTCTGACAGGGATCTTTGCGGTTGGTGATTCACTTCGTGATTTGCAAGCTGCCGCGTCTGCCGGAGCTTCGCCGATTCTGGTGAGAACAGGGAACGGAGTTAAAACTTTAGTAAACCCTGAACTGGACAAGAATATCCCCGTGGTTGATGATTTAGGTGACTTTGTTGATCAACTTTTGAATGGAGAGCTGAATGGCAACGCGTAAACGTCCCATGCTTGTTGCATTGATTGGCAGTATTATCTGGTGGATTTTTTTCACCTTGACTACTGTAATAGTTGCCCCGTTCGTGATTCTATTTTCATTTATTTCTTTTAGTGCGGCTTATCAAACAGCACTACTATGGTCGCGTTTCAATATTTATTCTCTGAGTTGGTTCTGTGGCTTACACTTCAAGGTCGAGGGTAAAGAAAACATACCAGAGAGTGACAGGGGTTATGTGATGATGTCCAAGCACCAATCAACCTGGGAGACACTGGCACTTTCATTCACTTTGCCACCACACGTGTGGGTGTTTAAAAAGGAACTGCAATATATTCCTTTATTTGGTTGGGCCTTGTGGTCGGTTAAACCGATAGCGATTGATCGCAGCGGCGGTCAAACCACACTGGATCAAGTCTTGTTACATGGTAAAAACCGGTTGGACAAGGGTATTTGTATTATGATTTTTCCCGAGGGTACGCGTGTTCCGGCTGGAACTAAAAAACGCTATAAACAAGGCGGTTCAGCGCTAGCTGTACATGCAAAAACACCAGTGCTTCCTGTCGCTCATAATGCAGGACACTTCTGGCCACGCGGGCAATTTATCAAGAATGCCGGCATTGTTACCATTAGGATAGGTGAATTAATCAGCAGTGAGGGCAAGACCGCTGACACATTAAATAATGAAGTAGAAGCCTGGATAGAAGCACAACAGGAAGAGCTGGATACGGATGGTGCGGCGCAAATATCCGGGCAATAACATAGTCAAAAAAATTTATACAACAATTGGTTTATTGTTGCTAACTGCTTGTAGCTCATTACCCGAACCAACGACTGTCGAGCAAGAACTTGCTCGATTAAATCAGGCTGAACAGCGTTGGCAGTCGCAACAAGTGTCTGACTATCAGTATCGATCAAAAAGTTTCGGGCGCAGCGATAATCCTTACAATCCTTTTCCTAAAGTTTTTTCAAAGTCTCAGGCAGAACCCGATCTAGAGTCGCTGCCGGGTGTGATTATACAGATCAAAAATAACTCATATCATTATTCATATTATGAGAATGATCAGGATTATGAAGCACACCACTTTGGTGGGTTTAACAAGTTATTCAATAGTATTCGTGAGATGTTGGAACAGATGCGATCTGAGCCTGATTTATATATCGAAGTGGATTTTCATCCGGTCTATGGTTATCCAGCGCATATGGTTAGCAGGCAGTATGAGGGTGATCGACTGGTATCGATCAGCTTTAGCTATAACGATCAGTTTCAAGTCTTGAATGAGTAGAACACGAAACGGTGCAGTGCGACTGGATATTCTCGAATGCTTGCTAGATTAGCATCTTGAGTAGAAAAGTAGTTTTGATTTTCTATAAATCCAAAGTATCAATGAAAGCCGTGTAGATAATTATCGGGGTGTTTGTATTTGTAACGTATAAGTCATTACATTCAAGCCACCCGATTTGATTACAATTTAATAAACGAATATTTTGTTCTGGTATTAAACGCAACTGATAAATAGCCATTTGCTAAATATAATCCAACTCAGGATGTTGATCGATCAAGTCAATTAAATCGGCTGTCGTTTCTTTAGCTTGTGCATCTGATTTTGCGACGGCTTTTTTAAATTTCAGATAGATGTCATACACTTCAGAGTTACCGTCTTCGCGCTCTACAATAAAAAACGGGGCGCGGCTTACCTTGTATTCTTGAGCCAGTCGTAAACCTTCGCTTTCGGGGTTACGTTCATCCGCTATGATCACCTGGTCAATGGTATCGAATAGATCGTCTTCCTGCAGGCGCTGCGTAACCTGCGCGCATTTCCGGCACATTTCGCCATCGGCTAAGATCTTCTTTACGTAAATTACGTTTTTGATCGAGGCTTTTTTCATAGTGTCTCTCAAGCGCTCACGGTTTTAACAGGAATGGCATGCAAACCACATTCTTTTTCAGTGGCTTCTTCCCACCACCATCGTCCACCTCGTTCATGCTGGTTGGGTAAGACAGGTCGTGTGCATGGCTGGCAGCCGATGCTGATATAGCCTTGCTCGTGCAGTTTGTTGTAAGGAATTTCATTGGCGCGAATATAGCCCCACACTTCTTCCGAAGTCCAATTGGCTAACGGATTGGCTTTGAACAAGCTGTGCTCTTCGGTTGAGAAGGCTTTGTCATATTGCACTAGCGGTACTTCGGCGCGAGTATCCAGACTTTGGTCTCGACGTTGGCCGGTAATCCATGCGCCGATGCTACCAAGCTTCTTGCGTAACGGTTGTACCTTACGAATCCCGCAACACTCCTGATGACCGTCTTCATAAAAACTGAACAGCCCTTTTTCTTTAACCAGTGTTTGCAGTTTTTCGGCATCTGGTGAAAGTAGTTCGATCTCTATGTCGTAATGCTTTCGCACTTGTTCAATGAACTCATAAGTTTCAGGATGTAGTCTGCCGGTGTCGAGTGAAAAGACTTTCACATTGGGATTAACCTGTAAAGCCAGATCAATCAGCACTACGTCTTCGGCACCGCTGAATGAAATCCAGGCGTCGTCGGTTTGCTCGAAAATCCATTTAAAAGTTTCCAGCGCAGGTAAGGTTTCAAGTCTGTTTGCTTCAGCGCTGTAATCAATATTACTCATCGGTGTTTGCTCATTAATAGTTAGGTTGGTAGTAGTCGGTAATTTCTTCAAAGAAGGGTAATAAATCGTCAGCGCTATATTTCTCATGTGCGCTAATGATGTTGGCACCACAGCGTTCAATCATGGCGACATTATCTTTGCGTGCACCCAGCGCCACTATGTCTCCGGTAAAACCGAAGCGTGTGCGTAATTGTCGGGTTTGCGAATAAGGTCGACCTTCTTCGTAATTACTGAAATCGAATATCAGTGCGGGAGCCTCTGAGAGTGTTGCCAGTTGTTCTTTCAGATCGGTATCGGGTTCGATCTTTATGGCAGATTCAGGCAAATCGTAGTCGATTACTATTCTTTCCTTAATGACTTGCATACACTTGCTCCTTGAACGGTTCGATCCCCAGACGATTGACTGACTCCTGAAAAGACTCGTCTTGCTGACGTTTTTCCAGATAAACATTCAGAATCGTGTCCAGTGCGCCAACCAATTCTTCTTTTTTAACCGCAGGTCCGAGACGCTTACCTAAAGCTGAATCATTCTCTGCTGAGCCGCCGAGTGTGATTTGATACCACTCTTTACCTTTCTTATCCACGCCGAGAATCCCGATGTGACCGGCGTGATGATGACCGCAGGCATTCATGCAGCCAGACATTTTGAGTTTTATATTTCCAATGTTGTGTAACTCATCCAGATCATTGAAGCGCTCGTTAATGGCAGCAGCTAACGGAATAGTGGTGGCATTCGCCAGCGAACAAAAATCCAGACCCGGACAACAAATCATATCGTTAAGCGTGCCGATATTCGGTGTGGCCAGTTCGTGCTTGTTTAATTCCATCCATAGGGCGTATAACTCACTGGTTTTGACATAGGGAAGTACCAGATTTTGTTCATGAGTGACGCGTATTTCGCTACGACTGAATTTTTCAGCAATATCCGCAATCGCTTCCATTTGCTCCGAAGTAGCATCACCTGGCGCTTCGCCTTGTGCTTTTAGTGAAATAAACGTCGCGCAGTATCCATCCAGTACGTGTGTTTGTTCGACGTTGCGAGATAGCCACAAGTCATAGTTGTTGTCTTTGACAGCAATGCCCTCGATAGAGCTGGATACTTTCGGGCTCTCGTCAGGGTGCTCGAATTGAGCCTTCATCGCATCGATTTCTTCTTGTTCCAGCCATAGTGATGGGTCTTGCTTGAGTAATTCCCATTCGGCTTCAACCTCTTGCCTGAATGTATCTATGCCCATGGCGTTCACCAGAATCTTGATGCGGGCTTTGTATTTATTGTCACGACGACCGTGGAGGTTGTAGACACGTAAAATGGATTCAACGTATGACTTGATGTATCTCTTTTCCAGAAATTCGCAAATGACTTTACCAATCACCGGGGTACGACCCATGCCACCACCAACCAGCACCTGAAAGCCAACCTCGCCATCGTCATTTTTTACCAGTCGTAAACCGATGTCGTGCCATTGAACGGCGGCTCGATCTTCTATAGCACCGGTTACGGCAAACTTGAATTTACGTGGTAACCAGTTGAACTCGGGATGAAACGTTGACCAATGTCGCAAGATTTCGCAATAAGGACGGGGGTCTTCGATTTCGTCAGTAGCGATACCAGCCAGATGATCGGAAGTGATATTCCGAATACAGTTACCACTAGTTTGTATGGCATGTACTTGTACTGTTGCCAATTCTTCCAGAATGCTTGGTACATCTTCCAGTTCGGGCCAGTTGATTTGCAAATTTTGGCGAGTCGTGAAATGTCCATAGCCCTTATCATAGGTTCTGCAGATGTGACCAAACATTCGCATCTGATTGGCGTTGACCACACCATAAGGAATCGCAATACGTAGCATGTGAGCGTGAATTTGATAGTACAAACCATTTCTCAGGCGTAATGCACGAAATTCGTCTTCATCAATATCCCCAGTCTTGAAACGCTCAACCTGGCCACGAAACTGGGCGGCGCGTTGCTCGATGCTTTGCTGATCATGCTTATTATACTGATACATTTTATACACCCATTTTTTCGGACTTAATGATATGGGTGTGGGGGAAGATGCTCAATTAAATCAAACACATTTATAGAAAATAATACTATTATTCTGTATATTAATCGAAATATGTAAAAAATAATTCGTATTTATATGAAAAACATAGAAAATATAGTGCTAGATGAGGTAGATAGAGAAATATTATCTCTGTTGCAGCAAGATGCGAGCATGCCAATCAAGGATATTGCGGCTAAAGTACATCTTTCGACCACCCCATGTTGGAAAAGAATCAAGAAACTTGAGCAATCTGGATTGATCAAAGCCAATGTGGTTTTGCTTGAGCCAGCGATGATCGGAGCCAATGTAAATGCGTTCGTTTCAATTCGTGTGAATCAGCATGATCCAGACTGGAATGAACAATTCGCAAAAGTGATGCAGGACATACCGCAAATTGTCGAGATCTATAGAATGAGCGGTGAAATTGATTATTTAATGCGAGTAGTGGTTTCCAGTATTGAGGCTTACGACAAACTCTATACCGAGATTATTACAAGAATGAAAACAGCGGGATTATACACGCCAGATGTCACTTCTAACTTTGCTATGGAACAGATTAAATTTACGACAGCGTTACCGCTTTTGGTTGAGTAGAAAAAAGTAAGTTAGAATATATATTCAGATGTTTGGTCACCACATCGTCTATAGAAAATGTACTAACAGCATGTTCTCTGGCGGCTGTTCCCATGTTTTTTCTTAATTCAGGTTCAGAAATTAAATATTCGATCGCCTTGGCTAACGCTTCAGGATTTTTTGCCGGTATCAGCAGGCCGGTTTTGTTGGCAATAATAGCATCACGACAGCCAGGTAAGTCTGTGGTTATGACGGGCCTGCCACATGCTGCAGCTTCAATGAGTACTTTGGGTAAGCCCTCTTTGTAGTAACTGGGTAATGCAACAACTGATGATTGTGAGAATAGCTCGGAAATATTATTACAGTAACCAAGACAGGTTAGATTTTCATTTGATTCCCATTGTCTGAACTGTTCAGTTGTAATTGATTCAGGATTTTCAGGGTCAGGCTCACCAGCTAGAACCATTTCCACATCGATATTTTGTTGTGAAAGAAGTTCTGCTGCTGCTACAAAATCCAGAACCCCTTTATCTTTCAATAATCTAGATGCCATGACAACTATTGGTCTACCCGATGGTTCAGGCAAGCATTCAAACTCTGTGAGGTTTACACCTGATCCAGGAATCAGTGTTGAATTCAGTTTATAGTCCGGGTTAAGTTGTGCTGCATCATTTGTATTTTGAAAGATTATATGTTGGTTCTTGTGAGCCAAAGCTTGGGCATATATAGCAGCAGCAAACTTCTTCATGCTACGTCGAGAAAATTCAGAATGCTCGGAAAATAAAAAACCTAGTCCTGATATTGCCGAGACTACGGCTGGTATTTTTAACAGCCTCGCAAGAATTCCGCCATAAATTACCGGTTTGATAGTAACCAGATGGATTAAATCCGGCTTCTGGTTTTTGAGTAATTTGTACATGGCGTAAATCGTTTTAAGCTCAGCTAGTAAATTCATGCCGCTTCTAGAAAGAGGTAACTCAATATGATGAAAGCCGAGCCGGGTGATTGTCGAAGACGAGTCGCTTTTATTGGTTGCTATAGAAACATCGTAGCCTTCAGATTTTGCACCTAGAGCAATAGGCAGTCGGTGCGACAGAAAAAAGTCAGCATCATTTATAACCATTAGCAACTTTTTATCAGTTGAACTAGTCATGACTTCGCTAATCGACCAAGTGTGAACAACGAGCCGAACCGGTTTCTTTAAGACAAGCCGAAAGCAGGCCACGAAACATCCACTTTAGTCGTTCACTACCTTTTTCCAAAATAAATGGATATAGAACCATCCTGCCGGGTAAGGTAGTAACGATTCGTAGCTTGGCTTTCAACGGAACGTACTTTTTAAATGCCAGATAAATACCGTCTCGAACCTGAAAATAATGTCGAAATGGTGTCGGTACAAAAAAGCGTTTACCCATAAAGTGTTCTTCACGCTCGCCCAAGCGGTGGAACATAGTTATATTTTGTGCTTTCGCAAATTTCCACTCTCTCTCACCCAATCGATAACACCATTCATGATCGACCCAGTCCAGAAATAAGTCAGTAGTGAAATGGTCGGTTTCGGTAAAATTCTTAAGGCTAAAAGACATACCGGAAGTAGGTAAAGCATCAGTGTATTTGAGTTTTGAACAGCCACCGTTCAGATTGTTTTTAGTAGACACCGAGAGAGTTGATTCATCATCTATCATGGTTGGACCTATACAGGTGTTGTGTTGTGAGTCTGGTGCTAACAAGAATAAGCTTTCTATAAGATTAGACAACAAACCAGCAAGTGGTGTGCTGTCCTGATCAAATAAGACAACGTGTGTTGCTCCATTATCTTTTGCGTAGGTAAGACCATTATTTAATGCAGAACCAAGGCCGATGTTTTTTCCGCTTGCTAGCACATGAAACACATCGGGTAGTTCGCCGAAGTCGAAGCCACCCGGTGTATTGTCGCACACAACAATTTGATTACACTCATTTACCAACTTCGAAAATCGTTTGATGAATGTGTTGTCTGGTCGATACGTTGTTACAACGACAAATATTGATCTTTGCTTGTCTTTAATCATTTGTACTTTAAGTCATCACTGTAAAAAAACTCGCATGCAGAATACTGGTGGCGAGCTTGTGTACGCATAGTCTAGCCTTAAACCAGAGCAATTGTTTGCTATAGTTAAATTTAACGTGAGCTTCGTCAAGAAAACTCCTTCGTTGGAGCAAAACAGTTGCTGATTATAAGGTGCACGCATAAACTTTGGCACCTTGGTGATTACTTTAACGTTGATCTAAATGGCAAGGTAGGCCGAGCCTGTAGAATGCCAGCCGTATTATACGATTCCGGAGCTTAGAATGAACAAGGATGTCATTAAAGTATTTATTGGATACGATTCTGTCGAAAGTGTCGCCTGGCATGTGATGGCACATTCAATTTTTACTCAAAGCACCAGACCAGTCGCCATTATTCCAGTATACCTTGGAAATCTTAGAGGTATCTATTCAAGAGAGAAGAACCCTAAACAATCCAATGAGTTTTCTTTTACGCGTTTTCTTGTTCCTTACTTGTCAGATTACGATGGTTACGCCATATTTTTTGACTGCGATATGATGTTGAGAACGGATATTAACGAAATATTCAAGGTAATAGACGAGCAGCCAGATAAAGCGTTGTATTGTGTACAACATGATTACACACCGCGTGATGAAATCAAGTTTTTGAATACTGTCCAATATCAGTATCCACGAAAAAACTGGTCTTCAGTCGTGCTATGGAATTGTGCTCATCCGTCTAACAAAGTTGTTACACCGGAAATGGTTAATACTGCTTCTGCGATGGAGCTGCACCGATTTCTATGGTTGAAAGATGAGGAAATTGGTGACTTGAATGTTCGTTGGAATTGGCTGGTAGGAGAATATGATGATCCGCCAGCTGACGTTAATAATGTTCATTGGACTGTTGGTGGCCCATATTTTCATGAATATAGTGAAGTAGATTTTTCTAATGAATGGTTCGATAAAAGAGATAAAACCTTTTTTGTGAAGCAAAAAGAAGAATAAATCTAACTCTCGAAAACTTTATTCTGTAGTTTATAAATTTTAGACCCCACATTTTTAGTAAGTAATGAGTATATTTCATTGGACAAGAAACCAATACCTGTAAGTAAAAGTGTCGTTATTGGGTTTATAGTGTTGTCACAGTTATTATTCCAGTTCTTAATACAAATTTATGTTATTCGGTCAGTTGGAATTGGAGCTGAAACAGACGCTTATTTTGCTTCGTTAGCTATTCCAATGATGGTGTTTGTAGTTACATCTACCGCCTTGCAAAGTGTATGGCTGCCAAGGTTTTCAAAAACCGAAAATGACTCGAACTCATTACATAAAGAGTTATCCATAGCACAAGCGCAAGCTGTAATTGTGACAAGCGTTGCTATTTTTACTTTCGCTTTCACGATTCCAATATGGGTGCCATTACTTTATTCAAGTTTTTCAGAACATCAAATAGTGTTGACGAAGAAATTTACACTAGTCTTATTAGTGGGCATTTTGTTCAATACATTGTCTGCATTACTGACCAAAGCATTACATGTAAAAAATAAGTTTGTCCTTGTCGAAATCATTATACTTATAGTGACTATTTTTTCTCTTTTCATGATCATACTGACGTTACCGCATTATGGAATTCTATCTGTTGCATATGTGATGGTTGGGCGATCATGTTTGATCTATGTAATACAGTTCCTACTCACAGGAAGACCGGTATTTCGATTTAAGGAGAGTTCTAACGACTATGAAACATGGAAACTAATGGTTCCATTATTGTGGGGCGGGTCATTATTTAAATTATCTCCTGCTGTAGATAAAATAATAGCCTCATACGCATTTACGGGAGGTGTTACAGTTTTATTCTTAGCGCAGAAGTTAATGAGTGTTATTGCTTCAGTACTCGAGCGAGCTATCAGTGTGCCTACTTTCCCTAATCTAAATAGAATCGCTGTATCTAGCCAGTATTCACAATTAAAAAAATTATATAGAAAGTGTATTTTTAAAATCGCAGGAATCACATTCTTTCTTGGTATTGTCCTTTATGTTGGAAAATCAGTGTTTTTGGATATTGTAATTATTTCTTTGGGGATTTCAGAAGATGCATCTTATGATTTGTGGTTGATGTGTATCCTTTTATTGGGATTTTTGTTTGTTGCAGCTTCTGGCTCGATTGCAAGTAATGTGTTTTTTGCATTAGGTGATACTAACACTCCGGTTAATGTAGGAGTTGTTGGTTTTATTCTAGGCTTGATGCTTAAAGTTGTGTTTTTCTTAAAGTTTGGAATTCATGGGCTAGTTATTGCGATATCACTTACTTACCTAATCACAATGATAATGAATTGCTTTTTCCTGGAACGAAAAATCACATTTGTATCGAGTGTGACCGATTAAGAAGCACAAGTCATTGCTTAAAATTCTTGGTTTAAAAGAGGCGGGGGTTTTGCTCTTCTCTCTGTTTTATCTGCAGTGATTTGATGTTTAATAAGAAGTTGGTGTTTTATTTATGAAAGTTGAAAAAGTGCTAACTACGGTAGTGTTATGTGGGTACGGAGACGCACCTTATATTGAAGATCAGATTAAGTCGATTACCTCACAAACTGTAAAGATCCACAAGCTCACAATCTATGATGATGGGCTATCGAGTAGTGCTATAAATGTGGTGAATGACTATGAGAAAAAATTTCCGGATATTGTGAAGCTAGTAGTAAATGATAGTAGAAAGGGTCTAATCCACAATTTTGGTGACGCAATAGCAGAAGCGAAAGGCGATTATATATTTTTAAGTGATCAGGATGACGTTTGGAGTGAGCATAAAGTAGAGAAAATCATTGAAGAATTTCATTCAGATCGAAAGCCAGACCTGGTTTTTTCTGATGCGATCATAACTGATAAAGATGGGAATATTCATAGTTGCAATTTGTGGGAACGGATCGGATTTAAGCCTCGTAAAGATAAGGATCCAGAGTTTTTATTTGAAAATTTACTCATGAGACAAGTGATCACTGGTGCCACTATTGCGATAAGACGTGAAGCGCTAAATTACATAGTTCCGATTCCGGATTTGTCTCCAACATTTCTACATGATGGTTGGGTTGGAATGGCTTGCGCTGCTAAAGGAAGAGTGAGTTGGGTAAATGAAGGGTTAATTTTTTATCGACAACATGATTCTCAATTGGCTGGAATATCAAGAAGTGGAATAGAATTGCTCATTCACAAAGTTAGAATGTACACATCGGTAAATGCTCAAACGAGAAAAAATATTCATGAGGAAGCAGAAATTTGGAAGAAAATGTTGTTACTACTCTTGGAAAGGATAGATTTATCTTCACACAAAGTCGACTTGATTGAGAGAAAAATTGATTTTCTAAAGTATCGCGCTTTAAAAATGAAAAAAGTGAAGCGAATTCATTCAAGTATTCTTCATTGGCGAAATGGAAATTATAGGAAATTTCATATCCGACCTGTTCGCGCTTTGCTTTTAGATATCTTGATGCCTGAGTAAAAAGACTTGAAAATATTCTATTGTTACAATCAAGTTACCTATTCAGTTGCACGCCAAGTTGCAAATTCTTCTGAGAGAAAAAGTATTGTGATTACAATGCCAAATCGAATTGAGCAGAGTAAGGGCACACCATGGCTAACAATTGAGTACAATACCGTAATAGCTTTTTTCACTTTATTAGTTTCTATTTTCACCAGAAAGGTCGAAGTAGTAATCCCGCATAATAAAGGCAAGCCACTAGTTAACTTAATGTTTCGGTATTCACGTAATTTGTCAATTATAGATGATGGTATGGATACATTTAGAGATGTACCGAGAAACATCGATCTCGAGACATTGAGAAGCAATATTTCTTACTATACGTTTGATTATGATCTGCCTTTAGCAGATTGGTTATCAAAACTACATGTAATCAAGGCCTGTCCAGTGTCAGCATTAGTTAGCGACATGAGACCGATTTTTTCATTTGAGAGAATAAGAACAATAATAATTGAGTCGCCAGGTGTGGTTTATGATGCTCAGGACGCAGATTTAGAGGCGGTTTTATTCATTCGGCATCCAAACGTTAATAAAAACGGAAATAACAGTGGTTTCATAAATACGATAAATGGTAAGGAGTATTCTGTAGAGAAAAGTTTGCAAAACTATTCTGGAAAAATTGTTGTAGGCGAGTCAATGGTTTTGATATTTGCACTTTCTTGTTTAGAGGATTTGGTGAGCTTGAGAATTATGATGAAAAAAAATCAGTTTGAAAATTTGTCGGTTTTGCATGAAATATTACGTAAACATGAATTATGTATATTTTAAATATTAAGTACTTATCACGAAAAACCATTACTAAATAAAGTCAACTATGAAAATAATTAGAAAATATTTATACGAAATACTGCTCGCAAACAAAAGGCTGTGTGCGGAAATTTATAGAAGAATACTCGATTCTTGTAGTGCGGGAAGAGCTTGTAAAATTAAAAACATTACGCAAAGTTTTAAAGGTATGTCTTCAAGATTTTATTTCGACCGCGATCTAAATCTTTATTTTGTTCAGGATGAAGGGAATACGCATTACTTCTCTGAAAAAATGAGGGGCTTTGATTTGTATACAAGAGGTTTGGACAAGCGGGCAATGCAGCTAGCCAAGTCATATTATCTGGATCAAATAAAGTTTGAGAAAAATGATTATTTTATTGACTGCGGTGCAAACTATGCTGATATATATTTGTATCTAAAGACTATACCTCTTGATTTGAACTATCTGGCATTCGAGCCTTCACCCAGAGAATTTCAATGTATTAAATTAAATGCTCCTCGTCAAGAATGTAACGAGTTGGCATTATTTGAGAATGCAGGAGAATTTGAATTGTATATTTCATCCGCTGGAGCGGATTCTTCTCTGATTGAGCCTAAAAATGGCTATGATGAAAAGATACAGGTCAGCTGTACGACTTTAGATGATTATCTGGCGCAAAAAGATATACCCATGGTTAAGCTCTTAAAGCTAGAGGCTGAAGGTCTCGAGCCAGAAATTCTTCGAGGAGGCATAGAATCACTCAAAAACATTGCCTATATTTCAGTTGATGGTGGTCCCGAACGAGGCTTAAATGAAGAGCAAACGATTTCTACTGTTACGAACATCTTGTGCCAAAACAACTTTATTATGTTGGAAATAGATATTAAAGCTGCAATGGGTCGAGTTTTATATAAAAATTTGAAATTCTAAATCTACAAGCCAAAAATTCTGGTTTGTTTGATATATATTCAAAAATTCTTCTCTTAGTTAGATTACTAAACTGATTATATTAACTACCTAGTTTAATGATTTATGTTTGTTGATAATAAATGGAAATTACAGAATGAAAATCAAAAAACAATTAAGGCAGTATTTTAAACCCAAACAAAAATTTGATGGGTTCGTTGAAAATCGCCAAAATATTGCTGGATTCGAAAATTTATCCGATTCTGACTTAGAGCAACTCAATCAGATTTTAGAATGGAATAGCTTTGTTGTTGATCAGAATGGCAGACGATTTGGTAATATGGCCTGGGCCGGTAAGAGAGACTTGCCATCAGAAATTCCAGATCGTAGGCATGAACTTCTTTCGGAACGTATTGATTTATCGCAGAAATCTGTATTGGAGATTGGTTGTTTCGAAGGATTACATACTATTAGTTTATGCGGCATGGCCAGGAATGTAACAGCAATTGATGCTCGAGTCGAAAATGTAGTGAAAACGATGGTTCGTTGTGGATTTTTTCAATGTAAGCCACGTGTTGTTGTTTGTAATGTTGAATCGGATGTTGGAAAGTTTGAATCATTTGAGACAGATTTTTGTCATCATTTTGGTGTTTTATATCACCTAAAAGACCCAGTTAATCATATTTTTAAACTTGGTAATATTGTCAAAGATGGAATATTTCTAGATACACATATTGCAGACCCTGATACACAGGATATTAAACAATCATCTCACGCTGAAATAGATTTTGATTATTACGAATATAGAGAAAGTACTGGGGTATTTGCGGGTATGTACGCAACGGCACAATGGCTTACGCTTACTAGTTTAGAAGAAGTGTTGAGAGCTGCTGGTTTCATAAACTTTGAATTGATAGAGAACCGATCAGAAAGAAATGGAAAGCGAATTTTAGCGCTCGCTACAAAATAGATTATTTTTCTTTATCAATATGTTCTCTAATGATGGTTGAAAAATTATCTTGTATTTCAAAAACCTCGCTTTCGAAACTCAATTTATTAGCTGTTCTTAATTCTTCAAGTGATGAGTTATTGTCAATCAGCCCTAATTCATAAGCAATTTCATCTGAGTTCTTTGGTGCAATAAGACGGATATCCCATGGAATAGTATTGGGAGCAATTTTATTTACATGGCGTGCAATATTGATACTGCAACTACTGAACAGGGTATGATAAAACTCGGGCTCTAAAACTAGTTTGTTTGCGCGGTTTAACATATCGATGAACAATGTTTGTTTATCGTACAGAGATGCTTTTAATGGATAGAGATAGACGTCATTTTTTCGATAATTAACGCGTAAGTTAATCACGTCTCGCTCATCTGCTATGACATACACTAGTTCATATCGCGGGAGTACGCCAACCAAGGGTGAATACACTTCATTGGGTTGTCGACGTGCTTCTACCGAGATAGCGACATATTCACCTGTATCAAAGCCAAAGGATACAAAGGTGTGTGCAGCGCCCATACCCGCGAAAGGTTCAACAATATAGTCAACCGAAATTAAATCAGAAAGTAGATACTCTCTATCATCATAAGCTACAGTAAATTCAGTTTCGCTTGTATAGCGAAAGTTTCTGACATTGTTAATAATCACTTGATCGCCGTTGATTGTTGAGGTGGCAAGCACTGCTTGATCGGTGCGCCATTCACGATCATTGGAGGGTTTTGAGAAAATAAATAACGCGATATAGATCGTCAGCAGGCAAGCAATTGAAATAAAAAATAGGCCAATTGCTTTTCTGACCCGGACGATATTCATGCTGTTTTCTGCCAGTGTAATAAACGATTGTTGGCTGGCATCGTATGATCATTAATAAGAGTTAATCCAGCCTTGCCAGCTAAATCGTTTATTGCCTCAAAGTCTCGAATGCCTTTACCGGGATCATCATCTTTGAGCCATTGATCGAAGCGTTGATTGCTTTCGCTGGTGAATGCGCCGTTGTAGTTAAAGGGGCCGTACAAACAAAAGTGGCCGGATGGTCTAATCACGTCAGCAATCCCATCGAAAAATTTTACAACTTCTACCCAGTGCATGATGTGTACGGTGTTTGCAGAAAAAGCAGCATCGAAATTTTGCGTGGGCCAGTGACCCACTTCGTTTACATTGAGGAAAATTGGGTCTGGAGTGTTGGGTAGGCCGGCTTCTGCCAGCCACAGATTAATACCATAGAGGTATTCACTCTGATCAGCACACTGCCAGCTCAGGTGCGGCATTGCGTTGGCAAAGTGAACAGCATGTTGTGCCGTGCCACTGCCAATTTCCAACACAGAGTTCACTTGTTTCAGAATAGGTTTTAACACCTTGAGTATGGCATCTTTATTGTTTTCGCAGGCCTGTGAAAACGGCTTATCCATCAGCGGGTAAATATCCACATCAGTAACAAAGCAATCGGGAAGATGGCTAGCACATTACCCCATAATACTATTTCAGCTACTTCTCCTTTCATACCGGCATCTTTCAAGTATCTTTCTGCGACCAGGAAATTAAATACCGCAGGTGGAAGAATACTAAACAATAATAACAGGTTGGTTTGCAGTGGTGTCGTCGTAGAGAGCTGGAGATAGATGATTGCCATAATTAAGCCGACTGCAGGAATCCAGAGACCGGCGATTAACGGAGTGCGAAGTTTCAACGTTGGCATCGAGGTTAATCGTGAGCCCAGGGCGAAAATCATGAGGGGAATGGCGATTTGCCCCATCAGGTCAATAGCGCGGTCTAATGCCAGTGGTAACTGCCAGCCCTGGGTAGAAAACAGAATTGCCAGGATCGCAGCAATCAGGTTAGGGCGGGTAAATTGTTTGAGTAGGTTGACATTGCTGTTAACGATAGCCAGACCTAATGAAAAATGCAGCAAACTACAGCACATATAGAGCAGCACTGCTTGCGGTAGTACTTCATTACCGAATGAAAAGATAAGTAAGGGTACACCGAGGTTGGCAGAATTATTAAACATGGTGGGCGGTAGTAATACACGCTTATCCATTGCCAGTGCTTTGCATAAGGGAAGTGTCAACAAGCCTGAACCTAGCACAACAAATACAGCGCCGCCCAATAGTGGCAAATTTTCGGAGAGTGACCACTCGGCGCCTGTTAGCGCGCTGAAGATTAATGCCGGCGCAAACAAATCCATATTGGCGTTATTAATAAATTGCATTTGCGGCTGATTCTTCTTCGAGTACCAATATCCCGCTGTAGCAATCAGTACGATTGGAAAGATGACATTAAATACGGTTACTAGAAGGGTCATTGGGTTTTATAGGGCAGTCTGTTTTCCAGTTGTTTCATGTAAGCCTCGATCGACTTCTTTTCGTGTTCGCAGAAACGCTCGATCGAAGCTCGAAAACCCTCGGCGGCAATCCAATGGTTGGATTTAGTCATGGTGGGTAAAAAGCCTCTAGCCACTTTGTGTTCACCTTGTGCGCCAGGTTCAAACAGCTTTAAGTTGTGCTCGATACAGTATTCAATACCCTGATAATAGCAAGCTTCAAAATGCAGGCTGTCATGTTTTTCGGCGCATCCCCAATGCCGCCCGAATAAGGTATCGTCACTCTTGTACATTAATGACCCGGCTACCGGTTTGTCATCCAGGTCTGCTATGACTAAAATCACCTGTTCGCCAAGCGTCGCCGCCACTTCACTAAAGAATGGCTGATTGAAAACGGGCATGCCCCACTTGCGCTCATAAATTCTACGATAGAAGTCGGTAAAAACATGCCAGTCTTCTATGCTGGCAGTTATTCCATCTAATACTCGTAGAGTTATTCCTGCGTCGTTTACTTTACGACGTTCCTGCTTTATATTTTTGCGTTTTTTTGAAGTCAGAGTAGATAGGAAGTGATCAAAATTCTCATAATCTTGATTATGCCAGTGGTACTGACAGTCATAACGAGTGAATAGCCCTGCGTTGCTCATAAATTCTTGCTGGTTTTTTGCCGGAAACAAACAATGAAAACTGCTTGCTTCACTGGCTTGCGCGAATTGAATCACGGCTTCGAGCAGGATCGGATATACCTCATTTTCACGACCTTCCTCGCATAACAGTCGCTGTCCGGAGGCGGGGGTGTAAGGTGTTGCGCTCACCAGTTTTGGGTAATAGCGCAAACCGGAACGATGCCAGGCATCTGCCCATGAGTGGTCGAATACAAATTCACCATGAGTATTATGTTTTTCGAACAAGGGCATCGCACCCACTAACTGGTCGTTTTCACGGACACTGATATGGTGTCCATACCAGTCAAGGTCACCACCGATACAACCATGGTTTTCCAGGGCAGAAATAAAACTATGCTGAAGAAAGGGTTGTTTGTTTTGTACCAAGGCGTTCCATTCAGTTGCATCTATCTCCTGAATGGATTCATGAAATGAGATTTGCATTAGTGCTTAGCGTTGCAACCCCAATAAAGTTAACACGCCATCCAGACCTGAATAGTTGAGAGCACAATCGGCTTGTTGCTGTACCACTGGTTTGGCGTGATACGCCACTCCGATACCGGCTACGGCGAGCATATCTAGATCGTTAGCCCCGTCACCTATAGCCAGAACGTTTTCAGGTTTGATGCCGAGCCGTCGGCAACGTTGTAGCAGGTAATCCGCTTTGGCATTGGCATCAATAATTGGCCCATCGAGCTCACCGGTCAGTTTGCCACTATCGATCACCAGATTATTTGCCAGAGTGTCATTCAGTTTATAGCGCGCCATGAGACGATCAGCAAAAAAATGAAAGCCGCCGGAAACCAACGAAAATTGAATGTCACTTTCTTGCAAAGCGTTGAGTAATTTTTCTCCACCAGGATTAAGCTCGAGACGTTCATTGTATACCTGGGCGAGGGAGTCAATTGATAAACCTTTAAGCAACGCCACACGTTGCTGAAGTGATGCACTGAAATCCAGCTGACCACGCATCGCAGAATCTGTGATAGCTGCTACCTGGTCCTTTACCCCGGCCATATCCGCTATTTCATCGATACATTCTATGTTGATCAGAGTAGAGTCCATGTCGGAAATCACCAGCTTGATTGCGTCTGGATCAAAATTATCCGGTAATAGATTAAGATCATGCGGCATGATCAGGCGCAGTGAAGCTACATCGGGTTTTTGTTTGACCTTGAATCGAATAGAAAAACGGTCACGCATAGCCGGGCAGCGTAAGTCAGACTCCAATTGCTCAATGATTCTGGGGTCTACATCTGCGGAATGTATAACGAGAGTAGCCATGCTGTGTGTGATCCTGATTACTGATGGTATCTAATGGCTCTATTATAGATAATGCATCAACTAATTGCTTCTACCGTCTTCCCAATGCCAGCCATACTGCAACAATTAATTACACATCGAACCATTACAGAAAATAACTAAATGCAATTGAATGCTGATGACATTACCAGCAAGAGAGTCATGCAGATTGCCTGGCCGATTATTGTGGCAAACATTACCATTCCACTGTTGGGTCTTGTGGATACAGCTGTGGTCGGTAACCTTGGCAACGCCGCTTTAATTGGGGCAATTGCCATTGGCTCTATGGTTTTTGGTTTTTTCTATTGGGGTTTTGGTTTTCTCCGCATGTCGACCACCGGGCTGGTTGCTCAGGCAGACGGTGCAGGTGATCCACAACTGGTTCAGGTCGAGTTTTATCGGGCCTTGCTACTAGCGCTAGTCATCGCGGTTTTGTTGTTGTGTTTTCAAGTCATCATAATCAAGTACTCATTAATATTGATAGATGCTTCGCAGCAAGTCGAATCGGCAGCACAATCTTATCTGGGTATTCGTATCTTGAGTGCGCCAGCAACATTGTTGAACTTTGTCATTATTGGATTTTTCCTTGGCTTGGGAAAAACACGTATTACGCTGGTGTTACAGGTCTTGATGAATGGTTTGAACATAGTACTTGATCTGGTCTTTGTGTTGTTGCTGGGCTGGGGTGTTGAAGGTGTAGCGCTGGCAACCGTAATTGCCGAGTATGTGGTATTGATGCTGGGATTGGTGTTAGCAGCAAAGTATCTGTCTTCAAGTTATTCAGTTGATTTTTCTCGACTGTTTGCTAGCAAAGAATTTCGTAAAATGCTGTCCCTTAATTCAGACCTGATGTTGCGCACCTTGTGTTTGTTATTTGTATTTGCCTGGTTTACCAATCAATCCGCCAAACTTGGCGACGATTTACTTGCCGCCAATAGTATTTTATTGCAGTTCATAACCTTTACCGCATTTGTTTTGGATGGTTTTGCGCTGGCTGCCGAGCGCCTTGTTGGTCAAGCGGTCGGTGCGCGTCACTATCAGTATTTCAGGAGGTCTGTTTACCAGACATCGTTATTAGCATTCTTAATGTCTGTAATGTTGATGTTGGTAGTATGGTTGGCGCACGGCGTTACCATCAACATAATGACGAATGTTGAAACTGTTCGAGTGTTAGCAAATGATTATATTATCTGGGTGGTTATAGCTCCGTTACTCTCATTTACCTGCTTTCAACTCGATGGTATTTTTATTGGGGCAACACGCAGCGCAGAGATGAGAAACTCAATGCTGGTAACAGTGATATTGTTTTTAATCAGCTGGTATGTGTTGATGCCACGCTATGGAAATCATGGCTTGTGGATGGCCTTATGGCTGAGTTATGCGTTTCGCTCTCTTACTTTATATTGGTTTTATCCCGATATTAAAAAGCTCTTTATGTGAGTTAACACTAATACTATCCAGCATTAATTGTTGTCGAGAATGATATCTGGCAATCTTGTAGTTCAAGATCTGGTTAATGGAACTATGTTAAATACACATCTATTGCGGTTTGTCGCTCAGAAATATTTAAAACTAGGAGCTAATCAACATAACACTGCCAGCAGTGAAGTGTTATGCCCAGAAGAAATCAAGTCGAGTAAAAAAGCTATCTATCTAGACCAAGACTTGGATAGGGTTATTTCTCCAGTTCATGCGACCACCATGGAGAGGGAAACTACGCTTATTAATGGTGAAAACATGCAGCATGGCGCAACAATACGTAGCATCTTGGAAAATGCGACATTACTTGCTGGCCATGTTTATTCGAGAGATAAATACGAGAGATTAACCAGAAAAAAGCACAAGATATTAATTACAGAACCGCGCGTAGAGCTAGACGAGGCATTTCTAGGTTGTACCTGGACTGGAAATAATTTCTTTGCCCATTGGCTTATTGATGATTTACCGCTTAACTTGTCTGCTCCTGATGGAGTTGCCTCTATAAGAAATAATTTTGAGTTATCAGAGCATCAGCGTTTCTATAGTGGGTTATTTGGTGTTTCCCCGGTACCCTATAAACATGCATTTATTAAGAAACTCTTCATTACCGAGGATCTTGGGCAAACAAGCCATAAAGCAAAACGGTATCAAGAGTTGCGATCACGTATTAGAAAAAAGATGCAGTCTGCAAACGCTAAAGGTGTTGTGATTAAACGAGGTTCAAGTGGTAGGTCTCGTGGGTTCATTAATGAAGATGAAATCATTGATTCGTTAATAGGCCTGGGTTTCGATATGGTGGATGTACAAACTATGGATGGAGAAACTATTGCTACGAAATTACTTGATGCAAAAATCATTATTGGTGTTGATGGTAGTCACCTTGCTCACGGATTACTTACCTTGCGTGACGGAGGTGTATTTATAGTGATTCAGCCTCCAGTCCGTTTTTTTAATATTTATAAATCTCATCTTGATTGCATGAATAGTGATTTAAATTATGGCTTCATAGTGGGTAATGCACAGGGTGACGGCTTCACTCTCGAGACGGATCGCTTATATAAACTGTTAGATAAAGTTAATGATCAATTAGGTTTATTGTAGTTCTGATTTTAAATTATAGTTTAGCTTTAGAGATAAAATTCTGCGATTCGATTCATTCACTCTGAAAGCGATCAGCTCATCCGTTAGCATCCACTCCGCAATAGCTTCTTTCATCAGTACCGCCTTTTGCGGGTAGGTGATCATCATCATGTCATTACCCGCCAATAAAGCCATTTTGATGAGCTTGAGAAATTCCTCATCAGGATAATTTTTAATCGATGAAGTCGGGCTGATCCACGAGCGCAACGCCACACCCCAAAGATCATCGGTAATGATAATGCCATCTCCATAGAGTGCACGCGCCCAACCGACCATCATCTCTGACAAGACGGCAGGTTTATCATCAGTATCGGAAAACAGGATACTCGACATCATCACGCCGTTAGCCTCTTTTGAAAGGGCGCTGAAGCTGCTGGTATTGTCGAGAATATTACTGAATGGTGCCTGACTCACGGCAATATCATGATCAGAATTACTCGCAACATCGTAACCCGGAAAATGCTTGTTAATGGTAAGTACACCATTTTGATTGAAGCCTTTAATAAAAGCTCTGCCATCCGGAATGATCTCGGCACCGGTTGCCCCAAAAGAGCGTCGGCTTTGTTCCATAAAGGTATTCCGACCTTCATAGTCCAGGGACGGGTCGAGTACCGGCGCAAGATTCATATTGATGCCAATCTCGTTTAATTGAATGCCGATGCGGTTGGTTAATTCCGTGATTTTTGCGGTATCCCAATCCCGCATGACTTTTGCAGACGGCGTGTTACTCCAGCCGGGCAAGCGTTTGATACGGTTGACGATGCCACCTTCCTGATCAATAGCGACAAAGACGCCCGCTTTGGAATTGAGTTGTAAAGCGGCTAGCTCATTTGTAATTTTTGTCTGGTCTTTGAGCATGTTCTGCATCACCAGAACGCCACCGAATTGATGCTCGCTAACAAACTCTTCGCCACTGAAATACACCATAATCAATTGAGCCGCTTTTTCGGCATTGGTCATGTTGTAGAGCAATTCATCGACTCGGTTTTCGAGCGATTGCTCATTTATCGGTTCAGGCGGAATTGCGTTGAAAGGTTCGATATTTTCGGCAGCGACCATGGGCGTCGCTGCCGATATCACCAGGCAGAGAACGCCTGGAAGCAGTTTAGACATCTGGCAAACAGTCTAGCCCAGGCCGTTGATCAAAATGTGCGTATAAATACCGGCGCCATAGCCCAGAGCGATGGCCCAGCTCCACTTCAGATGACCGAAGAAGGTGTATTTACCGTGCGCTGCGCCCATCAACGCAACGCCTGCAGCGGAACCAATCGAGAGCATACTGCCGCCGACACCTGCAGTCAGGGTCACGAGTAACCACTGGTTATGGGACATGTCAGGATTCATGGTAAGCACTGCGAACATCACTGGAATGTTATCAACAATTGCAGACAGGAAGCCGACCATAATATTCGCGTTGGTCGCTCCCCACTGGTTGTACATAATATCTGATGCGCCGGCGAGATAACCAATATATCCAAGGCCACCTACGGCCAGTATGATGCCGTAGAAAAACAGGAGCGTGTCCCATTCGGCGCCAGCGACCTTTTTAAAGATGTCGTATTCGCCGGGCTTGCCCATCGAAGGTCCGTCAGTGTAATCAGCCATGATGTGGTACAACTCTTCTTCACTGGCACCGGCATCTCTCGCGGCCCATCCTTTTTTCTTCAGGAAGAAACCGAAAAACTGCAGATAGGCAAGACCAGCCATCATGCCCACCATCGGTGGTAAATGCAGGAAGTTGTGGAAGCTGACTGCAGTCGCGATGGTCAACAGGAACAGTAATATGGTGCGTTTTGCCCCGAGCTTCATTTTCACTTCAGCGCCCGTCGAGTCTGGTTGCTCGTTGGGGATAAAGAAGCTCATGATGACGGCCGGAATGATGTAGCTGACCACTGATGGGATAAAGATCGCGAAAAACTCGGTGAACTGCACGATGCCTTTTTGCCAAACCATTAGGGTGGTGATGTCACCGAACGGGCTGAACGCGCCACCGGCGTTGGCAGCGACCACAATATTAATACAGCCCATACCGACAAACTTCACATTGTTGCCACCTACCGCAAGCACCACAGCGCACATTAACAACGCAGTGGTGAGATTGTCGGCAATCGGTGAGATAAAGAAAGACAACACGCCGGTTAGCCAGAACAGTTGTTTGAAACTGAATTTCTTACGAATCATCCAGGACCGAAGAGCATTGAATACATTTCGCTCTGCCATGGCGTTGATGTAAGTCATGGCCACTAACAGGAACAACATGAGTTCAGCGTATTCGAGAATATTGTGTCGAATTGCTGCGTTGATTTGATCTGCATGACCAGTTTTGCTACCGACCCAGGCAATCAGACCCCAGATGACACCGGCAGCGAGTAATGCTGGCTTGGATTTACGTAAATGAATGAATTCTTCACTCATGACCAGCGCATAAGAGACTACAAATACCGCCAGACAGGTATAACCTAACCAATGTTTAGTGTGGTTAATGGGTTCGATATCGATATCCCCCCCACCTCCGGCAGCCAAGACCAGTGCGGGTAGAAAAAAAAGTGCCCCAAGTGAGATTTTAATCAACATCTTCATAGTATTTCCAAGCCTGTTTGTTTTATAGCGTGTAGTATTTTGTTAGGATAATTCAGGGGCAGGATATTATCAGGATGCCGCTAATAATCCTATGATTTCTCGACAAGATCGCCTCGGCAGACAACGCGATTTTACATTTTCAAGCCACAATATGGGGGTTTTACGAGCGTGCTGGGCAGACTTCTTGATTCGTCACGGCAGGCTTTTCTTCCATTTCTCGACTGGATTACCGAACTAAGACACCGTCCCGTAGTCATTGCCGACGTCACTGCAGGCCTGACGGTGGCGCTGGTACTGATTCCACAATCTATGGCCTATGCGCAATTAGCTGGTTTGCCCCCTTATGTTGGTCTGTATGCGGCATTTTTGCCTCCGATTATTTCAGCTTTATTTGGGTCATCGCGTCAGCTGGCTACTGGTCCAGTCGCAATCGTGTCATTGATGACGGCGTCAGCGCTACAACCGCTGGCAAGTGCGAATCCCGAAGGTTTTCTGGCTTATGCGGCGTTGTTGGCTTTGCTGGTAGGTATTTTCCAGATTTCACTGGGCATGTTCAGACTCGGCGTGTTGGTGGATTTCCTCTCTCACCCGGTGGTTATTGGTTTTACTAACGCCGCCGCATTGATTATTGCCTCATCACAAATGGCCGCGTTTTTTGGTGTCAGTGCTGAGCCTCATCCACAACAGTATATGGTGGTCTGGCACACGGCACTGGCAGCGTGGTCAGGAGCGCATTTCCCGACCATGATGTTTGGTTGTCTTGCAGTACTGTTGATATTAGGTTTGAAATACATTGTACCGCCTTCACCAATCACTCCTGCTTTGCCGGTACTGGCAGCGGTTATCGTCACCACTCTGATTTCATACCTGATTGACTTTGATGGTATGGGCGGAAATGTGGTGGGTAGCATTCCTGACAAACTACCCTCATTCGGTTTACCGACTTTTCGCTTTGATGTGGCGGTACAAATGATTGCTTCAGCGAGTGTCATTGCTCTGGTTGGTTTCGTCGAAGCGATCTCAATTGCTAAATCCATGGCGGCACAATCCAGACAAAAAATTGATGCCAATCAGGAGTTGATCGGTCAGGGCTTGTCCAATGTGACGGCCAGTTTGTTTCATGCGTATCCTGTATCAGGCAGTATTTCTCGCTCAGCGGTTAATTTTGAGGCCGGTGCCCAAACCGGGTTTTCGTCCATCATTACTGGTCTCACGGTAGCGGTGACCTTGTTGTTGTTAACCCCTTTGTTGTATCACCTGCCGCAGGCTACATTGGCCACTATTATTATAGTGGCGGTGTTGCGCTTGATTCGCTTCAAGCCGATTGAACATGCCTGGAAAGTTGAAAAGCATGATGGTGTGGTTGCACTGGTAACTTTTGCACTGACTTTATTATTTGCGCCACATATCGAACGCGGTTTGTTAACCGGCTTACTGCTTTCATTGGTCCTGTTTGTCTATCGCACCATGCGACCACGAATTGTTGAAATCTCGATGCACGATGATGGCACCTTGCGAGATGTGGAAACACACAACCTCAAAACATCAACTACGGTAGCCGTGGTACGCATGGATATGTCTTTGTATTTTGCCAATGCCGGTTATCTTGAAGACAAGATTCTAAACCTGGTTGCTGAAAGACCGGTCATGCGGTATTTGATTATTGATGCGCAGAGTATTAATACGGTAGATGCGACCGGTGAAGAGATGTTGTCCAATCTTTCCGAGCGATTAAAGACGGCCAATATCGATTTAATGATTGCGCGTGCCAATGCAGAGGTGAGTTTGCACTTGCGCAGTAGTGGTTTGTTAGAACATTTGGGCGATCACCACTTTTTTCGGCGCGTCAGGGATGCACTGGATTACATTGCCTTGCAACTGGATGAGCCACACACCATAGACTGCTTGAGATTCAGTCATAAATACTTAAATTCCTGATTTAAAAAAAGCGTGAAAAAATACTGGCGGTCTGGTTCTACAGACAAGCTGTAGTCTCGTTTTTTGTACCTGTGATATTGAAATTGTCAGAGCCATGTGATGATTTTCACGTTCCATCCGCAACCGCCGAAACTGATCCTTTCTAAGCCACCACTTATCTGAGTACCCCTACGCACAGAGAACATCTTTTGTAATTGTCCATCTCACAAATATAACTTCAATGTGACGGGCTAATGAAAAACTTACTTAAATTTTCTCTTATATATACTCTAAGCATACTGCTGATTGCATGTGGCGGCGGTGGTAGCGATGGCACTGCAAATCCAACATCGAATCCAAATGGTGGTGGCGGTACTTCCTCGACACTCGATTCTATTTCAGTAGCACCCAATAACAGCTCGATTATTACCGGTGAAAATCTGCAAATGTCAGCTAATGGCTCGTATTCGAATGGTGCGAACCAGAGTCTGACCAATAGTGCGAGTTGGAGTATTGATGATACCAGTATTGCCAGTATTTCCAGCAGCGGTATGTTGTCTGGCTTGAATGCAGGCAGCGTTGTCGTCACCGCTACAGAAGCAGGAGTCAGTGGTACAGCAACTGTCACTATTGTCGGAATCAGCAGTATTTCAGTCACTCCGGTCAACCCCTCAATACTGGTGGGTAACACGACACAAATGACTGCGAACGCAAATTATTCCAATGGCACGGTATCTGATGTAACCAGCACGGCAAGCTGGTCCAGTAGTGACAGCAGTGTCGCGACGGTATCTTCAACCGGTGCTATCACTGCGGTCGGATCAGGTACTGCAACTATCACGGTCACTGTTGATGGTGTTACCACAACCTTTACGGTAACGATAACGGCTCCTTTGGGGGGATCTTTGCAGTTCTCTGAAATTGGTAGCGGCAATAGTACCAACGGGTTCTGGTTCGAAGTCTACAACCCAAGCGGAAGTGCAGTCGATTTAAGTCAATACACGTTGCAATCCCAGAAAACCGACAATCTTGGCGCTGTCTCTGATGTGTCATTCGCATTGCCAGCAAAAACTATTCCGTCGGGTGGTTACCTGGTGATCATGACCAAAGATATTTTTTCATTCTCTGGCAATCCATCTTATAACCTCAACCCTAATGTCGTCATCTTGAGCGCTGCTGACTTCACCTGGAGCTCGGGCGGTTATCTTGAATTATTGGACGCTGGCGTCACGGCGGATTTTGTTCGTTTTGGCAATAACACCAAAATACCAACAACGGCGGGTGAGTGGGGTGCTGGTGCTGGGCCGTCGCTGACCACGACTGGTTATGGTGAGTCTATTTCCAGAAATGCGACGAATCTGGATACTAATGCCGCATCAGATTGGTCGTACAACACCTTGGCCTCAATGGGTGGACCGAATGATATTACCTGTGCAACCGATGCCGATAGCGATGGCATTCCGGATTGTACCGAAACTGCCGGCGCAACTTATGCTGGAATGGACATCTATGCCATGGGTGCTCGTACCGGGCAAAAAGATCTGTTTATAGAAATAGATTACATGGACCCAGCGGGTCGTCCGGGCGAAGACGTACAAGGTATGGTGCCTCAACGTGAAGCGTTGGAGAAAGTTAGAGATGCCTTCCTCGCGCAAGGCATTCATGTTCACTTTGATGCTGGCGACAGCATCGATCAAAGCCCGGGTATTGACCCCGCCGATTTTGATTTGGGTGGCGGTGAAGCCGTTCCATTTGCTGAAGAAGTGGATTTCTATGATAACTCGGTCGCGAGCGTACTGGACTACAAGGCCCAATACCTTGGTGTGGAGAGACGATCCTTGTTCTACTACATGTTACTGGCTTATTCACGTACGGGTTATGTAGCAGGTAGCTTCGGATCATCAGGTGCCAGCGAGGTTCTGGGTAACGATATTCTGGTGACGATCGGTCACTGGGGACATAGCCGTGTCGATACACTCGAGACGAACAAACTGATTAATAACCAGGCCGGTACCATCATGCACGAGTTTGGTCATTCACTGGGACTGGGTCATGGTGGTGATGATGAAATTAATGACAAGCCAAATTATGTGAGTGTCATGAATTACCTCTATCAGATAGCTGGTTTGCCAGATATCGGAAATGACGAAGGCGATCGCCACTATGCGGATAAATTCACCAGCAATACGAACTGTGATATCGGCTTGACTAATTCTCCATGGGGAAGCTACTTGAATTTCAAAATTGATTATTCTGATGGTTCAAGTATTGATCTGGATGAAAATGTTGGTATCACCGAGTCTGCCGGTTTCGGGCGCGCTGGTTCAACTGCTGTTGATTTCAACTGTGATGGCGATACCAATGATGTATTGACCAGCTTTGAAGTCAACGGTGATAGCACTCTGGAAGTATTGGGTGATCATGATGATTGGTCGAATATTCAGTATTTCTTTACCAACTCAACCAATCGTATTGCCAATGGACAAGTACTCAGCGACGACGACACACAGGTCAACATAAACTTGTTCACAGACAACAATTGGCGAGAGCCAAGGGAGATCATTGAAGAGCCACACTTTATTGGTTTTTATGCGAACACATTAATGGGAATCCAACGTGAAATTCTGGATTCAATAGAAGAGTTTGATGGACCCAATTAATATTATTATAAAAATATAAATTAATATTAATCATCCACTTAACGGGAGTTAGAGACTGATTGCCAAGCGTAAAAACTTGAAAACTGTTCTTTGACTCCCATTTTTATCAGGACGACAAATAAAACGGAGAGAAAAATGAAAACAATATTGAATCTACTAAAAAATTCGTTCAAGTCCATCGGGACAATCGGATTAATCATCGTCTGCCTGTTTGTAGTACCGATGATGTTTGGCATAAACGATGCGGGTCATCGTACCGTGGTGCAGTTTCCAACTGGCAAACTATTTGTAAAATTTTCACCCGGTATCTACGTGCAAATGTTCGGTATCACCGAAGAATACAATGATGTGATTACCTTTGACTTTGACAAGAATGATGCAGAAGTCAGTGCAACCCTAGACCAACAAGGAATTGCCGTGCGTTATCAGGACGGTGGTACCGGTACTATTTTCGGTAAGACGCGTTTTTCATTACCCAACGACGAAGAAACCATGTTGAAATTACATAAAGATTTTCGCTCTAATGATGGTGTGGCGCAAAAATTAATGAAACCGGTGACTGAAGAGGCCATGAATCTGACGGCGGGTTTGATGACTTCTGAAGATGCTTATGCGGTCAAGCGCGGTACATTTACCGACTGGGCACAACAGCAAATCAAGAACGGAAAGTTCCAGACTGAGTTAAAAGAGGTCTATCAGGAAGAAGAGGGTACTGGTCAAAAAATTCTGACCAACATCCCGGTGATTGTTTATGGCGATGACGGTTTACCAAGAACCTATAGCAGTGACTTTCGAGACTATTCAGTCACAGTATCCGGTTTTCAGATTACCGACTGGGATTTTGAGCCCAAAACGCTTGAGCAAATCGCTACCAAACGTGAAGCAACCATGGCGATTATTACCGCTAAAGCTCAAGCCGAGCAGGCCAAGCAAGAATCCATTACGGCTGAAGAGCAAGGTAAGAAAAACGTTACCGTGGCTCGATATCAAAAAGAAGTGGAGAAAGAACAGGACGTGGTTGATGCGCAACGTGCTAAAGAAGTTGCGGTAATAGCTGCCGAACGACAAGTGTCGGTAGCTGAACAGCAAAAACTCGAGGCAGAACAGAAAAAACTGGCTGCGGCAGAATACAAGCAAGAGCAAATTCTGCGTGGTGAAGGTGATGCCGAATACAAGCGTCTGGTCTTGAATGCTGACGGTGCCTTGCAACAAAAGCTGGATGCGTACACAACCGTGATGGCACGCTTTGCCCAGGAATTTGGTAAACAGAAGTGGGTGCCGGACGTACAGATGGGATCCAGTCCGGGTGGAAGTGGTAATGAAGCTGCCAATCTGATTAATCTCTTAACGGCGACCACATTGAATGATCTTGGTCTAGATATGACTGTTAAGAAGGGCGCTGTGATAGAACAACGCTAAATACTTGTTGCTGTAGCCTGAAACCCGTGGTCCTGTTTTCAGGGTCGCGGGTTTTTTGTATTAGATTCTACCCAGCGAGTGTCGCCATTTGCCAGTGTTTCTTTTTTCCAGAAGGGTGCAGTAGATTTAAGCGCTTCAAATATTTCTTCACAGGCTCGGAATGATTGCGCCCGATGCGCTGACCAGGTAGCACACAATACCAGTGAGTCCCCCGGAGTAACTTCTCCAACGCGGTGATGAACCAAACAGGCATCTACCGGATATTCGGCAATCACTGTATCAACCTGTGTTCTGATTTGTTGTTCAGTCATGCCCGGATAATGTTCCAGTGTCATGGCGATCACTTCATCGTTGTGGTTACTGCTGCGCATTTTTCCGGTAAATACTGAACACGCTCCAATCAAATGATTGTCAGTCAGATGTTCTTGTTCAAACTCATCAAGCAGCTGCCAGGTAGCGATGGGTGAGGTCTCAATCTGGATCTGTATGATTGTCATTGTCAGCCTCCGGTGACCGGAGGAAAGAATGCCACTTCATCACCGCTGTTCAGTTCGGTCTCAGGGTAGGCATATACCTGGTTAACCGAGATCAGTGTGTTTTCCGGAAATGCTAATTCATGTCGGGCAATCACATCAGCGACGGTATGGACTTCACTGCTGTTAAAAGTGCGTTCAGCCACTCCCTGTGCCTCTCGCAAACTGGCGAAGTACTTGATTGTAATAGTCATGGTTATGATATTCTCCCGACTCTCTAGTGTAATTCAAGCAGCGCTATGTCTGAAGAACTATCCCATTTTAATCAACGCGGTGAAGCACACATGGTAGATATATCTGCCAAAGCCTCGACCCGACGTGTGGCAGTCGTATCTGGAAAAATCACGATGCAGCCGACTACGCTCGATTTGATCGAGCGCGGTGAACATAAAAAAGGGGATGTGCTGAGTATTGCCCGGGTGGCGGGCATTATGGCGGCAAAACGTGCGCCAGATCTCATTCCGCTCTGTCATCCACTACTTATTACCAAAGTTGATCTCAGGTTTGAGATAGAGCGTGCTCAAAATGCGATTAAGAGCATTGCCACGGTTGAGACTCAGGGGCAAACTGGGGTTGAAATGGAAGCCCTGACTGCGGCGCAGATCGCCTTACTCACTATCTATGATATGTGCAAAGGTGTGGACCGCGGAATGGTCATAACTGAGGTCCAGCTGGAAGAAAAAACCGGTGGACAATCAGGTCAGTGGAAGAGAAACAGCGATTAAAGCCGATGCTTGAAGCAACCAGCGAAATCCCGCAAATCAATGTATTGATTGTCGATGATTCAAAACTCGCCAGAGTTCATCTGGCGCGCTTGCTTGAGCAGGAAAATATGCTCTGCGACATGGCAGAGTCAGCGGAAGACATGTTGCATTATTTGCAAGATGGTAGACCCGATGTCATCTTTCTCGATCACAACATGCCCGGCATGAGCGGTCTGGCTGCATTGAAAATTATCAAGGCTAATCCGGCTACCGCTACCATCCCCGTGATGATGTATACCTCGGAATCCGATGAAGTCTACCTCGGACAAGCGCGCGCCCTGGGTGCATTTGATGTATTGGTCAAAGAAGAGCTCGAGCCGCTGAAGTTAACGCAACGTTTGCATGAATTACAACTTCGCCCCAAGCCACCAGTGCAAACCAAAGTTTTTGAAGTCAAAGTTGACAAAACACAGGAAGTCGAAGAGCAGGATTTCTTCTCACCCAGACAACGACTGGAAAGAAACAATGCCCGCATGCTGCAGCAAATTCATCAGGAGCAGTGGCGTGGTCAGCCGGTTGACCCAGCCGATGCACTGGAAGTTGATGCGCCTGTACCGATTCGACGCCCCCTACCACAACTCGATGCCGATTTGGAGCGAGCTCCATTACAATATTTTTTAGTGCCACTGGCTGTATTTTTAGGTGGTATCTTGTTGGCACTCGGGCTCTTTCACACCTTTGTGTCACCCTTGCATTTTAGTGAGCCCGAAGTAGCTGCTGCGAGAGCACCACAAGCGGTGAATCGTACCGAGCCTGAGCGTGCATCTACTACGATACAGCCTGCAGCAAGGACTGCGCCTGTCGTTCCAACGAATGATAATATGCGCGTCGACTTGATTTTGGATGCCTTGAGTTGGGCTATGCGCTCACGCATGAGTTATCCTTATAACGAGTTGCCTTTATCAGGTGATCGCCTGTCTCATTTACAAACGCTGCTCAATTATCTTGATTCCGCTGGTTTCGAAGGTGTGGTCAGACTCAAGGTTTACCGCGGACGATTCTGTATGGTTGGCACACCATCCGGTAAGCGTATGCTGCCAGCAGACGGGATGCCGCTTAGCAGTTGTCAATTTGGTTTGCTGCTGGATAATCCGAATGTAAAAGATTATCAGTCGCGTGAATTTAGTCGCTTTATTGAAACTTCACCGATGGCAAATGGAACGCGCAGTATTACGGTAGAGTTGGAAGCCATTCCAGAGATGAGTAACCCATTCCCATACCCCTCAGAGGGCAGTATTACCTTTGCCAGTGAATGGAACGCCATTGCTGACAAGAATAATCTGGTGCAGATAGAGTTAGAACGAAGCTAACATCCTTTTCAATAAGTAACATCGAATTATTACCTCTGATTGTAGTCATACGTTAGACTCACTCCATAAATTAATTTAAGCCTGAAGGTTGCTATGAAACTCATTAAATGGATATTTTTGCTCGTGCTGATTTTAATTGTGCTGAGCGTTGCTACGGTAGGCATTCTTGTTACCCGTCTTGATCCCAACGATTACAAGCCACAGATAGCCACTACCGTCAAAGAGAAAACGGGACGCGATTTACTAATTCCCGGAGACATTAGCTGGTCATTATTTCCCTGGTTGGGTTTGAACCTTGGCGAAACTAAAATGGCAAACGCCCCGGGTTTTAGCGCAGCGGACTTTGCCGCAATCGATGAAGTGGATGTGCATGTTGAGCTAATGCCATTGCTGAAAAAGCAGGTAAAAGTTAAAAAAGTCACCTTACGTGGTCTTGCAATAAATCTCGAGAAAAATGCCAATGGCACCGATAACTGGACCGATATTCAGCAAGCAACTGCGGCTGACGAGGCTGCCGCTGATCAAAGTGGAGGTTCCTCGCTAGACAAAGTCACGTTGAGTGTTGAAGGGGTAGAGTTGGCTGATGCCAGCTTTACCTATAATGACCGACAAGCCAACACCGATATTAACGTCGGGCCGGTCAATCTGGTCATGGGTGCACTTGAATTTGGCAAGGCGGTGCCGGTAGATATGGATGTGCGCATGACCATGAACAATGCCATGCAGCTGGCTTCGAAAATGAAAGGTGAAATTACCCTCGACCCTGCTAACGAAGTGTTGCACATTGTTAGTAGCTTGAATGCTGATGTCAGCCAGCAGCAAGACGGGGTTAACCTCAGCAGCAATATTCAAGGACAGTTGACCGCGGATCCTTTTCAGGGTGGATATAAAGTGGCAGGTTTGACCTTGGACGGAAAATTGATCAATCCGTCTTTTCCCGATGGTTTGCCGCTCGATTTGAAAGCCGATGTTGACGCCAACACCAATACACAAAAAATGAGCTTAAAGAATCTGGTCATGCAAGTGGCAGATTTGAAAATGACCGGCGCTTTGGAGGTAGGAAAGTTTATTGATGATCCTACCTATCAAGGCAGTATCAAGAGTGAAAATTTCAGCCCGCGTAAAGTGATGCAGGCTCTGGGTATGGCTCTGCCAATCACCAAGAATGACAAGGCGCTCACCGATGCCGGGTTTGATATGCAAATTGCCGGCAATACTCGTAACGTCAGTATCAAACCGCTCACAGCAACGCTGGACGACTCAGGCCTGCAAGGTGAGTTTTCTATTGCGGACTTCAGTAAGCAATCAGTGCGCTTTGATCTAACGCTTGATGCGTTCAATGCCGATGACTACCTGCCGCCGGTCACCGAAGCAGGGGCAAAAGAAGCGGGGGTTAGTGTAGCTGAGGTGGAAGCTGCCGCCGCTCCTGCCACCACGCAAGCGGCAGTCAATGACACCATTTTACTGCCGGTAGAGTTAATTAAAGGACTGGATATTGATGGTACGGCCAGACTGAACCAGCTTATCTATAACAAATTAACTTTCACGGACGCGAGTCTGGCCCTCAAGGCCAATGATGGTGTGATTAATGTCGCGCCACTGGTAGCCAGCGCCTATCAGGGTAAAGCGAATATCAATGCCAACCTAAACGTGAATGGACAAGAGCCGTCGTATGGTCTGGATTTTGATCTGGCCGGGGTGCGATCCGAAGAAATACTGATGGTTCTTTTTGGTGAAAAACATCTATCAGGTAGTGCCGCATTTAAAACCAGCATCAAAATGTCAGGTAACACCATTACCGCACTCAAACAATCAATGAGTGGACAGTACGAGACCAGCTTTAAAGAAGGCACGATTCATGGTTCGAAACTGGCGGCGAAACTACTTGAGGCACAAAATTCGATTCGCAAGCTGCAAGGCAAGCCTGTGATTGAAGACAATACACCGGACGAAACTGAATTTTCATTGATGACCGCCAGTGGTCCGATCAGTAATGGCATTCTGGAAAACGATAATCTCAGTATTACTGCGCCGCGTTTTGATGTAACCGGTAAAGGTAATGTTAAATTCCCGGTCAGCGAACTGGATTACACTGTTCGTCTGGCAATGGCAGCAGAAGAGGGTCTACAAAGTTATTACTTACCTTTACGGGTGCATGGGCCTTTTACTGATTTAAGTTATACCCTCAAAGTAGAAGAACTGGCCAAGCAACGTCTGGATATCGAGAAAGACAAGCTCAAAGCCGAAGCAGAAGCCAGACTGGACGCCGAAAAAGAAGCCGCACAACAACGACTTGATGAAGAACGAGCCAAGGCCGAAGCTCAGGTAGAAGAAAAGAAAGAGGAAGTCAGGCAGGAATTCGAAGAGAAAAAAGAAGAGCTGCAAGAGGAAATCAAAGATAAACTGGGTGATGAACTTGGGAATGCATTGGGTGGATTGTTTGGCCGTAGTAAACCACAAGAGGACGTTGAGCCGACCCCGGAGCCAGCTGTGCCCGCTACTGAAGAGTAAAACCTATGCCGGATAGCCTGGCTATCCGGCTGCTTGACTGGTACGACCAGCATGGTCGCCATGATTTGCCGTGGCAACTAAATCCGACTCCCTATCGTGTCTGGATTTCCGAGATCATGTTACAACAGACACAGGTCACCACCGTCATTCCCTATTACCAGCGTTTTATGAGCAGTTTTCCAGATGTGAAAACGCTGGCTGATGCGACTCAGGATCAGGTGCTGGCACATTGGTCGGGTTTAGGTTACTACGCTCGGGCGAGAAACCTGCACAAGACCGCACAAATTATTCAGCAGCAACATAAGCTCAGGTTTCCCGAATCTCAAGAAGATCTCGAAGCTTTGCCGGGCATCGGTCGTTCAACGGCCGGTGCAATCCGTGCGTTGGCACATAAGCAATATGCGGTAATTCTGGATGGTAACGTGAAACGCGTATTGTGTCGGCATGATGCTGTACCTGGCTGGCCAGGTAAGTCAGCGGTGGCCAAGGGCTTGTGGCAGGTCGCCGAAGACTATACACCGAAGCAGCGGGTTGATGATTACACTCAGGCAATTATGGATCTGGGGGCAACCCTGTGTACACGCACCAAGCCTCGTTGTGATGATTGCCCATTGCAAACCACCTGTGTGGCCAAAGCACAAGGTAACCCATCGGCTTACCCGGAGAAAAAACCCCCGAAGAAAAAACCACAACGCGAAGAAACCATGCTGTTAATGGTGAACGAAGAGCGGCAATGGTTGATGCAACGTCGGCCTGAAAAGGGAATCTGGGGTGGCTTGTGGTCCTTTCCGGTACTGGAGCAGGACATAGTATTGGAAGTGTATCTAGCCGCACGTGGGCTTAAGGCACAGAGTCAGAAAGCGCTACCACCGTTGACGCACCAGTTTTCGCATTTTGGTTTAACCATCAAGCCATTAGAGGTTCGGGTATCAACCACACGGGTTCAAGAGCAACACGACGGTTCTTCACAGTGGGTATCACTACCGCAAGGCTTGCCTGGTGGTGTTCCAGCACCGATTACCAGACTGATAGAACAGCTGAAACCGGCCACAACTACTTGAGTTCAACCGGGTCTGCCCCAATAATAGCCTGATCAGATGATGGAGAATCAAGCATGACACGTATGGTTAACTGCGCCCACTTGAAAAAAGAAGCCGAAGGACTGGATTTGCCACCGTACCCGGGTGAGGCAGGTAAGCGTATCTGGGAAAATATCAGCAAAGAAGCCTGGGGCAAATGGATCGGTCATCAGACCATGTTGATTAACGAATATCGGCTTTCCACGATAGATCCCAATTCAAGAAAATTTCTCGAAGAGGAAATGGAGAAGTTTTTGTTCAGTGACGCCCCGGCAGAAGTCGATAACTGGACACCGCCATCCGAGTAAATGCTTAATCGACCCAGCCTGATTCGCGTATGGCTTTCAGGCCGTTACGGCTTACCAACGCAATTTCATCATTCTTGAGCGTAAGATCAGCTGAGCGTGATTTTTTCTTGATGGATTTGACCCCTTGTTCGGCGACCCACCAGGAACGATGTGTCACGAGGCCCTTCAGAGGTGATGCATCTCGAACAGCATCTTTAAAGCGCATCAAGATCATTGTGTGTCCTTTAGAAGTATGAACCTTCACATAATGATCCTCAGCCGATATTGCATAGATCTCTGCGTCTCTCATTTCAACAGGTAGTCGGTCTATTAATGCTGGAACTTTGCTTTCATTAGATACATTCACAGAATGATTCTTTTTAAATGCATGTCCAACACTGGTAATGGCTAGTGAAATAACCAAGACATATAAGAATGAAATAAGACTTAAGCTCGTGTGTAGATGCGGGAAGAATGTATAAAGCGCTGTATAAACAAACAGTGCTGCTACCAATGAAACAATCAGTACTTGCCAGGATGTGGTAAGGGTAGGCAAATACTTGTCAATGATTGACTCAGATAAGAAACCGCCTACCCAACCAGCCAAACACAGCCCTACCCAGTAGACTAAACGCTCTCCAAATCCCAAATAGGAGGTGCCGAGTGGTGCAATAATCGTGAGAAACAATCCTGCACAGACAGTTACTACCATAGAACTGAGTAACCTTGGTTTATTTATAGTGCTATTCATAGCTGGGAAAAGTACGTGTTCACTTTGATACGCTATTTTACTCAAAACGCAACAGATAACGTTATTTAATCCATATATTTCGACTGCCAGTCACGATACGTGAGTTGGTTGGCCACATATGTTATTGATAAATAATGACAAATAGCGAAGCGTCAACGGGCAAGTGTCAATCCACGAATTCTATGGCGGGTTTACGTATCTTCGATTGTTCTCCTCTACAATTACGTCAACATAGGCATTCCTGATTAACAACGAAACGGAGAATGAAATGAAATTAGCTACGCAGAAAATCCAACTTGGTCTGATCTTTCTACTAGTTACCGGTGTTGGCAGTGCCTACAGTGAGGAAACACCCAAAGGACAGGTGATGCCAGAAGCCAGTGGGTCATCGAATCTGACTTTGACCGTTGATGGTATACGTAAAGTCGAAGGTGTCCTGCGCATCGGCATCTACAACAGTGAGACCGGTCACTCGACACAGCAGGCTATTGGTGGTGCTAATGCATCGGTCACATCCGAGGCGGTGGTCGTTACCTTTGAGGGTCTGGCAGAAGGGCAATACGCTATCAATCTGTTTCATGATGTCGACAACAATGGTCAGATGAATACCAATTTGTTCGGTATACCCAGTGAGCCTTATGCCTTTTCAAACAATGCCAAGGGCAGCTTTGGTCCGGCAAAGTGGAAAGACGCGGTTTTCGAAGTCAGCACAGGTCTGAGCACTCACACCATTACGATGTTTAAGTAAAGGATTACTCTTATGACTGACTCACACACACCATCCATGACTCGTCGTCGCTTTACTACAGCGGCGGCGGCTCTTGGCGGCACAATAGCGTTACCAGCGTGTACTCAACCGTCATTGGATGTCACCGATGCAGCTGAATCGTTAATTACTCATAGTGAAAAACCTGAATGGCAGATCGGTTTTCAAAACGCGGTTGCACAAGAACTGCGAACCGATCAAATGCACCTGCTAAGCGGTAAAGTTCCGCTGGATCTTAATGGTACTTTTTACCGTAATGGGCCGGCGCTATTTGAACGTAACGGTCTGCGTATGAATCACTGGTTTGATGGTGATGGAATGTTGCAAGCATTTGCTATTGAAGCGGGAAAGGTAAGTCATACCGGTAGCATGGTAAAAACCAATAGATACCTAAACGATACCAAAGCAGGTCGATTTACAACCAACAGTTTTGCTACCAATGTGCCGGAGCCAGCGCCAGTGATGGGGCCTGATGATATGAACGTCAGCAACACCAGTGTTATGAGTGTCAATGGAGAGTTGTATGCGTTGTGGGAAGGTGGCTCTGCTTTTCAGGTGGAACCCGATACGCTTAAACCAATGGGTAACAAAACCTGGGGTGACGGTTTACAAGGCATGCCATTTTCAGCCCACCCTCGCTTTGAAGTGGATGGTTCATTATGGAACTTCGGACAGGACTATTTTTCTAAACGACTCATCATTTACCGCATAGGTGTCAATGGCGAGTTAGTCAATGTTGCGTTAATACCTGACGTGCCAGCTGGCATGATCCATGACTTTTGTATGACAGACAAGCACCTGATTTTTGTGGTGCCATCGTTTCGCATTACTAAACAAGCCCCAACCTTTATCGATAATTTTTCATGGTTAGCTGATCAAGCACAGGATGTCATCGTTGTTGATAAAAATGATCTCACCAGCCGACGCCAGTTTGAGTTACCACCAGGGTTTCAGTTTCATTTTGGTAATGCTTATGAGGAAAACGGCACTATTGTCTATAACGCTTGTGTCGGTAATGAAAAGTTTGCAACTCAAGGGGCGCGTGATGTACTCAAGGGTGAAATTCCGGCGCGCTCGGGAGCTCAATTGGCGACCGTAGAGTTAGCACAAAATGGAACGGCTAAAATTCGAAGCCTTGTTTCAGATCTTGCCGAGCATGAATTTCCGCAATTTAATCCACTTTATCAGGGTAAAAAAGCACAGTATTTATATACGGTCGGTAAATCGTCCGAGAACACGCCTGGTGAAAGTGCCATTGTGAAACATGATCTCGATGAAGGTGATCTGGACTTTTATGACTACGGTAAAGAGCAAATGGTTGAAGAGCATCTGTTTATACCAAAAGCCGGCCAAAAATCAGAAGATGATGGCTACCTTATCGGCACTACTTTGAATCTTGCAAGCAAAAGATCGCATTTGAATATTCTGGATGCTCAAAAGGTGAATTCAGGTCCAATCGCGGTACTGGAATTGCCGTATTACTTGCCCTTGGGCTTTCATGGTACCTGGATGAATAAAGCCTGAAGTCGATATAGCCATAAGCATGGCCTCAATCCTTGATTCATGCTTGACGGCACACCCTATAGTCGGTTTAATACGCGGCTCGTAGTAAATACGGCCGGGTAGCTCAGTTGGTAGAGCAGTGGACTGAAAATCCTCGTGTCGGCAGTTCGATTCTGCCCCCGGCCACCA
>CALIRD010000136.1 GCA_938042355.1 uncultured Thiotrichales bacterium
AAGTCGTATTCAAGCGACTTTGGAAGTGACGTTTAGTTTATTTTGAATGATCTTGGTTAGCTGAAACGATTTCAATCAGGCAGTATGGTGGTAAAAAAATTGTAATTTAATGAGAATTATCACAACGTTTATTTGTAAACAGGTACCTCAAAATCACGGAAGTATTCCTTACCATCAATTATGATAATGACTCGAATGAACCAGCCATAACGTTCTTTTTTTGAAAACCAATTTGATTCCTTTAAATGTTGATCAGGTTCAATCTGGAATGTGATGCTGTTTGTTTTTTGTTGAATGTCATCCGGTTTGTCTGCGGTGATCTCATAAGATCTTTGTTTGAAATAGTCCCATTTACGAAGCCCATTTGAATCGTAGTTTTTGTATAACTTGCGCAATTCAAAACTTATACTTTTTAGATCTTGAAAACAGAACTTCTCATCGGTTTTCAGACTACATTCGTTCAGTTGCCCCAGACGCAAGGGTATATTCTTGATTTCCAGTCGTATATCACCAATCTGGCGTTGGTATTTCATATAGTGCAAATAAAATGAGGAAAAGGCTGCAGACATTAAAAGGATTATCAATGTCAGGAATGCTGTGGCCGCCGGCTCATCCTTGAATAATTGGATGATGGCTCTGATTTTTACAAGCGAAAAAATCGCACCCAGAATAAGCCCACGTCCGATCAATATTGAATACCACTCTTCAGCGTTTCGCTCGGGCTTGATATATCCATTATTCCATTTCGGGTTCCACTTCCATGGTTCATCTGGATAGCTATCAAAAGCAAGTTGTATGTCTTGTTTGATCGAGAAATTTTTTATTGCATACCAGAAAGCCGGAACAATAAACATGATGCTGCAAATGACAGCAAGGTAGTATTGTCGACTAGCTATTAACATCCAGATAAAAATCAGCGTTGCTGACAAGAATGCGCAAATGAATAGTAAACCGGTTCTAATTTCCTGTGGCACCGGGTTAATTTGTTTTATCGTGTTTGATTCTGAAGCAGGCATTATATTCAAGCAGTATAGATATGACTTAAAGATTACTTGTAGAGTATCTGGTTTGCTGTGATCGGGTTAACGACTCGATTGTTAATGTAATTTCTAGATTTATTGAACATCTAATATTAGAGCAGCCAGATGTTTCTCCAGCATTAGCTGTGCGAATATTTCAATCTAATATTCCTATAAATACGATCATTCTTGATTCTTTCTTATGAGCGTCATGTTTCAAGGATTGTATGAAAGATCGTTTTAAGCAACTTTGGAAGTGACGTTTATTTTATTTTGTATGTTCTTGGTTAGCTGCAAGGATTTCAAGCGCGCAGCATGTTCATAGAAAGGCATGGAAATCATGTATTCGTCGGGTTCCAGTTGCTCCTGAAAATGCGACAGACGTTCAGCGACTTGTGACGGAGTACCGACAGCGCTGCCTTGCAACATGTTGTTGAGTTGGTGGCCAAGTTCGGGTGGTGCCTGATAGTTTTCTACAGGTGGTCGAACCAGACCACGACGACCGGTTAACATGCCGACAAAACCTTGTACCAACGAACTAAAATGAAAATGCGCTTCTTCCTCGGTGTCTGCTGTAAAGACGTTGCATGCCATCATGAAGTAGGGCTTGTCTAAATGCTTGGAGGGTTTGAATTCGTTGCGGTAAATGTCGGCGGCCTGAGTCAGTAGTTGTGGTGCAAAGTGCGAAGCGAAGGCATAGGGTAGACCCAGATGTGCCGCAAGCTGTGCACCAAACAAGCTGGAACCTAATATCCATATCGGTACTTCTGTGCCTTCGCCCGGAATAGCCCGTACCGTGGGCGTGCTATTTGCATCCGGTTTGGATAAATACGAGATTAACTCCTGTACATCATCGGGGAAACGTTCGGCGGCTTTGCCTTTGTGTTTGCGTAAAGCACGAATCACATTGGCATCCCCACCGGGAGCACGACCCAGTCCGAGATCAATTCGACCCGGGTGTAAAGTTGCCAGCGTGCCAAATTGTTCAGCGATGGTTAGTGGCGAGTGATTGGGAAGCATGATGCCTCCGGAGCCCAGGCGGATTTTTTTTGTGTTGGCTGCGATATGTCCGATCAGCACAGAAGTCGCAGAGCTGGCAACACTGATCATATTGTGATGCTCGGCGTACCAGACCCGTTCGTAGCCGAGACTCTCGGCAGTTTGCGCGGTACTCACACACTCCGAGAAGCTTTGCGCAACATCACCACCCTCGATAACTCGCGCCAGATCCAGAATTGAAAATGGTACCGGCATACACAACCTCGTTACTCAATAAGTTTGTAGATATATTGATAATACTGCATCAGCAGACATTATTTTAGTGTTCAATAAAATGGTCCTAGTGCCAGCAAGAGGATTATTTAAACAACCTTTACTGGTTATGAACTTTGAATTTCATTCATTGTCAGAAAAATAGCTTGTACCAATACTTATAACATCAAGAGCAAGTAAACATATGAAATCACACAAACACCCGGTTGTTCTCGTTCTTTTTTTGGCTTTTTTCCTTTGTTCATCAAACAGCGTTTTTGCTCAATCACTATGTGACACCGTCAAGCGCGCCTGTAGCAGCAATGATAAACATGTTGTATTGGCGGAGGCAGAGATAGCCAATCAAATTCTGGAAGTCATCAAACATAGCGCGAAAAGATACGAAGACTATTTTTCTTGGACTACAGAACCCGTTGCGGTTGTCTCTGGTGGCGTTGTTGACGCTGAGCTAGAGGCGAATTTAAACAGTGCTGGTTATACGATAATTTTACCCTGGTTCTCATCTGCTGATCGGCATAAGTTGAATCTGGAAAGTGTTCGTCGTGCTGTCGAGGAGCAAACAACAGGGCTACCCGACGCGCTTAAAAAAGAAGTGATGGAAAAAGCGCTTGCACAAGTGAAGCCTGCAGATACTGACCAATCAAAATCACTCGATGAACTGGAGATGGGTGCGCTATCGCATGAACTGGGTCATCTGTGGTTTATAAGGCAATATTCCCGAGAAGAGTCTGGTGCTTCTTCTGCGCCAGAATATGCAAGCTGGGCGCCTGACTGGCTTGATGAATCTGTAGCTGTGTTACTTGAAAATGAGGAGTTGACGACCAGCAGGCGGCAACAATTTCGAGATACTGCTGATACTGGCTTTGTTCCACTAAAGGAATTCTTTTCCATGCAGCACCCGGTTTTTAATGCCGCGCAATCACTTGTTAAGCACTCCGGCGATGAGAACGATTCAGAGGGTTCTTCTGTATCAAAGGCCATTATACTCACTGGTGACGAGGCCGAGGCCTTCTTTAAAGGAGCAAGTGGAGATCCAGCGGGTTTTTATTTACAGGTGCGTTTCTTCGTTGATTTCCTTTTTGAGAAAAGTAACGATCCTGGTGTTATAGACAAAATCGCCATGGATATGGTCGAAGGTAAGACCATAGAAGAATGGATTTTATCGAATGAGTATTCAGATTTACCCAATGATGTGGATCAGCTAATCAATCTTTGGCAGCAATGGCTCAAGGTCAAAAAATTACCCGTTACCTAGAAGGTTACCTATGGTGCTCTACATCAGTCCGACTCAAGGCAACTCGCCTAAAGACTGAATGATATTCATCAAGTTAGTTTTACTTGTTAGGTCATTGTCACTAGATTTTATTGTCGTTGAGCGATTAAATGAAGCGTGAACCCATCACTCGTATTATGTTTCTGAACAAAAACTGCAAACGCACTTAATTCTTGAGTGTAAACGCTCGCATGACGTTAGTTATAATTCTTGGTTCACCAGACAATTCGGTAGATGAAATTCATGTAATAGTTTGTGCACATTTTCGCAGGCATTGGGTACTCTTCTATTTCGCAACGGCTTTTTCTAATCCATCGATCAATTTTGTTTGTTTGCTTTAGATGTGAGAGGTTAAATGAGCCGGTTGTAATTACTATTATCAGAGAGTGTTTCTATGAAGAACTCAATACGAATCCGCAGTTATTTTCGCCATGCTTTGTTTGCAGTATGTTTGTTTGCTGTACTGAGCTGTTCGCCAGCGCCCGAAGGTGAGAAGGTTCTCACAGCAACAGATTATGAACAGCTGCAGAACAAGCTTGATTCTGTTTTGGCTAATCCGGCTGAACGCTCTCGCTTGATAGCCAAAGTATTGGGTTCAACCGAAGAGGGTGAGCGCCATGCATTTTTGAAGTTTCATATTTATGGTTATGCTGGTGATGGCAATCTTATTCCATTCTTTTCATTTAACAACTATGTCATTCAGAAGTGGAAGCCGGGTGAAGATTCAAGCTTTGATGTGACTCATTATGAGGCCGCTTACTATACAAAATTCGATACGGATGAAGCCATCGATACGTGGGAAAATCCATTAACGGGTGAGGTAGTCGATATACCCCATTTTGTGCTGGGCCCTGTGCCGAGACAGTATGGACCAGGGCTGGGTGAATCTCCGGCAAGTTTTGCGCCGGACCCATTGAATATCACTATGATTGGAGATCGTGTTTATATTCCAACACTCACACGTATCCAGTACCCACCGCGTATGTCTACGGAGGAATGGGGGCCCTATGGCAGCGATTCCGGTAGTTACTGGGATTCCATGCTGGTCTATTCTGCAAATATACAGGATGTGTTTGATGAAGAGAAAACACATGTTGATGCCGATATTCATATGCAAAATTTTGTCAGTTGGGCACCTTATTTCAAGCTGGGCAATTCGCCTGGTCGGACCATGGCGCGAGCCTATGGCCAGCACATATCCGGGTATGAGGCATTACCTGAAGGCATTCGTGCCGACTTCGCCAAATACACGCCTGAGATTCTGGATATTGAACCCTGGGTAATTCCACGCATCGACTCAATTGATTTAATGAAAGAACTGATGGAGCAGCGCGAAGCCGGTACGCTTGATATAGATCAGGAAGACTACGTGCCCTATACAGTTAAGAAATTTAATGAGGTTGTTATTGAGTAGATTCTCAGCTTCAGAACAAGCATAACTAGTGAAAGTCACCGAAATCAAAAACGAATTCTTTTCAGCGGGTAGTGCGATTCGTCAATAGTGGTCGTGTTGTCTATCGGCACTTCCATCAATTAGTCTGTCGAATATTGAGGACGTAACGAAAGTAATTCTGTCTCAAATTCAACATCTTTGAATAGTTTTGGATAGTACCAACTGCGCAAGTCTGCATGGTAGGCTCGCACACGTTCTTCATAGGCAATTGACGCAGCCACATCGGTTTGCGCTTGTTTCTGTAGCAACCGTTCCGTCAGTACCGGTGGTGAAAGCAAAGCCAGACTGCTGGTGATCACGTCACGTTTAATTCGACCATCAAGATAAGCGTGTGACAAGGACTCAGCATTTTGGTCGCCAACTTGTTGAAAGGCGTAATACCATTTCCATTCAAAGGGCGTATCGATTTTTGCATAGTCGGCCAGCTCTGGATGCCTCTTTACAAATGGCTCAAAAGTGGCCTGCTTGGGAAGATCCCACGCGTCATTCACTGCCTCGCGCTGTGTCAGGAGAATTTCGCCGCCATCAGGTATGGGTACCGCCACGTTGACCCCCGCCTTTATTGCCGCAGGTGTGATTACAGCTAATACAACCCATACGCCTATCAGGCTCACAAGGTTTACTGCACTGGTATAGTCTTTGTTAGCGACCCATGAGGCGATTAACCACCAGATTAACAAGTGCGTCAATACGACAGCAGATGCAATCAGTAAAACCATCAAGCTGGCACCCGCAATAATGCCACCAACCCAAAGTGGTAGTACAAGACACAACCACAGCAAGGTTGTTCGTAACAATCCACGAGTCCGCCAGATCATCTTTCCAGAGGCCGTTGCCTCGATAAAATCCAGTCTTCCAGCAGCCCGTTCACGTGATCTTAGATCATGCAGAAGCAATATCAGGAACAAGGGCGAGAGTAAGCTCGCTACAAAGGCAAAATCAATTCTGCCGATCAAAGCGAAGTCCGGATTGGTCGTATCTGATTCGTAAATCTGACCTTCTAGGGCAAGCATTCTAATCCGATGTTTCCACGGTGATAGATCGCGTTGTCCCAGTGCGGCAAAGGCAAAATCAGAAGGCTCGTCATAGGTGAGATGAAAGCTGTAGTAGGCAGCGCTGCCCCAGTCTGCCAGATCTTTTTTAACCACTTCTCGCTCAACCTGGTCGGCTGTAATAAGATCTGCAATTGTTGTTCGTTGTTCCGACACTTCCTTAAGCCCCAGCACTACCGCAATGGTAGCTGACATAAACGCCAACCCAAGCCAAAGCAAGGCACTGCGTTCGCGCATCAGAAAGCGGAACTCTCTATATACAGTACTCATGGTTTTATCCTGGCAGCGCAATACATTCCGCTCACAGTGAATGCGACGAACCAAATCAGTAGCATCAATAGAGGATATCTTGCGGCTTGCCATCGCTCAGCAGCTTGATCCGGTGCAAATTCAAAATCTTCAAGAACTTTCCAGTTCTCCGAAGATACGCGCACCCGACGACTTGATTCCTCATCATTGTTTCGGTTGATGTCATCGCTATAACTGAGTTTATCTATATGGACTTGATTCAGGCCTTGCACAAAATTCAGCCGAAGTGTTTCTGTTTCTCGCAAGAACCGATGATGTGTTTGTAAACCTGTACTCGCCAGCGACTGTGATGCAGATGCAGTGGCCAGTGTAGGAGAAAGCCAACCAAAAGATCGGAGATGGTTTGATTGATGGAGCTCCTGCATCATTTTTTCTTCAGCATACTGATTCATTAACTCAGTAAGATCAGCTTCATTTTTTTGCGCTACCATGCCCCTGAAGTTGACGGGTAACTCTTCAATAGTGTCTACGTTATATTGCGCCAGAACATTGGTACGGAATGCTTCAAAAGCTGGGTCTGATGCGTTATGCCCATCACCCAATTCGCGTTTATCCGCGTACATTCTAAGTTCGGTTTCAATTTTCCCGGGTGCAGGATGAGTAGCATTGGCAGAGGCTACACCAATGCGGGGGGTAATCATGGCGGTGGTGATCCAGAACAACACCAGCAGACCCAGAGCAACACCTCGGGTCTGCGTTGTGGTCGAGATCAGCACGATCAGACTTACCCAGACGAGCAAGTAGAGTGCATAGGTTGCCACTAAAGCGAGACTTATACTCAGAGAGTCTCCCGCTGTGCTTGCCGACAAACTCGCAATCACGAGAGGTAACAAGGAAATAAGCGCAACGGATGCTAATGCTACCCATTTGCCAGCCACTATTTGTGTACCGGATACGCCCTGCGAGAGTAGTTGTGTGAGCGTGTGTGATTCGCGCTCACGCACAACCACCCCGTGCCCAATTGCAATCAATAACAGTGGTATAAGAAGTTGATAAACTTTGGCAGGTGTTAATGAACCAAAGCCGCCGGTATTTGCTGCCGCTCGTTCGTCTGCAAACATGGCAGAGTTTTGTCGATGGCCTTCGAGAAAGATGGACTGCCCGGTTACCGCATCGACACCGGGGTCAACCATCGCGAGTGGTGGTGGTGTACGAAACGCATAGTGACCGTAATGCACCATTCTGTGCGGGTGTCGATCCGGCTGAGACAAAAAAGTTTCTTCTGCTTCTTGTTGCTGGTGTTCACGTGCATGTTGTTCCTCAGTCATTCGCAGACCTGTGAAAATGCTGGTGGCGAGTAACAACAGGGTGAATAATACGAGTGCGGAGACTGCAAGATAAGATCGTCGCCACAGTCTCCATTCATCGATAAAGATTGTCTGCCACTGCTTCATGTGCTCGCTCTCTCCGCAAAGGCGCGGTGAACTGTTTCGGTATCAATTTCACCTTCAGTGCGATCAAACGCACCAACCAGTTTCCCGCGTCTAAGCAGTCCTATACGGTCAGCGACCTGACAGGCACCATAAACATCATGGGTGACCATCAATATAGTACGTCCCTGGTCGGCGAGTTTTCGTGCCAGGCGATTGAACTCATCAATCGCTAGCGGGTCGAGTCCTGAGGTAGGTTCATCCAGCAGCAGGATAGGCGAGTCTCTAAGGATGGCCAGTGCGATTGCTGTTTTCTGACGCATACCTTTTGAGTAAGTCACCATGTGTTGACTTCTCGCAGCAGTTTGCAAGGCAACACTGTCCAGAGCCTCATTTAGCTCACTGTCTGATGCCTTGGCGTTTGCCAGATCAAGAAAGTAGCGTAAATTTTCATAGGCACTCATATGACCGTAGAGCGTGGCGGCTTCGGGTAGATACGCGATGGCCTCACGAGCCTTCTTTACATTCTTGTTTACCTGCTCACCTTGCACACTCACCGAGCCGGAAGCCGCTTCGAGGAAACCCAGAAAGGTCAATAGCGTCGTCGACTTGCCAGCACCGTTGCCGCCGAGCAAAGCATAAATTTCGCCCGCTGGAACCGTAAATGAAATGTCATTCAAGACCGGCTTGCCAGAACGATTAATGGACAGGGAGTTTGCCTCGAGTGCGTTATTCATAGTGTTACCTCAGAAGCGATAAGTCGCTGTGAATCTGACTCGTTGCGGTGCACCCGGCTCGACCCAGACATTCGCGAACGAGTTGGTATAGAAAGTTTCATCGAACAGGTTGTCTATATCCAGACGCAGAGACAGTCCATCAAGTGGCTCAATCTCACCGAAGAGTCTTACCGTCGTGTAGTCAGGAAGGGTAAAGTCTGACCCCACAAAACCATTGCGTTCATCGGTATAGAGCAAACCGGTACCAATTCGAGTTGGCATCGCCCCCAGGTTAAAGCCCTTGATCGCTTGTATGTTTAATTGATGTTCGGGTGAGTTAATGACCGGGTCGCCGGCATCAATGGTAAAGCCAAAGCCATCAACGTCTGCAAAGCTGTTACTGAATTCTGCATCGGTATAAGCATAGGAAACCCACAGGCTGAAGTCATTGGCAAAATCCAGATTCGCGTCGAATTCAAGCCCGGTGCTTTCGGCTTCACCGGCGGGGATAGAGAAAAACCCTACAGCAGTTGCTGCAGGTCTGTCGTCATTGACCAGAAAATTACTTTGTTCGACCTGGAACAAGGTAAGCCCGATTGAACCGTCGATAGTTTCACACATGGCACCAAGGTCTGCTTTGACTCCCAGCTCCGTTGACTCGGTAATGTTTGGATCAAATTGACTGCCTTGAAAATCCTGCCCGGTTTGCTGGCGGTATCCTTCACCATAGGATGCATAGAGGCTTACGCCATCATTGATTCTATAGACAGCGCCAAACTGAGGTGAAAAACGATCATCAGATGACGTTATTGTGGTTGCGGGTGTTGCCAGAAAGTTGGTGAGATCCTGTTCGAAATCATCAAAGCGTGCACCCAGACGAATTTGCAGCTTGTCGGTCAGGTCAATTTGATCCTGTAGGTAGATACCATAGCCACCAAGCTCTTCGTTACGATTGGTATTGGCACCCGGTATCGGATTGAGATTTACCCCGTAGACCGGGTTATCAATGTCCAGTATCAAATGAGTAGCAATGTCTGCCGCGGTCAGCATGGTGATATCACCTGTAAATCTTGACCGGTATCGATCAATGACCAGCGTATTGTCGAATTGATCGTAATCAGCGCCGACGATCAAGCGATGGCGGATTTGACCCGTTTCAAATTCACCGGCCAGTTCTCCTCGCACGACCAGATACTCGGATTCAAAGTCACGCGAACGAAAGAAACGCGAGATAGTTTCGCCATTCTGGAAATAGGTTTGGCGCGAACCGAATTGAGGTTCGAAAGCATCTCCTTCCAAAGTAGTTTCGCGATAGCCAATACCACCCAGAAAGCTCCAGTTTTCGCTGAAGTTATTTTGTATTTCCAATTGATGGCCAGTCACCTCTGTTTCAATCGGTACGGCTTCACCCACAAACAAATCGCGCGGCGAAAAGCCAAAATCATCCGCATAGACCACACCACGATCAAACGGCAATTCCTGGCTGGTATATTCCAGCTCATAGGTCAGGTTGGTGATGTCACTAATGTTCCAGCTCAGGGAAGGATAAAACCCCAATTTTTCGGTCTCTACCGGTTCGCGAAAGCTTTCAGCATCTTCATAGAAACCCACCAGACGCAGGCCGATATTTTCATTGATTCCCAACACCGTCTGGTAGTCACCTTCGAAGCGTAACTGGTTCCACTCACCAAGTGTGCCCTGGATATAACCACCGGTTTCAAACTGTGGTCGTTTGGTCACCAGATTGACGGTACCACCGGGTTCACCGCGACCGAACAATGCCGAGCGAGGGCCTTTCAGAACTTCAACGGATTCAATGCCAACCATGTCACGAGGACCACCAAAACCCCGTCCGGCATTAAAGCCGTTAACAAGGAAGCCACTGGGTAAATTAATATCACCGGAAAAACCCCGTACTGAAAAAGCATTCCAGAGTCCGCCAAAATTATTCTGGCGTGCGACTGAAGCTGATAAATCCAGTGCATCGTTCAAATTGAGCGCACCGACGTCTCGTAACAGCTCTACATCGATGATTTGATCAGAGGCAGGCACCTCTAGTTCATCGAAATTACCTTTGTATGCTTCTCGATCGCCGACCACAAAGATCACTTCGTTATTATTTGTATCGTCTTCACTTGTCTCTGCTTGAGCGTTAAAGCCGATCATCATTACTACCACAGCACCACACAGGCGCAGCCATTCTGTTCTACACATAATTTTTCTCACTAATTAATTGATGCCTGCAGATGCGAAATTGCATCAGCAGCCAAATCTGTAACTTAAGTCCCCATTGTGAATTTGGTTGGGGTTATAACCGTTTTAAATCAGTGAGTAGCGGGTGGTGCGCGGGAATGAAAACAGAAGGGTTGAGAAGCTTGAATCGATGGCGCCTGTAGTGCTGGATGTAGTACATACTCAGCAGATAGAGCCTGTGTACAGGAGTGTGTAAGTATGGCATCGCCAGACTCATCATCGCTGTTGTTATCAGATAATTTCTTTTGCTGTGTGGTTATCAGACATACATGACAAGGTGCAGATTGTTCGAATTCATCGTCACTCTCATGACTGTGAGCAGCAAATAGCGTTTGCGTGCCGACAAAACCAAGAGACAGATATAAAAATATCAGACGCCAGGCAAAATGTTTAAATATGAATCTAGACAAAACTATCCCAATTGTTAACAGCTTAAAGCCGTGTCTGAAGTCAGACACTTAAACTCTGCTACATCCTAGCATCAAACTATAATGCGGGTAAGTCCTGTTGTTGATGATTTCGCAGAGTAATTATTTGAGGGTAATGAGTCATCAGACGAATAGGCTGTATACAAAAACACTAAAGACTGTGAGGTAAAATTCTTAAACCTTGCTGAGGGCAGATTTAATTCTGACGCCAGCGCCCGAAACCTTCATATTTCTCTGAACTACGTTGCCATATTGCATCAGGCAGTTTTTCATCCAGCGCTTTACCAGGTGCACAATCTTTAGAATAGTAGCCATTATCCTTTTTTCTTGGATAGAGTTCCTTGTAGTAGCGAATCGCAGCGCGATCCGCAGTTGATTCTCTCAGGCCTAACAACACTGCAGCTACGTGATTGCGTTGTATAGACTGGCATTCTGTTTTTTGTTCGTTTATCTCACCTCTAATATGCATAGCCTCGTGGGTAAAGGTGTTCAAAGACCAAAGCTCATGAATGGTTGGATTGTCCGGATTCTTCAAAAATCCACGTAAGTATTTACAGTAGGGATACTGGATAACGATTTTACCTGTATAGGGATTACCCGTACCCGCTGCACCAAAGCGATCGAACATAGACTCCAGTGCAGTCGTGCAAGACAAGTGAACCTCTTTGCCGTCTGTTAACGCTTCGGCATTTTTTTCTAGAAAGTTTTCTAATTGCAGATGGCGAACCATTGGAATCATGCACAACACACCCAGCGTAAAACATATCGCCGTGTAGGTTATGGTGAAAGAATCCATTCTGTTGGGCCGTCGGAATTCTCTGGAAACCAGCCACAAAAAGAAAAAACCGAGTAGCACTAAAATTGTCATTTAACTATTCACTTTAAATCTGGTGACATTTTACCTATTAGAGTGAGATAAGGTTTTGACTGGTTCTACATTTATTTTTATCAGTTTTTTACTAATTCAACGATCAAGCGCGTCATATTCTTGCTGGGTGATCTTAAAGATCATCGGTTTGCGGTCTATACGGCACGTGTATTTAATTTCACAAAAATAGTTGCCCATTCCATCGCTTTCAAAATTTTCATTCTGCAAAGATTGAATTGCGCCTTTGAGGGTAAATATTTCCGGGTCGAGATCATCGTGAGCAGCTTGATATCGAAGCGCTATCGAATCAATTGACGGTGCAGAGCCAATAAATTGTGAAAGTATTTTTCTCCACATAAAGAAATTATAACGAATCTATTGTGGTGCTTTTGCCACGAGATGCTTTATTTCGAGCACATTGAAGTTTGGGTCTTCAACAAAAAATGTTTCTTGTTGGTAATCAGTTCCCTCAAATCTTATATAGGGCTCATCCAGAAACCCGCCGTTGGCTTGTACATTTTCCCGTACTCGACGGTAGTCTTCCATGGTGAGATGAACTCCAAAGTGGGGGACACAGACAGCACCCATTTCAACATCATGCCTGTTTCGATCAGGGCTTTTTTCCAGTCTGGGGGTTGAACTATGAAGCGTTAATTCGTTACCCCAAAAGTCAATATCCTGCCACTTTCCTTCTTCGGCCATGTCCAAAGAACATCCGAGTACCTCTTGATACCATTTTGTTGTTACTGACAAATCACCAGCTTCGATGGCTAAATGAAATCTGTTACTGCTCATTGAAAAAATCTCTTTTGTGTATTACTTGAACGGTAGTGTAAAAGAAATTATCTGGTATTGTTTCTATGCATCACAAGAAAATGAAAATTAGCTAGATGCTTGTGAAAATGAAAAAATCTCCAACTAAAGTTTTATTAAACCAAGTCAGTATTGAATTTTATGTTTCACCAGGATTGTTCCAAATTAGTGATTGATCGATGACTGTTTAAGTCATAGCTGTCATCGATCAATCACTGATTTGGAACAATACCAGTCAAATAGACGCGCTGACCCGACCACGCTTAACCGGTAGGTAGTTGATAACTGACCGGTGCATCGGGACCCAGGGCAAAGCCGGTAAACACCCAGATCACCATTAACAAGGTGCCGAGTATCAGCATCCAGATCGAGTAGGGCAACATCAAGGCTGTCAGACTTCCGATACCGAAGTTTTTATCCCAGCGTTTGGCGAATATCAAAATCAACGGGAAATACACCATCAAGGGTGTGATG
>CALIRD010000137.1 GCA_938042355.1 uncultured Thiotrichales bacterium
GAATTTCATGCGACTCATGCGGATACTTCTGCCGAAACCATCGCCAGTATCAAGCAAGCCATTATCAATGGTGAGAATGGCTTTGAAGCGCTTATGGAAGCCGTTCGTCATTGCTCATTAGGGCAGCTGACGGATGCATTCTTCGAAGTGGGCGGGCAATATCGCCGGAGCATGTAATGACTAACCCTGAAATGCTGGAGTCACCTTGCATCAACATCTGCGAGTTGAACAATGATGACATTTGTTCTGGCTGTTACCGCAGCCTGAATGAAATCGCGCTCTGGTCAGGCTATAGCGATCAGGACAAACTACGTATTCTTGAAAACACTGAACAAAGAAAAATGTCTTTGCAAAAGAGCTAGCTTAACGGCGCTTAGAATTTTTTTTCTTGAAGCGTTCTTTGCGCTCGCGGTCCTTGCGTGCTTTCTCTTCACGAAGTTGTTTGACCAGCACTTCCTCTCTCTCCGCCATAGCCGGTGTTTCCAAAGTTAAACCACCCAACTTACCTGAACGAATTTCCTGCAAAAATAGTTTGGACACCCGGTCATAATCCACTCTGCCACCACTGGTTACACAGCCTCGCTGTTTAGCCAGAGCGGACATAAAGGCATCTTCTGTAGCTGGCAACTCGAGTAACTCGTAACGCTCTTTCAATCGCTGTGGATACTGACTCATTAATAACTCTGCCGCGTAATAGGCTATCTCGGTGTGATCAATAGCGGTATCACGAATCGCACCCGTCACCGCCAAACGATAACCACTGTCCGGATTTTCGACCTTGGGCCAGAGCATGCCGGGTGTATCAAACAAGACTAAATCCTCGCTCAAGCGAATGCGCTGTTGCTGCTTGGTGATCGCAGGCTCATTGCCCGTTTTTGCAATTTTACGCTGAGCCAGAGTATTAATGATGGTCGACTTACCAACGTTGGGGATACCGATAATCAATGCTTCAATATCTTTATCACCACCCACTTTGTCCGGCACCATTTTCGTTGCCAGATCAATGATGCCGCGGACTTTGGCACTTTCGTGCAAGCTGGTCGCCAGTGTCTTTACACCAGCCGCTTGCTCCAGCCACGCCTGCCATTCTTCAGTGCGCTGATTATCGGCGAGATCCTTCTTATTGAGTAATCGGATGCAAGGAGTATCACCACGCAACTCAGCCAGCAAGGGGTTTTCGCTACTGTAAGGTATACGCGCATCAAGTACCTCAATGACCAGGTCCATAGCGGGCATCACAGCAGCTAATTGCTGCCGGGCTTTATGCATATGACCGGGATACCACTGCACGCTCATTTCAAACGACTCTCATTTTTTGATGCTGTGGAATGTAACAGAAATAGCCAGCAGAGTGTAAATCAATAGCTAGTGAGTATGAGTATCTACTCGTTGCCGATAATCAAGACCTACTCGAATCGCCATAAAGACCCAAACCGCTGCAATAATCGCTGCCACAAAAGATATCATCTGGGAAGAAAGACCCAGGAACTTGAAGCCAGCCATAACCCAGGTAGAGAGTAGATCTCCACCCCGGTGTACAGTGGTATCAACAAAATTCTTGGCCTTATACTTTTCTTCACGCTTGAGTGGCACATAGAGCATCTCGCGGGCAGGCTTGTTCACACCGTATTCGAAAGAGCGTCGCAGCACTTCCAGCCCACCAAAAAGAAAAATCACGGGTGCAAATACCAACAACACAAAACCCAACAGAAAGACACCGGGCAAGATCGCCAGCGTTCGAGACATACGCAACCACTTTAATAACCGGGAAGTAAGGAATAACTGAAAGATCAGGGCAATCACATTCACGACGGTATCGATCACAGAAAATAGCCGCGTTCTTGTGACTGAATCGGGAAAGAGCGTTTCAATCTGCTCAGCCACCATCAGTGACAACAAGGTGGCGCACAAAGAATAGCCCAACATCAGTGTACAAATACCCAACAGATATTTAGAGCCAGCAACCAGCTTGATGCCATCCAGCACTCCGCCTTTTAATTTCGGTTGTGGCTTTTGTTGTTGCTCGGTATCAATCTGATGGATCGGGTTTTGTAAACGCCAGACTCTTAATTTATGAATACAGTAGAGGGTAAAGACCAGCAACAGTGCGGCAATTAAAAATAAATGACTCACCCCTAATCGCTCAACCAGTAGCGCCGTGATCATCGGTCCGACGATGGCACCAGTCGTGCCACCGGCTGCAATTGCTGCGAATAAACGTCGGGATTGTTCACGCACAAAAATATCCGACATAAAGCTCCAGAAAACAGAGACCACAAACAGGTTAAACACTCCGACCCAGACATAGAAACTACGCGCTATTAGCGGAGTTACCTCGCCCGTACGAAACACCAGATAAAACAGGATGAGGTTGAAACTGAAAAACAGATACACCGTATTAAGAAATACTTTACGGGTAAGGTTGCGTGTCATCCAGCCAAAGACCGGGACAATCAAGAGCATGCTCAAAAACACACCCAGCGCCAGCCAATGGACTTGATCAATACCACTGACAATGATCATCTCGGTGCGAATAGGCCGAATTATGTAATAGCTACATAAAAGCAGAAAGAAATAGAAAAAAGACCAGGCCAGTGCACTGATCTCGTTGGGTCGTACGTCGACCAGACGCAACAAATTACGCTGAACATTCATGGTGAGTAGAATATCAGCGAGTAAACAGTTTTACAGTCTACTCTTTATCTTTATCTTCGTCGTCATCGCCTTTAACAACATCGGCAACTGCACCACCGACTTTAAACGGTACTTTGGCGGTTTCAACAGCGACATCGGTAGCAGCACCGATCATGGTGCCGACACAACCAGAACCCAGAAAAGAAAATACGATGATAAGCAGCAGAGCTATTTGATTTAATCTTGGCATTAAAGTGACATCCGTGTGTTCAATTGCAGCTACTTTAATGACTTTGAACCTTGAATAAAGTGAGATCTGGTTAATTTCTGCTCAAAGTGCCAAAATATTCGACAGACATCTAACTATCGAAGCCAGAATGCCGATTTTACGTCCCAGCCTCACCGCAGCACTGATACTCACAATCCTTCTCAGCGCCTGTTCAGGCAACAATTTCGTTATTTCTACCGCCTATAACCGTGCTGATAATTCATCTGCAAAACGGTTTTATAAATACGCAAAATTTGATACCGATCAAAAGAAACAAATCAAAGCCACCATCGATCAATTTCATTTCTGGCATCGAAAAGAGCAGTTGCCACTGTATATAGAGATGTTAGGCGACATCCAAAGTGCACTTGAAAACAATGACCCACTCAATCAGGAAAAAATCGACAACTGGTTAAATACGATTTACGCTTTTCGAGATAATGTTGAACAATGCAACCCTATGCTGCAGTCGGCAGAATTTCTTGCGCAGTTATCTGATACACAAGTAGTGGAAATCCAGCAGCGATTTACTGAGCTACAAGAAGAAGGCGATAAGCGAAGAGCCAAGTACAAACCCGAAGAACGTGAAGAGCGACGACTTAAATCAATGACCAAAAACTTGAAGTTTCTAGGCCTTAAAATGAATCAGTCTCAAATTGATGTGCTTGCCAACACCATCGCCGAAACAGAGTCTACCGGTAGACTGTGGTCCGAACAGTGGCAATTGTGGAAGGCTGACTTTATTGATTTGCTCGGGGACAGACAACAAGCTGATTTCAAAACCAGACTACAGAAACATATTGTTACCCTATCTCAAATTCCGGAAACACATTACCCAGAAATACTCGCTACCAACCAGCAACGCTGGAGCAATACAGCTCTCGTCATAGGCAAGAGTCTTGATGCAAAACAACAAGCGGATTTTCTGCAAGTGATTAAAAAAGTGAAATCCAGTCTTGGAAAACTGGTTGAAGCCAATCCGGAAATCGATACGAGCACGGCACTTCCAGCAGCCACAGACTGCAGTGTGACCTAGAAACCACCGCCTGTTTTAAAGCCTGATTTACGACGACCACGACTGGAGATTCGGGAACGGGATCTGGAGCGGGAACTGTGGCCACCCATTGAAGGTAACTTGAACCCCCCGGAACGCCTGCCTCTACCGCTTGGCAACTTGATTGAAATACCACCCGGTCGATGCCATGGTGAGTTGCGATTACGTCGTCGACCTCCGAGTCCACCACTGCCGAAGTCTGGCCAGGCACCGACATCACGATGACGCTGGTGTCTTTCTATGGTGCGCCAGACATCAGCCCCACCAATTACCCCGCGTACAAATTGCTCCAGTACAGCCGAGATCAAATGCCCGTTACCAAAGCCGGAGCGTACGTCATCAAACCGCCGACGCTTGAAGTCTCGCCTGATTTGCTCTATTTCCTTAAGCCGCTTTAATTGTGCCCCGTGTTGTCGACGGTACTGAATAATTTCAGACTGAATATCATCGGTATCGTCGCGCAGATCATCCAGTTGATCTACTAACTGATCATCTTGAGGGGTGCGACTGGTAGCAGCCATTTGCTGCAACTGGTAAATCTCTTTGCTATCCAATGCACGCGTTAACAAGCTCAGGCATTCACCAATATACTGGTCATTACCACCGGCATAGATTGCCCGCTTTTCCAATAACTCACTATGTTGATCTTCAGCCACAGCAATACGATCATCTATTTGATCCTGAACATTTTGAGTAGCTGTCAGTGTGTCTTGCAGCTTTTGTAAATCAGTCTTCGCGGCGGCAGCGACCTCAAGACGCTTTAGCTGATCACGTTCTGCTTCCGCCTCGTTCCTGACACGTTCTGCATGCTGCGCTAGTCGTTGTGGAATTTCCAGTAAGGTCCAGTAATTTACGCGCCACCGATTGTAATCACACAGCCTCGCAACCCAGCCATCCAGCATCCGGGTCAAGGGATTCGCATGATATTCAGTCGTACCGTAGCCTCGATGCCACAGGTACATAAACAACTTGTCGTCTTCGAAGGGTGTGCCTTTTTCGTCGCGATCAGCTTCTGCCTGCTCGGTTTTATCATCAGCGCGATCAGCTATCTCGTCTGCTTTACGCGCTTTCTCCAGCTGATTTTGATATTCGAGATCTTTATCAAGCTGGGTCTGGATCGTATTCTCAAGATCGATAACGGCTTGCGCAGCTGCATTCACTTTCGCATTCTGGTTCTCGCGGTCTTGCTCTAACTGTGCCAATTGCTCTTTGGCCGCTGTTATTTGCTGTTCCAACTCATCAATCGCATCCTGACGCTGCTGCAAAATAGCCGTTACCTGATGCTCGGCTGCATCAATCGCTTGGCGCACTTCGCCGCTGGCAATACCATCCAGTCGCACCTCGGCTATGGCTCGAGTGGTTTGTGTTTGTTGCTGCCTGTTCTGTGCCAGTGACTGGGTAGCCATGGTCAGCTCAGAATCAACCCGGTCGATCTCATTACGTAGTGACCGTATCGCCGTATCCAGTGTTGCCAGTGTTTCGCGACCGCTTTGCATTACCAGGCCGTTATGGTTGCGCCCGTACTGGGTACGGTGTAGTTGATCGTAAGTTGCCCGCGCTGCTTGGAGCCGATGATATTGTTTTGAATAATGCCATCGTCACGCTTGTCGTCCGCCACTTGATTAAAGGTGCGTTGATCTACCCGCACACCCCATGTATCTACGACCGTAGTTTGACCATCTTCTTCATCACCAATCGAAACCTTTAACAATTCACCATTACTGGCTACTGCTTCAACGATTAGATAGTAATTACGCGCCGACTGGTTTACATCCGGTACACGAAAGATGCCGGAATTCTCATTAGGTCTTGAAATTACCCGCACCTGATAACTCTGTTCCAGCGTGGTATAGAGCGATGACAGTTCAGCTTGTGCGGACCGGGCTTTATCATAATCACGTTCACCCAACGCATGATCGGCTGATTGTTTGAGTGCCGCCGCTTTATTCAAAGCCGCCTGATCTCCTGACAAGGTAGTAATATTGGTGTACTGCCGCTCTATATTTGCGGGCAAAGCAGCCAGAGCGTCGGCTTTGGGTTTTTGAATACCAAAGTGATACCCCCCAAGTGCGATGGCGCCAAACAGCAAGAACGACAACACCGGCTTGCCCCACTCATCACGATCCACATACCAGCGTGCCAGCTTTAGAGAGAAACTTTCACGGGCCGGGGTATAGCTAAAGCGGTCCTGCTCCAGCGCATCAACCCCTTCAGCCAGAACAGCGTCATGTACCTCTATTCCCTGTGCCGTATAAATCTCGCGCAAACGTTCAATTAAACGACTGCGTCGTCCTTCGGCGTCCAGTTCGCGATCGACCATGACCTGGTTATGGCGCAAGGTATCAACCACATCCATCGCCACCATTAGGTCATCAAGCGATGCCTGTTCTTTGGCTGCACTCATACTGAGTTATTCCAGATTATGACGTTGCTGATTAATCGAGCTTGTGGGCCAATGCCAGAGAATCGCCACGTGCCACGATCTTGGCCAGACGTTGCTTACCGTCTTCAACCGAGTCTCTTATCTCTGCTGCATTCTGGGTAGACAAAACGCGCATCTCGGCAATGATTTCTGCTGAACGTTCCTGGAAACCCACAACTGACTCAACCAGTTTCTTCACCGATTCTGCACGTATGGTAGGCCCGTAACCCGCTCGTACCGCTGCTTCTTGCACCGCACCGCCAATGTCTGCAAGATCTTCGAGACTTTTGGAAACACCTTCTTTCATCGCTTCCAGTGCCTCGGTACTCTCATGCAAACCAAACAAGCCAGTGAATGAAGCCGACAAAGCAGTCAATACGGACTCATTGGTGCCAAAGAAAGTTATCGCTTGTTGATAGACGCGTTCTTTGGCGCTGGTAGTTTGCATCAAACGCGCCATGACTACATCTGATGTGTTGTAGCTAACCGTCAGGTTATCCGACAAGTCTTTCGCAATCTGGTAACGCGCTTCCGCTGCTTGCAATTCTCGCATTTGCTCGTCACGTGCCAGCTCCAGTTTTGCTCGGGCACCCAGATTCTCGCCGGTAAAATCAGCAACTTTAGCGGCAGCTGCATCCAGCTTGTCTTTTTCACCTTCCCACAAACCTTCAGCTTTCTTGAGTACATCCAGCGCATAAATCTCTGATTCTTTCAGCGCGCCACGAAAATCCAGATAGGCATTCAAGATGATGTGTTCACGCTCAATTTGATCGGCTGAATCACGGGTCACATCGAGATAGGTCTCTTTAATCTTGTCAAAACGGGTGGCAATATCGCCACGGGTGGCCTTCATCCAGATATTGGAGAGACGCTCAAACGTGTCTACTCTACCGTCATCAACCTGCTTGACCATTTTCTTCGCATCATCTCGTATACTATTGAAAGCATTGGTAATATCTTCATACCTATTACCTATTTTCATCAGACTTACCTGCTCACGCACGATATCGTTAAATACCGAAGCTTGCGTTAGCGTGCGTGCAATGGCGACCACTTTTGGCTCGTCCAGATCTGTAATGCGCTCCAGCAGGGTCACAACTGGTGCCTCGTCTACTTTTTCTGGCATCAAGCCTAAATCACGAATTTGGCTAAGGGCTTTGTCGAGATACTTAAAGGTAGATTGACTCATTAATTACTCCATTAATTTGTGTCGTGACAAAAAGAAATGTCACCTATTTATGATGACTACAATATAAGGTCAGTTTGGGGTTGAGACAAGAATTTAAAATTTTTTCTTACCAGATTTAACCTGATGAGAAAATTAGTGTTATTTTACTCGCGCCGCTTTACGTCGTACCGCTTCATCCCACCGTCGCTGCTCCACTTCATCTTTGGGTGTATAGGCAGGGACTTTTTTGGGTTTGCGTTCATCATCTACAGATACCATGGTGAAATAGCAGGTGTTGGTATGCCTGATTTGTGCGCTTTGAAGATTTTCTGCCTCAACCCTGATGCCAACTACCATCGAGGTGTTACCGGTGAAGTTAATCGCCGATTTTAAATGCAACATTTCACCAATCGCAATGGATTGCTTGAACAGTACATTGTTGACGGCAAGTGTCACGACATAATTTCCGCAATACCGCATTGCACAGGTGTAGGCGACCTGATCTAACAGCTTGAGCAACTCACCTCCATGCATCTTGCCACCAAAGTTGGTCATCTCTGGCGTCACCAAGACACTCATTTCTGTTTTGGCATCAAGCATTAAACGATATTACTCAAGTTGACCAGTTGCTCCAGCTTCACTCTGGCATCGCCATCGGCAATCACCTGTTTGGCTTTTTCAATTCCTTTCTCAAGTGAAGTCACCAAACCTGCCACATAAATGGCGGCACCCGAATTGAGCAGAACAATATCCAGTGCCGGGCCTGGTTGATTATCCAACACTTCCAACACCATCTTTTTGCTGCCTGCAATATCAGCCACAACAATCTCGTTCATATCAGCCATGCGAAAACCATACTCAAGCGGATCTATGACACGTCGATTAATTTGCCCGTTCTTGAGTTCTACGCAATCAGTCTTTGCACTAATACTGATTTCGTCCAAACCATCTTGCGAATGCACCACCATTACGTGTCGACTACCTAACTGTTGCAGCACTTGTGCAATTGGCTCAAGCCAGCTTTCGGCATAGACGCCCAACAATTGATTTTGTGCGCCGGCCGGATTGGTTAACGGACCGAGAACATTAAATATGGTGCGAATTCCCATTTCTTTGCGCGGACCAATAGCATGCTTCATGGCCGCGTGATGATTTACCGCAAACATAAATCCCAGACCAATTTGATCAACGCAGGCAGCTACTTGCACCGCATTAAGATCAAGATTTACACCAACTGCTTCGAGTAAATCCGCACTGCCCGAACTGCTGGAGACAGAGCGGTTACCGTGTTTGGCTACAGTAGCGCCCGCGGCTGCCGTGACAATGGCGCTGGCCGTTGAGATATTAAATGTTTTGTGTCCGTCACCGCCGGTACCGACAATATCAACACTGTTATCCGATTCAATCGTGACACTGGAAGCCAGTTCGCACATGACGCTGGCCGCCCCGGCTACCTCATCAACCGATTCGCCCTTCATTCGCAAGGCGACCAGAAAACCACCGATCTGCGAAGGAGTTGCTTCACCGCTCATAATCTGATGCATTACGGCACGCATCTCGTCATAGCCCAGGTCTCGTTGCTCAATCACCTGAGCTAATGCTTGTTGTATATCCATACTCAGCCTTTACACCTGTTGCTGCAAAAAGTTGTCAAGTAAATCATGCCCATGTTCAGTCAAAATTGACTCAGGATGGAACTGCACGCCCTGCTGGTGAAATTCATTATGCTTGACGCCCATAATCTCATCAATCTCACCATCATCATTTTGTGTCCAGGCAATAACCTCCAGACAATCAGGCACAGATTTTTTCTCAATCACCAGTGAATGATAACGCGTTGCGGTGAACGGGTTGGGTAAGCCGGTAAACACACCTGTATTTTTGTGATACACAAGTGACGTCTTACCATGCATGATTTGTTCGGCACGCACGATCCTGCCACCCCACACTTGCCCCAGAGATTGATGCCCAAGGCAAACACCCAGCAATGGAATCTTGCCAGCAAAATGCTCGATTGCTTCAAGAGATATCCCGGCCTCGTCCGGTGTGCACGGCCCGGGAGAGACTAAAATAAATTCAGGCGATCTGGCTTCAATTTCTGCCACAGTGATTTCATCATTACGATATACCTCAACCTCTTGACCTAATTCACGCAGATACTGTACTAGGTTGTAAGTGAACGAGTCATAGTTGTCCAACATCAACAACATCCCAAGACCTCATCGTAGATAGTAACAGGCATCAGGAATCACCTCTCATAGCCATTTCAACAGCCCTGATTACGCCGCGCGCTTTATTCATGGTTTCCTGCCATTCCAATTCCGGATCCGAGTCATAAACGATGCCCGCGCCGGCCTGTATATGCAACATTTGATTTTTAATCACAGCCGTTCGAATGGCGATGGCTGTATCCATGTTGCCATCCCAGCCGAGATAGCCAATCGCACCTGAATATATCCCACGTTTTACCGGCTCGAGTTCGGCAATTATCTCCATGGCGCGTATCTTGGGTGCACCGCTGACTGTCCCCGCCGGAAAACAGGCTTTCAAAACGTCTATCGCTGACAAGTCTGGTCGTAGCTTGCCAATAACATTCGAGACGATATGCATGACGTGAGAATAGCGCTCGACCGACATTTTTTCGTTAACCTCAACGGAACCTGTTTCGCTCACCCTACCCACGTCATTTCGCCCCAGATCTATCAGCATCAAATGTTCAGCCAGCTCTTTTGGGTCAGCCAACAACTCTTGTTCGAGAGCCAGATCAGCTTGCTCTGTTGCACCGCGACGACGCGTGCCCGCGATAGGACGCACGGTCAATTCTTCATTCTCGGCACGCACCAGAATTTCAGGCGAAGACCCAACCACATCAAAGTCATCGAACTGCAGGTAATACATATAAGGAGAGGGGTTCAGTATGCGCAAGGCGCGATACAAATCGAGCGGACGAGACTTGAAAGGTATACTCATGCGTTGTGACAGCACCACCTGCATAATATCGCCAGCCTCAATGTAGTCTCGAGCGGCACTCACTGCCTGTTTAAAACCGGCTTGTTTGAAACCGGAGACAAATTGTTCCTCGGCTAATCCGGTTTCCACCCCCTCCAGACGCGACTCACTCAATGGCTGACCTAGTTGCTGCTGTAACTCGTCAAGACGTTTATTCCCTTGCTCCTCTTGACCAGACTGAACATGCACGATAATCAACAATTTACCAGAGAGGTTATCAAACACCACCAGTTCTTCCGACAGCATTAACAATATATCCGGCAGCTCCAGCTCGTCGGTTTTTTGTATCTGCAGCTTTTGTTCAATATAAGCAATCGTCTCATAACCAAAATAACCAACCAGACCACCACTAAAGCCCGACAGTTGCTTCAGCTCCGGCACAGAAAACGAGGCGTGCAGATCGGCGACCCAGTCCAAGGCATTGCCTACTGGAAATTGTTCACGTTGCTGGCCCGCAACCAACACCTCAACCTGATCAGCATGAATTTTAAATACCGTCTCGCAAGGCAGGCCTATGATGGAATAGCGACTCCACTTTTCTCCGCCTTGGACTGATTCAAACAAGTAACTATTTGGCATATTAGCCAGTCGTATGTAGGTTGATAATGGGGTATCAAGATCCGCCAGCACTTCGCGAACCAGTGCTTTACGCTGATAGGTATAAGGGGAATTAAAACTTTGGTACTTCATATAGACTCACAACTGATAACAGGAAAACGAACTAACTCAGAAGTTGATTCGCCATCGCTGTACCTGCGGTGAGGTAGTGTGTGTTGAAGAAAGCATAGCGTTATCTAAGCGGTTGCCAATTGGGCTCGCATATCACCAATCACAGAGTCATAACCATTGGTATCTTTAGCATCGTGCGCACCAAATATTGCCGACCCAGCCACAAACATATCTGCGCCAGCGCGCTTGATCTCGGCAATATTATTAACCTTCACTCCACCGTCGATTTCCAGACGAATATCAAAACCAGAGGCATCAATCATTTTTCGTGCAGCTGCCAGTTTATCGAGTGTTGCAGGAATGAACTTTTGTCCGCCAAAACCGGGGTTGACAGACATGAGCAAAACCACATCAACCTTGTCCATTACATAATCAAGATAACTTAACGGTGTCGCTGGATTAAACACCAAACCGGATTTGCAACCATGCTCACGAATCAGCGCAAGACTTCTATCAATATGCTCGGATGCTTCAGGGTGAAAGGTGATGATACTGGCCCCGGCCTTGGCAAAATCGGGAATGAGCCGATCAACCGGTGTAACCATCAGATGAACATCAATATCAGCAGTAACACCATGCTTACGCAGCGCCTCACAAACCAATGGGCCGATGGTAAGATTAGGTACATAATGGTTATCCATTACATCAAAATGGACCACATCAGCACCTGATTTAAGGACATCATCTACTTCCTGGCCAAGACGTGCAAAGTCCGCCGAAAGTATTGAAGGAGCTATTAAATCGCCCATAATCTTGCTCTCCATATCAGGCGCCTACAATACCTGAAGTTCTGCTGTGATGCACTCTCTGTCAGGCGCGCTGTCTCAGGAAAAATTTAACACTGCAGAGGTGAACTTAGCACTTGCTTTCCGGCCGCTGATATCTAAAATGCACCAGCCATTTAATCAATAACATCTCATGCTTCGAAGACTGCTTTATCGCTATACCGCTAAAAAGCCGGTAAGAATGATTCACTCAAACGGCTCCCCCTATCTGGAACGTTACTACGTTGGCGGTATTGGCTCTTATCACTTTTATTTACATCGATTCGTGAGTGGCGATGGTGATCGCGCCTTACATGACCACCCCTGGAAAAGCAGCCTGGCTATTTGTCTTGCCGGTGGCTACCTCGAACACAGAATAAAATGGTTTAACCCCGAAACGGCCTTTGATATTGACGAAAAGAAAATCTGGCCGGGCAAATTTAACCGCATCAAAGCCGCCACTTTTCATCAGATTATTCATACCAAACCGGAAACATGGACTTTTTTCATGCACGGCAAGAAAATCAAGCCATGGGGGTTCATTAATAAAACCACCATTATTGATCAGGATGGCGAAGATCGAATGGTCTCGCATTATCTCGCGGATGAGGACAATGAATCACATAAAGAGTGGTGGCTGAGCGCCCCGATTGGAGCAACAAGCACGCGTGCGTCATTGAATGCGAAGCGTTAAGCTTCTTTAGTAGCAACCGCTACGGTGTAATGACTACCCTGCTTGAGTTTCTTATAGTTACCAAACATCTTGGTTAGATTACGTTTCATGTATTGGCGTAAACCATTGACGGTTACGACATAAAACTTGCCATTTGGCGCCAGTAACTGCAGCGCATCAAACAGATAAATTGAAAGCATCTCTTTACCCACTTTGGCGGGAATATTCGAAACCACCAAATCCCAATGCCCCTGTTCATTGACGGCATCAAAACCGTTGCTAAGCACCGCTTCCGCATTATCAACGCCATTGAGCTGCAGGTTTTTATTACTGTATTCAACTGCCACAAAATCCTTATCCAGCATTATGGTTTTACCCGCACTGGCTTCAGTAGCAAGTACCACACCTAATGGCCCATAGCCGCAGCCAAGATCCAGACAGTTATCCTGCTCGGAAATTTCAAGACGATCGAGTAACAAACGCGTACCCGCGTCTATTTCTCGCGGAGAAAAAAGACCCCAGGTAGTATTGAATGTATAGTCGCGTCCGCGCAGATTAGCGGAAAAAGTGATGTCCTTGCGCCAGGCATCAATCTGATTTCTATCAGGCAACCGTCCCACCGAGCTTGGCAAACATGTCGGCTGCCTTTTTATGCAGCTCTTCAAGATCGTTACCAAGATAGTTGAAGTGGCCCATCTTGCGTCCACGACGCGCTTCTTTTTTATTATACAAATGCAAATGAATATGACTATCTACTTCCAGCATATCCCAGTTTGGCACCCTTTTTTTCCACAAGTTACCCAACAAATTGACCATAACAACTGATGATTTCAAACGCGTGTCACCCAGACCAGCATTGGTCAAAATCCTTACTTGCTGTTCAAACTGGGAGGTCATCACCGCATCCTGAGTGTAGTGACCACTATTATGAGTACGCGGAGCGATCTCGTTAACCAACAGACGATTCTTTTTGGTGACAAAAAACTCCACTGCGAGAATGCCAATCAAGTCGAGCGCTGTTGCCAGCGTCTTGGCAGCCTCTTCTGCCTGCTCTTGCAAGTCAGAATCTATATCAGCGGGGACAGCACTGGTATGCAGTATTCCTTTTTTATGGACATTCTCTGCAATCGGAAAACAGCTGATATTGCCTTCTTTGTCTCGGCCCAGAATGACAGATATTTCTTTTGCCAAATCTATTTTTTCTTCCAGAATACATTCCGGATTATCCAGATGCTCCCAGGCCGCTTCCAGATCATCTGGAACCATGACCAGCGCCTGACCTTTGCCGTCATAACCCATCTCGGTAATTTTAAGAATCGCGGGGAACTTCATGGTTTTACGTGCGGTTTCGAGATCTTCCGGGCCTGCTATCACCTGAAAAGCCGCGGTACTTAAGCCCTGATCAAGGATCATGGTTTTTTCTACAATTCGATTTTGCGAATAACGAAAACAATCCGGCGATGGATGTACTTCAGAAAACTGACCAATATATTCCAGACTGGCTGCCGGTACATTTTCGAACTCCACCGTAACGGCATCACAGGCTAGCCCGAGTTTGCGCAATGCATCTTCGTCCTCATAGGCTGACTGGATATGCTCATCAGCCAGCTCGCCTGCGGGTGAGTCAGGATCAGGCTCTAGTACGACTACTTTATGCCCCATAGCATGCGCTGACTCAGTAAACATCAGCCCGAGTTGGCCACCACCAATGACACCTAAGGTATATACTTTATCGTTCATTGAATATCACTGCGGAGGTAAAGAAGAGTTTTTTGCTTTGTCATGTTGTTCTTTACGAAAGCTGGATAATTTCTTTGTCAGAGCCGCGTCTTCACTCGCCAGCATACTGATTGCAAACAAGGCCGCATTGGCAGCACCCGCTTCACCAATAGCAAAGGTTGCCACCGGAACACCTTTAGGCATTTGCACAATAGATAATAAAGAGTCCTGACCTTTCAGATAACGCGAGGGTACTGGCACACCCAATACCGGAAGCGTTGTTTTTGCAGCCAACATACCTGGCAAATGAGCGGCACCACCGGCACCGGCAATAATACAACCGAGTCCTCGTTCAGAGGCAGATTCAGCATATTCAAACAGATAATCCGGTGTGCGATGAGCAGAGACTACTTTAGCCTCATATTCGATCCCGAATGCTTCAAGCACTTCAACGGCTTTCTCCATTACAGGCCAATCGCTGTCACTCCCCATGACTACGCCGACGCGCTGTTGCTGCATAACACTGTCCAATCGATCGGAAAGCGGCGTAGAATAACATATTATTCGAGTAAATATGGAACCTCTGGCACAACTAAGTTACGAT
>CALIRD010000138.1 GCA_938042355.1 uncultured Thiotrichales bacterium
CAATTGCAGGAATATGCCTTTGAAATGTCGCCGGAGTTGGAACCTTACTGGCAAAACAATGAATCCACCTTTGAAGCACTCAAAGACGGTGTGCATTTGCGTACACTCGAAAGCTCACTGGCGGTAGATTATTTCGTCATCCTCCGACCAAACCTGAGCAAAGAAAGTATCAAGATTGCAATTGAACGGGTACTCCAACACCGAGGCAAGCGTTATAATTTTGATTTTGACTTTTTCCGCTCTGATCGACTGGTGTGCACCGAGGTCATTTATCGCGCCTTTGACGGACACGAAAATATAAACATCAAATTAACGGAACGCGCTGGCAGAAAAACGTTAGCCGCAGAAGATATTCTTGATATGGCGCTGGATTCTGATGCTTTTGAGACGATAGCCGTGTTCGGCTACCCGGATGAAGAGCCACAACTGCACACCGAAGGTGACTTGAACGCATTGTTGGCCCGCACTTACAAAGAAGTTCTGTAAATCAGCTTTCTTTTGCCTCTTCATCCAACGATTGTAGTCTGGCGAGCTTTTCAGCAATCTTGATTTCCAAACCTTGTTGCACCGGATGATAAAAACGCTGATCCTTTAATTCATCCGGTAAATACTGCTCACCTGCAGCATAGGAGTCAGATTCATTATGCGCATAGCGATAGTCTTTGCCGTAATCGAGCTCTTTCATTAAGGTCGTTGGCGCATTACGCAAATGCATCGGTACTTCCAATGAGCCGGTTTCTTTAATGGTTCGCATGATTTCATTGTAAGCCATGTAAACAGCATTACTCTTGGGAGCGCATGCCAGATAACTGACCGCTTGTGCCAGGGCCAACTCCCCTTCAGGGCTTCCCAGACGCTCGTAGGTATGTGCCGCATTAACACTCACCTCCAAACCACGCGGGTCGGCATTGCCAATATCTTCGCTGGCCATGCGAACGATTCTGCGTGCCAGGTAGCGAGGGTCACAACCACCATCGATCATTCTACAAAACCAGTACAGTGCAGCATCCGGGTTCGAGCCACGTACAGACTTGTGTAACGCAGAAATTTGATCATAAAAATACTCACCCTGGTTATCAAAACGTCGACGCCCGTCTCCTAATACCTGGGTCACGATATCATGGGTGACAACCTGATCCGCTTCAGCGAGATCAGCACACAGCTCCAGTAAGTTTAAGGAAGTTCTTGCATCACCATCAGCCGCAACAGCGATAGCTGCCAGCACATCCTCGTCGGCACTCACAGACCCACTCAATCCTCGCTCTTGCTCAAGCAGTGCTCGCTCTAACACAGACATTACATCTTCTTTGCTTAGTGACTTGAGCACATAGGTTCTAACACGGGAAAGTAGCGCATTATTGAGCTCGAACGACGGGTTTTCTGTCGTTGCCCCAATGAAAGTAATTGTGCCGTTTTCTATATGCGGTAAAAAGGCATCTTGCTGTGCCTTGTTAAAGCGATGCACCTCATCGACAAATAAAATAGTCTGCTGTTGTTGCACGCTCGCAAGTTGTTCTGCCTCGGCAACGGCAGCACGGATATCTTTTACGCCTGACAGCACCGCGGATAAAGAAATAAAATGGGCTGAGGATTGACGCGCAATCAAGCGGGCAAGTGTGGTTTTACCCGTGCCCGGTGGGCCCCAAAAAACCATCGAATGCAAATGACCGTTCTCTATTGCCTCATAGAGCGGCTTGGAGGGAGACAGTAAATGCTGCTGACCTGCAACTTCAGTGATTGAAGTTGGGCGCATGCGATCAGCCAGAGGCCGATACGCAGAGACTATAGCTTGTGTTTCAGAATGACTAAAAAAATCAGGATGGTTCGCCAATGACATCTACGCCTTTGGGCGGCTTGAACTGATAGGTCTTGGTTGGAATTCTGTGATTGGTTTTTACGTCTTTAAATTCGATCACGGTTTTCTGACCGAACTGGTCGTATAAAAACATAACCTTGACCGCCATATTGTCTAGCCCAATTTCAACACCGGTAAAATCAGTGTCTACTACCAGTGGGCGTAATCTCACCCAGGTAAGGCCTTTGATATTCCCAATCTCTTCAAGAATGAAATTCTCACGTAAGGCGGTTTCACTAGTCAGCAAAGCAAACGGTGTGCTGGTCAATATTTCAGTGATCGGCTTGACCGTCACCTGCTCTAGCTCAACATCATGGATCCACAAGTTTTTGCCATCGGCGATAATTTCCTGAGGATAAGGCAAGGCATAGTTCCACTTGAATTTTCCAGGGCGTGAAAGCATCAAGGCACCATTGGTGGTTTGACTCAACTTGCCATCTTCGCCAAACACTTGCTGGGTAAAGTTAGCCTCGAAGGTTTTAACGTCGCTGACAAATCGTTGTAGCAATTGCTCACCGGTTTTAGCCTGCGCCATTCCTGCTATTGCCAATAAAAGTACAGACAACCCAATTGTTAAAACTCGTTTCATATTCATTCCCGTTAGTGCTCCGGAGGAGCAGCTGCAATTACTTCGCGACTACCATTCGGTAATACGCCCGATACCACACCAGCAGATTCCATCGCTTCGATCATACGCGCCGCCCTGTTATAGCCTACTTTCAAGCGTCTCTGAAGGTAGGAAATAGAGGCTTTACGTGTCTCTGTAACAATCATAACAGCCTCATCATAGAGAGGATCAAGCTCATCATCACTACTGCCACCCATATCAAGACCGGGTATAGCAGGTGCTCCTGCTGCTGGTGCTTCTATGACATCTTCTATGTAATTGGGTTCACCCTGTGTTTTGAGGTAATCCACCACCGCGTGAACTTCATGGTCATCAATAAATGCCCCATGCACGCGCTCTGTCAGATTGGTACCCGGTGGTAAGTAGAGCATGTCACCATGACCGAGTAATTGCTCTGCGCCACCTGCATCGAGTATGGTTCTTGAATCGACTTTTGATGACACCTGGAATGCCATACGAGTCGGGATATTGGCCTTGATTAAACCGGTAATGACATCAACCGATGGTCGTTGGGTAGCCAGGATCAAGTGGATGCCGGCAGCACGAGCTTTTTGTGCCAGTCGGGCAATCAACTCCTCAACCTTCTTACCCACGGACATCATCATGTCGGCAAATTCATCTACGATGACGACGATCTTGGGTAAGCTCTCCAGATCTGGCGCTTCATCATCCTCGATCAATTCGTTCGCTACCCATAATGGATCTTTAATCGGCTTACCTTTCTTGATCGCTTCATTGACGACCTTGTTATAGCCGGCAATATTACGCACGCCTAATTGCGACATTAGTTTGTAACGACGCTCCATCTCAGCCACACACCAGCGCAAGGCGTTGGAGGCATCTTTCATATCAGTCACTACGGGCGTCAACAAATGTGGAATGTCTTCATAGACATTAAGTTCCAGCATCTTCGGGTCAATCAGGATCAAACGTACTTCGTCTGCTTTGGCTTTAAACAAAATACTGATCAGCATAGCATTCACTGCGACCGACTTACCCGAACCGGTAGTACCCGCTACCAGCAAGTGCGGCATCTTGCCAACATCGGCAATGACAGCCTCACCACTTATATTTTTACCGAGCGCTAAAGTCAGCGGCGACTTTGACTTATCAAATGAGGGTGCAGCCAGCACATCACTCAGAGTAACCAATTCACGCTTTTCGTTGGGAATCTCGACGCCAATGGTGGACTTGCCAGGAATCACTTCCACCACACGCACACTAATGACTGCCAGCGCACGCGCCAGATCCTGTGCCAGATTGGTTACTTTGCTGGCCTTGGTACCCGCGGCGAGATCCAGCTCAAAACGCGTGACCACCGGACCCGGATGAACCTCGGTGACATTGGCTTCAACGTTAAAATCGAGCAGTTTAAGTTCAAGCTGCCGGGAAATTGCTTCGAGCTCCTGCTCCGAGTAGCTTTCTGTTTGCTCAGGTGGCTCATCGAGTAAATCGATTGGCGGCAAGTCAGATTTGCCTGGAGGCGGCTTGAACATCTGAATTTGTCGCTCACGAATCGTGCGATCACTTTTGGGTTGAGGTTTTAGTCGCGGCTCGATTTTTGGTTTGGGTGCGGCGCGTTTGGCTACTTTGGCTTTGACCTCGCTCACCGCTGTTTTGCGCTCGGCCAGTGCCGCCCTGCCCTTGCGATTGTCACGCCAGTTGGTAATCGCTGTCACCGAACCCTCGTACAAGCCCAGTGTAAAGGCACCAATACTTTCAATCACTCGCAACCATGACAAATTACTGAACAGAGTAATTCCGGCGAGAAAACAGGCGAGTAACAACAAGCTGCCACCGATACCACCAAGATTGTTACGGAAAAAATCTCCAAAGACGTTGCCGAGAATACCGCCGGCATCAACCGGTAAGGAACCACTTGAAAAATGCATCGACGCGATACCACAGCCGGCAAACAAGGTGATTAAAAACCCCAGGATGCGAATGCCTACGGCATTTATGTTGACCTCAAGACTGTCACGCGCGCCGACATAGACCATCCACGCGGCATAGATCACCATGATGGGTGCGAGATAGGAGACATAGCCAAAACCACTAAACAGAATATCGGCAACGCTGGCGCCGACACTTCCTACCCAGTTACCAGGCTCTCGACTGAGACCGGTGGTAGACCAACCCGGATCGGTACGTTTATAGCTGACCAAAGCTAAAAACAGAGCCACGCCGACAGCAAACAACAGGATAGCACCTGCTTCTCTCGTGACAAGTTTCAGCTTATTGCTGATTTTTGACGTCTTTTTAGAATTTTTTCGCTTTGCCTGCTTCAACTGGCCTGCCCTTTATCCTGTTTGCCAGAACGCTTTTAGCGCCTGAAAGTCTCTAACGAACTGTCTAACTGCAACTCTTGAAAGTGTTGTCGCTGCCCGCTACGCAGCGTAGAATCGCTGTTCCTTTTTATTAGCCTCGATCCATTGGATAGTATACATGACTGACACCAAACATTGCCGCCTCTTGATCCTTGGATCTGGCCCCGCTGGCTACAGTGCTGCCGTCTATGCAGCCCGTGCCAACCTCAAACCCGTGTTAATTACCGGGATCGAACAAGGTGGCCAGTTAATGACCACCACAGACGTCGACAATTGGCCTGGAGACAATGATGGAGTTCAGGGGCCTGAACTGATGTCACGCATGCTCAAACACGCCGAGCGTTTTGATACCGAGATGGTCTTCGACCATATCCACACGGTCGAACTCAAAAACAAGCCCTATACCTTACACGGCGATTCTGGTGTTTATACCTGCGATGCTCTCATCATTTGCACCGGTGCCTCAGCCAAGTACCTCGGGCTGGAGTCCGAAGAAGCGTACAAAGGTAAAGGTGTCAGCGCCTGTGCTACCTGTGATGGATTTTTCTATAAAAACCAGAAAGTCGCTGTCATCGGTGGTGGCAACACGGCCGTTGAGGAGGCCCTGTATCTTTCCAATATCGCCTCTGAAGTGATTCTGGTGCATCGACGCGACACGTTACGCGCCGAGAAAATCATGCAGGACAAGCTCTTTGAAAAAGAAAAAAACGGCAATGTCACTATCAAGTGGGATCACACCCTCGATGAAGTGCTGGGTGACAAGATGGGTGTCAACGGCATGCGTATCAAAAGTACCAAGAGTGATGCTACCGAGGAGTTGGATGTCCACGGTGTCTTTATTGCGATTGGACATAGCCCGAACACCGGCATCTTTAAAGATCAGCTGGATATGACCGATGGGTATCTGCATGTCGAAAGTGGCACTAAAGGTAACGCCACTGCCACCAGTCAAGCGGGCGTTTTCGCTGCCGGTGATGTCATGGATCACGTTTATCGACAAGCAATTACCTCTGCAGGCACTGGTTGTATGGCGGCGCTGGACGCAGAAAAGTATCTGGATAATCTGGAATCTGCCTGATCAGGCACCCATGAACGAAATACTCTGGCTGGAAAAGGGAGATACACACACGCCCTTTCCTTCTGCCTTTGATGATTATCAAGACCCTAACGGGTTACTGGCAATCGGTGGTGATCTGAGTCTAGAACGTCTGCTGCTGGCTTACCGCTCGGGTATTTTTCCCTGGTTTGAACAAGACCAACCCATTTTGTGGTGGTCGCCTGATCCACGCGCGATACTCTATCCGGAGCAAATCAAAATTTCACGCAGCCTGGGTAAAACCCTGCGGCGCAAGCAATTTACTACCAGCATCAACCAGAACTTTGCCGAAGTGATAAGAGCCTGTGCGGCTCCTCGTAGTTATTCTTCCGACACCTGGATCACCAATGATATGCAAAAAGCCTACATCCAATTACATGAGCAAGGGCATGCACATTCAATTGAAGTGTGGGATCTGGAAGGCGAACTGGTTGCCGGTCTGTATGGCTTGTTACTGGATAAAGTATTTTGCGGCGAATCCATGTTTCACTTGAAAACGGACATGTCCAAAGTCGCCATGGTTACTTTATGTGAATGGCTCACCGATAAAGGCATCAAACTGATTGATTGCCAAATACCCAATGACCACCTGAACAGTTTGGGTGCAGTAGCCATACCCAAACAGGAGTTTCTACAACAGTACCTTGGTTTGAGTGCTGCGTAGAAACTCCATTAAAGATTAACAGCTAATATCTGACATGCCGCTGGTATCAACTCTACTGGATTCTGGTCGGCCGATACAATTCACTTCTGATGCACCTGAAGCTTCCACAACCAACTCTCCCGTGACATTCAAATCGATCTCGGAAGCTCCTGACAAATCAATCTGCGCATCTCGAATCACCATATCTTCGGCGGAAATTTCTGAAGCCCCACTCGCATCCAGCACTAGCGTGTAGGCTTTACCTGCCAGCTCCAAATCAGCCGCACCGGATAAATCCACCAGCAACTTGTTAACAGCAATATCGAGCGATGAGCTTGCCGCACCCGATAAATCAACCGTGAATCGATCGGCTTCGAAGCCCGGCTCGACTTGCAATGCTGAAGCACCGCTAAGATCCACATGATTCAAAGCGGGCATACCAATTACTACCTTGACATCACCCACATTCTTTACACTACGATCGAACTTGATTTTTAAGGTATCGTTGCTCACTCTGGTTTCAATTAATGGCAATAATTGCTCTCCCGCTTCAATTGAAACGGAGTATTCTGTCGCCGGGGAAATCGTAATATCAAAAACACCACCGGCATCAACACCAGTAAAACCGCTCAAATCACGCAGTTCGGTTCTCGTCGGACCATAATCTCGATCCTCGTGCGCATGCACATGCACGACACAAGCTTCTAACCAGAAGCACATTACGACCAGGGCAATAATTGAAAATAGTACTCGACGTCTTTTTTGGGTAACGCTATCCATGGTGTCAATCCTCTTGTTGTTAGTCTTACCTCTAGCTAGCAAACACCATGCCAAGAAACCTGATTATCTATCTCATTGTTTTATATAGATTTCATTCAAGAGGCAATCAATCAAAAATGAAAAAATGGTGTCAAAAGTAATAAAATGGACAAATCCAACAACAACAGACGGACAACCCATATTCCGTGATCTTTGGTACATACTGAACATCCAGTTGTTATTCGTTGTCGTATACACTACTCAATCATGAAGAATAAGGACTAACACGGCATGAGAAACCTCGCACTCACTTTACTGACTTCAATACTGGTCATCGCCCCAACCTTTGCGCTCGCAGATAAAGCCACCTTTGCAGGCGGGTGTTTTTGGTGTGTTGAGTCTGACTTTCAGGATCTGGATGGCGTGATCAGTGCCGTGTCCGGTTTTACCGGTGGCTCACTGAAAAACCCGACTTATCGTGGTAACCATGAAGGTCATTATGAAGCGGTCGAAATTGAATTTGATCCTGAGATCGTCAGTTATGCCGAGTTACTCCATATTTACTGGAGAAGTATTGATCCGTTCGATAACCGCGGACAATTCTGTGACAAAGGCTTTGAATATCAGAGTGCGGTTTTTGTTCATGATGACGAACAACGGAAACTGGCTGAGAGCACAAAAGCTGAAGTCATGAAACAATTTCCCGACCAGCAAGTAGCTACCGTCATTCTGGATAGCAACGAATTCTGGCCGGTTGAAGAATATCATCAAGACTATTACAAAAAGAACCCGATTCGTTACAAAATCTACCGCACTGGTTGTGGCCGGGACAAACGCGTCAAGCAAATCTGGGGTGATGAGGCCTCAGCCCACTAGAATACTACTGAAATAAACGGCGGACCTGTTCCAGGTCCGCCTCGGTATCAACGCCGATGCCGACATCAAGCTCTGTTACATCCACATGGATTTTTTCGCCAAGCTCAAGCGCTCTTAGCTGCTCCAGTTTTTCCAGTTGCTCCAGCGTAGTGGGAGCGGATTGCGCAAATTTCTCAAGATAGCCAGCACGGTAAGCATACAGACCCAGATGATGATACGTCGGCTGCGATGACTCCTGATCACGATCATACGGAATAGGCGAACGACTGAAGTACAAGGCATGCTGCAGTTGGTTAAACACTACCTTGACGCAATTCGGATTTCGAAAATCTTCTTCGGTTTCAAACTCTTTGCAGAAGGTCGCAATCGCGGCCTGGCTATCCTGCGCCAGGTTATTCGCGACTTGGTTGATCAAAGTTGCCGGCATTAATGGCTCATCGCCCTGCAAGTTCACCACAATCTGATCATCCGACCATTGCTCATGCGCAGCAACTTCCGCCAAACGATCTGTGCCGGAGGGATGCTCGGTCGAGGTCAGCAGCACATTAGCTCCAAAATCGTTGCAGCAATCTATAATGCGCTGGTCATCCGCTGCCACCAAAACCTGATCAGCATCACTTTCACAAGCCCGCTCATACACGCGTTGAATCAAGGTCCTGCCGGCAATATCACAAAGCGCTTTGGCGGGTAATCGGGTTGAGTCATACCGTGCCGGTATGACAATGTTAAAGGAACGCTGACTCACGCCCGGTACTGCTCTACTTCGTCACTCTCCATACGCCGCGCCTCATCTTCCAGCATTACCGGTATGTCGTCCCGAATCGGGTAGGCCAGACGCGCCGAACATGAAATAAGCTCCGCATTTTTCTTGTCATAAATTAGCGGTCCTTTGGTTACAGGACACACCAGAATATCAAGCAGTCGTTTGTCCACGCTGTATCGCCTTAATTTTGTGAATGAGATTAGTAGCAAAATCATGCCCCAGCTTGGCCTTGACTGGCAAGTACCAAACATCATCACCGACCAGATGGGCACATTTAATGGCATCTTTTTCAGTCATAATAATCGGCAGATCAACGGCAAATTTCAAATCTGCCGCCTTGTAAATGTGATGATCCGGGAACGGGTGCCTGACCACCTCGACACCTGCTGATGTGAGAGTGGTGAAAAAACGAATGGGTGAACCGATGCCGGCCACTGCATGTACTTGATGCCGACGAAAATCTTTCAGTTGTTTGGATTTTTTAGGGTCGCGAACATTGACCAACTCCTTACCCTGTAACTGCATGACATATTCATCTTCGTTTTTCTTATCGCCACTGGTGACCACTTTAAAATCAACAGACTTTAAGCGACTGACAGGCTCGCGTAAGGGACCCGCTGGCAAACAACAATGATTGCCAAAGCGGCGAATACCATCAATCATGACAATTTCCAGATTCCTCGGCATTTTATAATGCTGCATACCGTCATCTGAAATTAGGATATCAACGACATTTTCACGCACCAGATGATCGATCGCGCGCAAGCGATTCGGATCGACGTACACCGGACATAAGGTAGAACGGGCAATAACCACCGGCTCATCGCCTACTTTCAGCGGATTACTTTTCCGGGTAACTTTCTGAGGGTATTCCAGTGAAGAACCACCATAACCACGGCTAACGATACCGGGGTTCATACCGTAGGCTTTGAGCATATTTGCCAGCCAAATCACCATCGGCGTCTTGCCCGTACCACCGACACTGATATTACCCACCACGATCAGTGGAATATTTTCAGGCAAAGGCTGTTGCGAAGCGGTCTGGGCAAACCTCCTGACCTTGGCAACCGCGGTAAATAACCAGGAAACTGGCCACAAAGCGAATGACACTGGGCCCGATGTGTACCAATAATGATCCAGTCGTTTTTCTACCGCCATGACAGATCAGCCCCTTGCATCACTCGGCTGAGAATTGCATGGCATGCAAACTGGAATACCTACCATTGGATGCCAGTAACTCCGCATGCTTGCCTCGCTCCACTATCTCGCCATCTTCCATAACTAAAATCATATCAGCATTTTCAATAGTGGATAAGCGATGCGCGATGACTAAAGTGGTGCGATCACGACTGGCATTTTCTATTGCGGTCTGAATCAAGCGTTCTGAATTGGTATCCAGTGATGCCGTAGCCTCATCCAGAATCAGAATCGGGGCATTTTTAAGTAACGCTCTGGCGATGGCTAGCCGCTGGCGCTGACCACCCGATAACAACATACCCTTTTCGCCGGTCATCGTGTCCAAACCATCGGGTAATTGCTGAATAAACTCCCAGGCATTGGCGTCTTTGGCCGCCGTGATAATTTCTTCTTCACTCGCATCTGCCAGCTCGCCATAGGCAATATTGTTTTTGATGGTGTCATTAAAAAGAGTAACCTCTTGACCGACATACGCTATTTGCGAACGCAAATCTTTCAGTTTCAGCTCGTCGATGGCAATACCGTCCAGCAATATTCGCCCACTACCCGGGTTATACAAGCGTGGCAATAAATTCACCAAGGTAGACTTACCGCTCCCCGAAAAACCGACAAAGGCGATTGTCTGACCGGCACTGACTTCAAAACTGATATCTTTCAAGACTTCCTTCTCATCTGGGCTATAGCGGAAGCCCACGTTTTCAAACACGAGATTGCCATCGGAGCGCTGCATTGACAGTTGCCCGTCATCGACTTCATTTTCGTCATCAATTACCAGAAATATTTTCTCGCCTGCCGCTATGCCTTTTTGTATGCGCGGATTGATTTCGGTCAGACCCTTGATCGATGGCATTAACAACAACATGCAGGTCATGAAGGCGACAAAGGTACCAGCGGTTACCGGCTCGGCCAGGTTTTTACTGGAAGCGAACAAAATAGCGCCCACCAACACCAAAGCCACACACAGTTGTACAATCGGTGTGCTGGCAGATTTGGTAACGATTAATTTAATGTTTTGAGTACGGTTAAAACTATTGGCTTTCTTGAATTGATTTTCTTCATAGTCATGGCCGCCAAAGATCTTGACCACTCGATGAGCGTTGACCATTTCTTCGGTCACATGCGCGACATCACCCATGGAATTTTGTATACGCGAACTGATTTTGCGAAAACGTCGGGTCACATAGGTCACTATGAGCGTCACTACCGGAGCAACAATCAGAAAACCCATCGCCATGCGATAGTCGAGATAAAACATCATCGCCAACAACCCAAGTACTGCCACGCCATCTCGAATCAACAAGGTAATGCTGTTGGTTGCCGCCTCAGCGACCTGTTCGGTGTTGTAGGTAATACTCGAGATCAACTTACCACTGGAGGCACTGTCAAAAAATCCGGTCGGCATATTGAGGTACTTGGAAAATAATTCACCACGCAAGCGGCTAATCACGCTCCAACCAATACGCGACATCAAGGTACCCGAAAAAAAGCTGGCAACGCCATTGAGTAGTAACACCAGAAAAATAAGACCGGCAATCCTGGGCGCTCCTGCCATATCGGATTGCACAAAGGCCTCATCAGTCAACGGTCGCATCAACGCGGCAAATGCCGGCTGCGTTAATGCCGTCACTATCATCATGAAGATTGCTATGACCAGCTGACTTTTATGTGCGAGGCTGTAACCGAGCAAGCGTTTGTATATTTGCATGCCCGATTTTTCAATCGAGGAACTCATGTATTCAACACCACAATACCAGCTATGAGACTACTCTGTGGTCTCAGTTGTGGCAATAGACATTTTGGTCAAGCCGAGTTTACTGGCCGCATCCATAGCGGTAATGACACTTTGATGTGGAGTTTTAGCATCAGCGCGAATACTGACCGGTACTTCCTTGTCATTACCAATAGCTTTACGCAGCGCCAGTAGTAACGTCTCGGCTTTGGTATTCACCATTCTTTGACCATTTACAAAGTAAGTGCCAGAGGCATCAATCGCTATCTCGAGTTGCTTCTGTTGCTCAGGCTGTGACTCGCTGCTGGCTTCCGGCAGGTCGATGCGCAATTCGGAATGACGATTAAAGGTAGTGGTCACCATAAAAAACAACAGCAAGATAAATACCACATCGATGAGCGGCGTTAAATTAACGCCAACCTCTTCCTCTTCCTTGCGTTGAAAATTCACGCTCAATCCTTACCGGTATTTTTATTTTTGCCGTAGACAACCTCAACCAGCTTGATGGACTCTTGCTCCATCTCTACTACCAGTTGATCGACCTTACCCTTAAAATAGCGGTAAAACATCAAACTCGGTATCGCCACGGCAATACCCGCCGCTGTAGTAATAAGTGCTTGAGAGATACCTCCAGCAAGTTCTCCGGGGTTGCCGACACCGATATCCGTAATTACCGAAAAGACCTTGATCATTCCCAGCACGGTTCCCAACAATCCTAACAATGGAGATACGGCGGCAATCGTTCCGAGTGTATTGAGAAAGCGTTGTAATTCGTGAGTAACGTGTCGCCCGGTATCCTGAATACTTTCCTTCATCACTTCACGGGTCTGATTGGAGTTTTTGAGACCAGCGACCAGCACCCTGCCCAATGGCGAACCATCACGTACAGAACTTATCTTGTCCTGGCCCAGTTCATTTTTTTGTGCCCAGCCAACAATATCTCTGACCAGTTGTGGCGGAATGATTTTATCGCGTTTAAGACTCCAGAAGCGCTCTACGATGATCGCCATTGCAATAATTGAAAACAGAATAATGGGCAGCATCAGCATGCCGCCTGCTCTGACTAGTTCAAACACGTGGACTCCAGCTATGTATTGTTAGCGCGCACATGATACCGAAATTGACACAGCGGAGAAACATACGGACAAGCGGCGAGCGAAAAAGGCACTCAAATAGGGTTATAGATCACGTTATTTCCCTTTATAGTGTCTATGGAGGTAAAAGAAATGAGCAATGTCAGTCAACCTGTGTTTCCCCGTCTATCCAGAAACGAGATGCCCGAGCATATGCAGGAAATTTGGGACAAGTCCATGCAGCGTCGCGGCGAAGCGCATTTCATTGAATCTTCCGCGCATTCACCGGAAATATTCGACTGGTATATGCAACGCTTTTATAATGAGCTCTTTTACGCTGGCAAAGTCGATAAAAAATTCAAGGAATTGGGGCGACTCAGATTATCGTTAGAACACGGCTGCAAAACCTGCAACCAGGGTAATCGACTCGATGCACTGGACGCGGGCATAACAGAAACTCAAATCGAACACTTAACAACTGCCGATACAGACAACTTTAGTAATCAAGAACTGGCTGTCATTCGATTAGCTGAACAAATTGCCTTAACCAATAGTACCGGGTCTCTTGGTGAATCACTGTATACCGAGTTGCGTCAGTACTTTAATGAGGGACAGATTTTTGAGCTCGGCATGGTGTTTGGGTTACTGGCGGGTATGGCTAAATTTATGTTTGTCTTTGATATTGTCGTCAAAGAGGACTATTGTCCCTTCCATTAAACTATTCTGAAAAACAGACTGATACTGACATAAATCCAGAATAAGCAATACGTAGTAAGACGGAGTCAACAAGCGTGAGCACAACCGCAGAGTTTTTAAGTCAGCAGCACTTACACTTCATCAATGGTGACTGGGTAAAAGGAAACTCGAAAAAGGTCTTCATCGTTTCTGATCCTGCTACTGAAAAAACACTGGCCAGTATTCAGCAGGGTACTACTGATGATATCGATGCTGCTGTTTCAGCAGCTCGCGCGGCGTTTGATAATGGCTGGAAAACAACGGCGCCTGCTATCCGAACCAATATTCTGAACAACTTTTCCAGACTGGTTGCAGAACACGCACAATTATTAGCCGAAGTGGAGACCTTTGAAAGTGGCACTCCACTATCATGGACTCTTCCTACTATGCAATTTGGCTTCCCGTCGTTTCTCTCCTATTACGCCGGCTGGCCAACAAAAATCATGGGGGACACCATTCCTACTACCCCGCTCGGGCGTGAAGATCAGGAATTCCTGGTGTACACACAGAAAGAACCCGTCGGCGTCGTAGGCATGATTACTCCATGGAATTCACCAGCAGGAATTTGTTTGATGAAGCTGGCACCTGCTCTGGCAGCAGGTTGCACCGCGGTGATTAAACCACCCGAACTGGCACCCTTGACCACCTCAATACTCGTCAAGCTCGCCGATGAAGCCGGTCTGCCACCAGGTGTGATTAACATGGTACATGGTGATGGCGCTATTGTTGGGCAGCATTTAGCGGAACATCAAGACATCGATAAAATTTCATTCACCGGTTCAACCCGAGTTGGCAAAATCATCCTTGAGTCCGCCAAAACCAATCTCAAGAAAGTCTCTTTAGAGCTGGGTGGCAAATCTCCATTTGTTGTGCTGGCGGATGCAAATCTCGATCTGGCCGCCCCAGCGGCGGCTATGGCCTGTTTTGGAATGAGCGGTCAAAACTGCATGGCCGGTACTCGAGTCTTTATTCACAAAGACGTGAAGCAGGAATTCCTCAAAAAACTCGACACTGCTATTGACATGCTTAAGGTCGGCAATGGCTTTGAAGAGGATGTATTTATAGGGCCACTAATATCATCAACTCAAAATAACCGTGTGCTGGAGTATATCCAAGTAGGTAAAGATGAGGGTGCGACACTGCATCGTGGCGGCAACTCACTCGATCCACCCGGGCACTGGATAGAACCCACTGTCTTCACAAACTGTAAACACCAGATGCGAATCGTTCGAGAGGAAATTTTTGGCCCCGTCATGGTAGTAGTTGATTTTGATAACGACCGAGAGAGCTTTCTAACAGCTCTTAACGACACTGATTATGGCTTGTCCGGTAGCGTTTGGTCGAAAAACATTGCCACCGCACTGGAGATAGCCAAACACATTGACTCCGGGCAGGTAGCTATCAATGCCCATGCTGCCATCAGTGCCGAAACGCCTTTTGGCGGGAATCGACAATCGGGATGGGGACGCGAACTGGGACGCGAAGGTCTCGATGAATACTTGAAAACCAAGGCTATCAGCATACGAATTGATGAAAATTATGAATAACATGACAACAGGACTCAGTCTTTCACGCACTCTCGGTTATAGCGTTGGTCAGGTTGCAGGCCAGGTATTTCGAGATATTCCTTCGGTACTACTACTATTTTTCCTGACCAACGTGCTCGGCATTAGTCCCGCTGTTGCAGGCACAGCGATTTTTATTCCGAAGCTGTTTGTCGGCATCGTAGCTGATTTAAGTGTCGGTTATATTTCCCAGAAAAACCCGAATGCCTGGCCGAAATGGTTAGCGGCAGGCGTGTTGCTGGCGCCGCTGGCAATGTTCTTGTTATTTAGAGTACCCGAAGCTGCTCAATCAACCCAGATCATCTATATCGTAGCGATCTTTTCTTTCTACATGGCTGTGTTTGGCTCATTCTCAGTCCCCTATTTGGCAATTGCTTCAAAGCTGGCAACCAACCCGGTGGACAGCACCAAGCTTATGGCATGGCGACTGGTTTTTACTGCCATAGGCGTCTTGATCGCATCTGGACTGTCGCCCTGGTTTCTGGCACAAAATGGTAGTTTACATCCAGAGACTGCTCTGGCTGCCTATCAGAAACTCGGCTTGATGTTATCTGTCGTGTGCGGCATTGGATTATTAATAGCCTGGCTCACGAGCCGATCTGCACCAGCCTTTCAATCTCAAGAAGTTGATAGTGCAACAATAGAAAACCCCACTGTAAAAGCCATGATCAATGCCTTGAAATCGAAACGCTTTACACCTCTGGTAACGGCTAATCTGGTGCAGCTGACAGGTGCTGGTATGGCCTATGCAGCATTTCTTTACTTCCTGATGTACAACATGCGCATTGCTGATCCTTTCAGCTACATTCCCAAACTGATTATTATTTCCAGCATTGGCATAATCCTCGCCCAACCTGTCTGGGTCAAGCTGGCAACGCGATTCAGCAAAAAATCATTATTTTTAATCTCATCGTTCATGTATTCAACCGTTATGAGCTTCTGGGCGATCACATCCGGTATCTCAGCTGAGTTTGCTTATGTTTTAGCATTTCTTATGGGCGTGAGTAATTCAGGCTGGGCCATGCTCGGCTTCTCGATGGTTACCGATATTTCAGCAGATGGAGATGGCGGAGCATATTCAGCCGGATGGATATCGGCAGACAAAATAGGTTTTGCCTTTGGCGGGACTTTACTGATTGGCTTGGTTTTATCTTTTTTTGGTTTCGACTCTGCCACTGCAGCGATGGGTGGCGAGCAAAGCGAGGCAGCACGCACAGGCATCAAATTAGCCTTCGGAATCATACCGGGTGTACTAGTTACTCTTGGCGGCATTATCTTCTGGGTTTGGGGCACAGAAACTGAAAGCATTGAGCAACAACAAGCAACTCACTCATAAATATATTATCGATGCCAATAACGCTGTTGTTGTTTTCGATAGTGTGTCGTATCGATACTGCCGTCACTTCGAAAATAGAGTGTCAGCATACCGGTTTTGGTGATTTCCAAAATATCAATGTTATTTCTAAAATAGCGCTCGAGTACTTCCGGTTTGGGGTGACCAAAGCTATTACGGTAACCCGCTGATACAATTGCCAATTCAGGCTTGACTAAATCCAGCAATAGTTCACTTGAGGATGTCTTACTACCATGGTGGGGTACGGTCATAACGTCTGCGACCAAAGCCGGGTAGTTGCTCACCAGAACACGCTCCGAACCCTGCTCTATATCAGCCGTAAATAACATACTTGCCGTCTTCGACTTTACCAATAAAACACAACTGCCATCATTACGATTATTTTCATGGCGGATAAAATCGACAGAAGGACTCAATATCGTAAAACTGATCCCGTCCCACTCCCATTGCTGATCTTTGTGGCAGGCCATTGCATCAAGCTCGGTAACCGACGCAGGATCAGGTAGGAAGAGATGTTCGATGCTGAAATTATCGAGCACTCCCTCTAATCCACCCACATGATCCTTATCGGCATGGCTCACTACCAATGCATCGAGTGAACTGATTCCACGCGCGCGAAGAAACGGTGTAACAATAGCAGTACCTGCCTCGTAGGCTTCGGCATAGCGTGGCCCCGGATCAAACACCATGACGTGTTGGCTGGTCTGAATCACGTAGGCAGACCCCTGCCCGACATCCAAAACGTCAACCCGGAATTCGTTCTCGAGCACACCGGCCGGTCGATTAAAAAATAACGGCAACAATAGTAATGCGCCAGCTACCTTACTAAAATACAAACGAGGTGCGAGCATCACCACAATGCCGATCACTGCCAGCAACAATACCCACAACTCAGGCTTCGGCAAAGTAATCATGCTGTCGGTTAAATTAGCGGCCAGTCCGAGCAATTTGACCAGCAAACTCAAGACCCACTCACCCAGCTGCAATACCGGTTTTGCCAATATTGGCAAGATTGACATTAATAATGTACCAGTGAGTAACAAAGGCACGACCACCAAGCCGGTTAGAGGAACTGCTACCAAATTAATCAATGGCGCGATCAATGAGCTTTGCTGAAAGAACCAGATAGACAGAGGTAACAACGCCACCAACAACAACATTTGTACTTGCAACCACTGCCAACTCTTTTTTTCTGCCGTGTTTTTTTGTAATACAAACAACAGCGCCGCAACTGCCGCAAACGACAACCAGAAACCTGCTGACAACACCGCAAATGGATCCAGCAGCAATATCAACAACATCGCCAGTGACAACAAATAACCCGAAAACAACTTACGGTCAAAAACCACCGCCATGGCAACTATGGCAACCATTAATGCAGCACGCTGTGCCGGCACCGCCATACCGCTCATTGCAGCATAGAGCATAGCCCCAAGCAACGCCGCTACCGCTGCTGCTTTGGCCGCGGGCAAGCACAAACACAAAAGCTCTGACCTCGACCAAAGCCTTCGACACAACCAAAACAGTAAGCCGCTTACCAGACCAACGTGTAAGCCAGAGATCGCCATCAGGTGGGTAGTACCAGTAGCCTGAAAAACCTGCCATTGCTCCTGACTCATTTGATCTCTGAGCCCGAAAGTTAGTGCCAGCACTGGCCCACTCACGCTAGAGTCCGGCAACACGTTAGTGATTTTTTGGGCTAATGATTGGCGTGCTCGATTCAAACTGAAGCGTTTTGCGCCGAGTCGACGATTATTTTCTATTTCATGCGGCTTGGTATCCCGCACATAACCGGTGGCTTGTACACTTTGATGAAATAAATATTTCTCTCGATCCGAACTACCCAGATTCAAACGACCATGCGGGCGTTTAAGTCTGACAGTAAGCTGCCAGCTGTCGCCAGCCACTATCTCTGGTGCGGCACGATACCAATTCAACAGAATTTTATCTGGCTTCTGCTCAAAACCGGATTCCCAGGAATGCAGTTTCAAGGTAAATGACAAACCACCATCTCGTTGCTGCGGAACACCATCGACCTCACCTATAACCACCACATTTTCACCTTGCAACGCATGTGGTAGCTCAAATTGACTCAGCTGATCCGCATGATAAAACGCAAATAGAAAACCAACAGGTAATCCCGTTAACCAAAACCAGCTTCGTTTAAACCACACTAAAAGGATGAAAGGCAGGCACAAAAAATAGATGCGCTGGTCAGGTAATTTAACCAGAACGGTCAGTAGTAAAACTCCAGTCACGAAACAAAGTACGAAGCGTTGCATAAGCCCTTGATTTATTGCAACATCCTTGTTGGTCACTATTTAGAGTGCCCTTAGCCTTCAAGATCCGTTGTTTACATGATGCCAAAGAAACTTTTGAGAAGATACCTTCCAAACACAAACTGGATTCGTGATACGCGTCTCGCGCGCATGTCAGGCTGCATGATCAACGACCCCAATCTATGGCATTTGAACAAACGCTCGGTCAGTGTAGGTATAGCAGTTGGCCTGTTTTCAGCATTTATGCCCATACCTGGACAAATGTTGCTCGCGGTTCTATTTGCAATCGTGCTGCGCGGTAATCTGGCGCTGGCGTTAGCCGCGACCTGGGTCAGCAACCCGTTTACGTATGCACCGATCTTTTATTTTGCCTATCGACTAGGTAGCTGGATCACGTTACAACCTGAAATTGCGTTCGACATTGAGTTGTCACTGGAATGGTTACAACAGGGCTTTATTCATATCTATAAACCTATGCTGTCAGGGTGTTTTTTGCTGGCTGTGTTCGCCAGTTCACTAGCCCATACAATGATCTATTCTGGCTGGAGACTCATGGTACGCCGGCGCTGGATGAAACGCCGTCGAGATCGCGCGGGTGTTATTGCAAACTCTGAAGAAGAAAATTCAGGACTTCTGGCCAAGTAAACCGCTACTCAGTTCGTAAACCTTGTCCATACGCTCTGCCAATTCAATGGCATGCGTTACTACTACAAAAGCGGTTCCCATTTCCAGATTCAACTCTTGCATAAGCTGCCAGGTTTCCTGTGCAGTATTGGTGTCAAGATTACCAGTAGGCTCATCTGCCAATACCAAAGCTGGCTGATTAATCAATGCTCTGGCGATAGCGGTACGTTGTCGCTCACCACCGGACATCTCACCGGGCTTATGCTCTTTACGTTTACCCAAGCCAACTCGCTCAAGTAAAGCAGCAGCAGCATCCGAGGCTTTATCAATATCAGTACCCGCAATAAGGCTGGGCATTGCCACATTTTCAAGGGCGGTGAACTCCGGCAACAAATGATGAAACTGGTAAATCATTCCGACTGATTGATTACGCAAACGGCCTCGTTGCTTACCGCTCATCGCCGAAATATTTTTTCCAGTAACCAGCACTTCACCATTGCTCGGCACATCCAGTCCACCCAGCAAATGCAGCAAGGTACTCTTACCACTGCCAGACGAACCAATGATGGCAATCTTATCAGCACGCGCAACTGAGAGAGAAACCTCTTTTAATACTTCTACTTCTAATGGACCTTCGGTATAGGTCTTGCCAAGTTCTCGAGCCTCAAGGACTAACTCACTCATAACGCAGCGCCTCAACCGGCTTGGTGCGCGATGCGCTCCAAGCTGGATACAGTGTTGCCAGGATTGTGATTAAAAATGCGACTACTGCTATCGTTGATACATCAGAGAAACGAACATCGGATGGTAAGGTGCTGATCGGATAGACTTCTGGCGAGAGAAATTGAGTGTCAAAAAACTGCTCTACTGCCGGCACAATGACGCCTACATTAGACGCCAGCAACACACCGCTTATCACTCCCAGAACGGTTCCAATCAGACCAATTAATGCGCCCTGAATAATAAACACCCACATTACCTGACCTGGAGCAAACCCCAAGGTCCGTAAGATGGCTATGTCTGCACGCTTGTCGGTAACCAGCATCACCAGGGTTGAAACGATGTTGAACGCTGCTACCAGAATAATCAGTGACAAAATAATGAACATGATTTTACGCTCGGTACTCAAGGCAGCAAAGAAGTTGGCATGCACCCGGGTCCAGTCCGTGACCCAGTATTGAAAACCTAACTTCTCACCGAGAATTGCAGATACTTCAGGTGCTTTGAACATGTCCTCTATTTTGAGGCGCAAACCGGATACATTTCCACCCAGCTTGAACAAAGTGGCTGCATCCTCGAGATGTATATAAGCCATAGCGCGATCATATTCATACATGCCCGAGTCAAAAATTCCAGCTACTGTAAAACGCTTCAGTCGCGGAGTGACACCAGCTACGGTGACGTTGACTTGTGGTGTGATCACGCTGATCTTGTCACCACTACCAACACCCATACTGAATGCCAGATCCTTACCCAAGACGATATTGTACTCTCCGGCAGCAAGATCATTCATAGAACCACTGGTCATCATCCCCTCAAGGTCTGACACCGAGGCCTCCTGGTCAGGTAACACCCCCGTAATCATCGCACCACTTACCAATGAATTTCGATTCACCATCGCTTCAAATTCAATATACGGAGCACTACCCAAAACACTCCCTGGATCGTCTGCGATTTTAGTTTGCACTTCCTGCCAATTGGTCAGTGTACCGCTGAGCTCAGTCACTTTGGCATGCGTTGTCATACCTAAAATGCGCTGCCGCAGTTCGGTTTCAAAACCATTCATGACCGAGATGACCGTGATCAATGCGCAGACACCCAGAGCGATGCCAGCAATCGAAATCATGGAAATAAATGATATGAAATGGTTGCGTCGTTTGGCTCGGGTGTATCTGAGCCCGACAAATAATGGTAGCGGTTTAAACATGCGCGAATTAGACCATATAGGGATGAGTGTGAACAGTCTGTATTTTAATCATGGCATGTCAATAACAGCTGCGGTCATGCGCGAAATACAAACCAACTTGTCGCCTTCATCTACGATCTGAATCTCCCACACCTGTGTGGATTTACCAATATGAAAAGCACGCGCTGTTGCTGTGACCAATCCCTTTCTGACACCACGCAAATGATTGGCATTGATTTCCTGTCCTACCACTCCCTTACCATTAGCGGCAGCCAAAAAACCCGCAGTGCTTGCCACCGTTTCAGCCAGTGCTACAGAGGCACCACCATGGAGCAAACCAAATGGTTGAAGAGTTTTCGGCTCTACCGGCATTGTTGCCGCAATATAATCACTGCCAATGTCTATAAATTTAATGCCCAAGGTTGCTACCAAACATTGTCCGGCCTGTGCATCGAGCTGATCAGTAGTAGGTACGGGTTTTTTCCAGACTGACATAATGTCCTTAGTGTTATTGATAGCGCTTACGCATTTCGACAACAGATTTTTCAATCAGTTGCTCAAGCACCTGACAATCAAGATCCGCAAGCTTGCTAAAGTATAAACAGGAAACGCTGGTCTTGTGTTTACCCAGCTTATTTAGCAGCGCAGAGTATGGCTTAAAACCGGGCATAATGTATATCACCATGTTTTGTTTGCGCGGTGAAAATCCTGTCAGAAAAGCATCGCCCTCTCGACCACTTTCGTAAACATAATGATACTTACCATAGCCAATCAGGCTATCGCCCCACATCACCGGCCTGTGTCCAGTGATTTTTCGCATCATCTTCATGATGACTTTACTGTCATCACGACGCTGGCTCGAATCCAGATTTCGGATAAATTCTGTTACAGATGCACCGGTAACGGTCGTTTTATTCGTAGTCATAGCTCTACCTGATGTTGAATTAGCAGAATAACCATCTCTCTGGACCACCTCAAGCCCTTGTTTTTCAACCCAAACGGTAGAGTTTTGACGATGTTGGGAGATCTCCATCAATGTTTTCAGTGCACTGTTTGGTATAATCTGCCAATACAAAACTGTTCGGACATTGCCAAGATGAAGAAAATATCAGTCACATTACTCATAATGACACTATTCAGCCCGCTCACGACCACTGCTGACGTGCTAAACATTGATGGCAACCGCACTGTTGTACAAAACGCTAATACACCTACCAGAGGTATGAGCAAAGACCAGGTATTAAGTCGTTTTGGTGAGCCAAATACTCGTAGAGCTGCTGTCGGTGACCCACCTATCTCACGTTGGGACTACAATGGCTTTAGCGTCTATTTTGAATACGAGCTTGTCCTGCACTCGTTAATTCGTCGCTGATCATATATCAGTACGAAGTCCCGATTTCTCAAAACTTTCTTCTCTCAAAACGCTTAACGTTTAGCGTGTAATAGCTGTGCCTGCTATTCTAGGCCGATGCAAATTAGTGACACTATTCGCCATCTTAAAGCGCGAGATTACCCTGATTGTGGACAATTATACGGAGCAACCCTTGCACTGTTGCTAGCCGAGCTGTGCCGCAATGAACAGCGGCTTGTAACCATCATTGTAGATGATAATCACAGCGCCGATGTGCTCGGTCAGGAAGTCAGCTTTTTTCTTGATCAAGCCAGCCACCGTCTCTTACATTTTCCCGACTGGGAAACCCTGCCTTACGATTTATTCTCACCTCAGGAAGCACTCATCTCTTCCAGAATTGAAGCACTCAAAGAACTTACCGTCGCTGAAAAAGGTTTGTTAATTGTGCCGGTCACCACTTTGATGCAGCGTGTCATTCCGAAAGACTGGTTACTCTCGCACAGCTTCGATCTGGAAGTGGGCGAGATACTGGAACTCGATGCCTTTAGACAACGACTGACAGATGGTGGCTACCGCGCCGTTGACCAGGTGATGACCCATGGTGAGTACGCGCAAAGAGGTGCGCTGATTGATCTTTTTCCGATGGGTAATGAACATCCGGTACGGATCGACTTGTTTGATAACGAAATAGAGTCATTACGAATATTTGATCCGGACACACAACTGACCATAGAAAAAACGAGTCAGATTAAAATTTTGCCCGCACGAGAATATCCGTTGGATAAGACGGCGATCAATCAGTTCCGCTCTCGCTACCGGCAACAGTTCAGCGGCGACCCGCAAAAGAGTGCTGTTTACACCAGCATCACGCAAGGCATTCCTTGCGGTGGTATAGAGTATTACCTCCCCTTGTTTTTTGAACAATTGCATACCTTGTTTGAGTATCTCCCTCAAGACACCCTCTTTTGCGAAGTGAACCAAAGTCTGCAACAAGCACCTGATTATTTTGAGGCGGTCACCGAACGTTTTGAACAGCGCCGTCACGATACGAAACGACCTGTCTTACCGCCAGAAGATTTGTATATCGGAACGCTGGAGTTAACCAAGAACATCGAGGAATATGACCATTTCAGTGTCAGCACAACCAAGTTACTGGAAAGCGATGGCCTCAATGCATCGTCCAGCGCATTACCTGATCTCTCAATTAATGTCAGACAGGAACAGCCCGCGGAATTACTCGATACCTACATGGCGCAACACCAGCAGCGCATACTGTTCACAGCCGAATCAGCTGGTAGGCGTGAATTCTTGCTGGAAACCCTGCTGCCGTTTGGCATCAAGACCGCTACTTTTACCAGTTGGCATCACTTCCTTAATGATGAACAACGTATAGGTATCACCGTTGCCTCACTGGAACAGGGCATGCGTCTGGCGGATGATCAGCTCAGCATCATTCCTGAACAACATTTATTTGCCCTCAAAACCGAACAACGACGCAAGCGCCGGCGCAAAACCCCGGATGCCGATGCGATTGTCAGAAATCTAACAGAGCTCAATATTGGCTCACCCGTTGTACACGAAGATCATGGTGTTGGCAGATACCTTGGTTTACAAAAACTCAACATTGGTGAGATCGATACCGAGTTTCTGTGCATGGAGTATGCCAACAACGACAAGTTGTATGTGCCAGTGGCTTCATTGCACTTAATCAGCCGCTACACCGGTGCCGACCCCGAGCATGCACCCTTGCACCGACTTGGTACGGATCAATGGTCAAAAATTAAACGCAAGGCCGCACAAAAAGCGCGTGATGTAGCGGTTGAGTTACTTGATATTTATGCTCGCCGAGCGGCTCGTGAAGGTCATGCCTTCATTCTGGATCACAATGAGTATCAAACGTTTTGTGCCGCCTTTCCATTTCAGGAAACGGAAGATCAGGAACGCGTCATTGAAGACGTGGTGCGTGATATGCAGGCACCTCAACCCATGGATCGGGTGGTTTGTGGTGATGTAGGCTTTGGCAAAACTGAAGTGGCGATGCGAGCCGCCTTTATCGCAGTAGCGGCTGGCAAACAGGTCGCTATCCTCGTACCTACCACTTTACTCTCTGAACAACACCTGAGTAACTTTGCCGACCGCTTTGCCAACTGGCCGGTCAAAATCGAAGGCTTGTCGCGCTTTCGCAAAGCCAGCGAAACGAAGGCAATCATCGCCGGGCTCGAAGATGGGACGGTAGATATCGTGATTGGCACGCACAAGCTCCTGCAAAAAGACATCAAGTTCAAACGCCTGGGTCTGGTGGTCGTGGATGAAGAACAACGCTTTGGTGTAAGACAAAAGGAAAAACTGAAAAGCCTGCGCTCGGAAGTAGACATACTGACCATGACCGCCACACCTATACCTCGCACTATGAACATGTCATTGAGCGGCTTGCGTGATATGTCAATCATCGCCACCCCACCAATGCTACGCCAACCGATCAAAACATTTGTCAGTACCCGCGATGACAACATCATCAGTGAAGCCTGTCTACGTGAAGTGAATCGAGGCGGTCAGATCTTCTATTTGCATAATGAAGTAAAGACCATCGACAAGGTCGCCGACGAGCTGCGAGAATTACTGCCCGATATTTCACTGGAAATTGCCCATGGCCAGATGCCGGAAAAACAGCTGGAACAAGTAATGATGGACTTCGCTCACCAACAGTTCAATCTGCTGGTATGCACCACCATCATAGAAACCGGCATAGATATTCCATCTGCCAACACCATCATAATTAACCGGGCGGACAAATTTGGTCTGGCGCAACTACACCAGTTACGTGGTCGGGTAGGACGTT
>CALIRD010000139.1 GCA_938042355.1 uncultured Thiotrichales bacterium
GCATGTTGCATACCCTGATCCAACCAGGCATCAATGTTGGAACGCAATGCAGAAACAGCTTGAGATAACTCATCGGTTCGTCCCGGAGCCTCACCAAACCAGAAAGGCAAGTTGGGTGGCTCACCTTTGGCATCTTCAACAAATACTTTGCCCTGCTCAACCTTGAGAATGCGATAGGACGTATTACCCAACTGAAAGATATCACCCGGCATAGACTCAAACGCAAAGTCTTCGTTCAATGTACCAACCCTGAAGGCTTCGGGCAGCATAAACACTTCGTAATCAAACTGATCTGGAATCGCGCCGCCATTGGTAATTGCAGTCAGACGCGCGCCCTTTCGAGGCCGAACTCTATGATTGATTCCGTCGTAATGCAGATAAGCGCCGCGCCTGCCCCGGCGAGTCGAAAAGCCATCGGCAACCATTTGGATGATGTTTGTAAAGTCTGTCTCGGTTAAAGAACGATAGGGCCAGGCCTGCTTGAAGCATTGATAGAGCTCGCTGGTACCCCACTCCTCTCTTCCGGAAACTTCGGCCACTACTTGCTGCGACAAGACATCCAAGGGCGCATCACAAATCTTTAGCCGATCCAGCTCATGGTTTCGTACCGCCTCAACAAGCGCGGTGCATTCAACCAGATCATCACGAGACAACGGGAACAGTCGCCCTTTTGGGGTTTCGCCAATACTATGACCACTGCGACCAACACGTTGTAAAAAGACAGAAATCGAGCGTGGGGTCCCCAACTGACAAACCAGATCAACATGACCAATATCGATACCCAGTTCCAGTGAAGCGGTAGCAATCAAACACTTCAATTTACCAGTTTTAAGGTTGGTCTCGGCCAACTTACGATGCTCGGTCGACAAGCTGCCATGATGCGAAGTAACAAATTCTTCACCCAGACGCTCCGATAGATTTTTAGCCGCACGCTCAGCCAAACGTCGGGTATTAACAAATATCAGTGTAGTCTTATGCTCAAGCACCAGCGTTTCAAGCGCGTCGTAGACTTCACCCCAGACTTCATTCGGCATCACCGCTTGCAACGGCGACTCCGTGGTTACCAATGCAAGATCGCGCTCGCGCACATGTCCGGTATCAACGATGTGACATCTCTCATCACGATCACCCACCAGGTAGGCGGCAATTGACGCTATCGGGTTCTGGGTAGCTGAACAACCTACCCGAGTGAGCCTGCGCCCGCATAAAGATTGTAATCGCTCAAGCGACAAACTCAGATGAGCACCACGCTTGTTACTGGCAACAGCATGGATTTCATCCACGATCACTGTATTGATGGTACCCAACATCTTGCGGCCCGATTTTGAGGTCAGCAATAAATACAATGACTCGGGCGTGGTAACTATAATGTGCGGTGGTTTTTTGGTGGCCTTGACGCGCTCCGATTGCGGGGTATCGCCGGTTCGGACCCAGGCATTTATCTCCACATCAGCCAAACCCATTTCAAGCAACTTGTCTCTCACGCCCTGAATTGGTGCCTGTAGATTTTTTTGAATGTCGTTGGAGAGTGCTTTTAACGGTGAGACATACAACACCCGCGCTTCATCAGGCAAGGGCTTTTCAAGCCCCTCTTTCACCAAGGCATCAATACACGCTAAAAATGCCGCAAGTGTTTTACCTGAACCCGTTGGTGCTGCCAGTAATGTGTGCTCACCCGCGGCAATCTTTGGCCAGGCTTGTGACTGGACTTCGGATGGGCTGGAAAAATGACTACTAAACCATTCTTGAATGGATGGATGGAATGTGGATAAGGCGAAATGTGTATCTACTGACATAGTTCAGACTATATCAATCAGCAAGAGACAGCTGAAGCCTGAATAATCAATATGTTTGATCAGCCTGGCGGCCAACTCATGGTTCTACCGCCAAGCAGGTGCAAATGCATATGAAATACCGTTTGGCCACCATCAAGACCACAATTCATGACAGTTCGAAAACCGCTTTTATCAAACCCTTCACGTTTGGCTATTTCAGCCGCGGCCAGATGCATATCACCAACAACTACTGCATCTTCTTCCTCCAGGCCATTAGTGGAAGCGATGTGCTTGGTAGGAATGATGAGAATGTGTTGCGGGGCGACTGGGTTCAAATCACGAAAGGCAATTACCTGTTCAGTCTCATACAGAATTTCTGCAGGTAAATCCCGGGCTACAATTTTACAAAAGATACATTCGTTCATAGATCTGCCTTGCTAGTAAGTCGTTCTACCTTCAATCGCATGAGCCAGTGTTTGACGATCAACATATTCTAGTTCACCACCCATTGGAATACCCTGAGCAATACGCGAAGTAGAGATATTTCTGGTGGCAGCCATTTCGCTTATATAGTGCGCGGTAACCTCACCTTCTACAGTCGAATTAGTTGCCAGTATTATTTCCTTGATATTTCCCTCATCAAGAATGACTTCCAGATGATCCATACCCAATGCCTCGGGACCAATACCGTCCAGCGGTGACAAGCGCCCCATCAGTACAAAGTAATAACCGCGATAACTGGCAGACTGCTCAAGCACCAACAAATCAGCGGGATTTTCGACCACACAAAGTAATGCATTGTTGCGAGCTTGATTGGAGCAAATATCACATACTTCTTCTTCAGTGAAAGTGCGACAACGCTGACAATGCCCGATGCGAGTCACCGACTCCTGGATTTTAGTTGCCAGAGTCATGGCAGCCTCACGCTCACGCTCTAACAGGTGAAATGCCATGCGTTGAGCCGTTTTAGGGCCAACACCGGGCAAAACCCGCAGGCTTTCCATTAACTCTTCTAATAGATTCTTTGGCTGCATCTTAAAACGGTAACTTGAAACCCTCGGGAAGCATGCCACCCAGGCCGCCCATTTTACCCTGGCTGGCCTCACCAACCTTGCGCACTGCATCATTCATTGCAGCCGCCAATAAATCTTCAAGCATATCTTTGTCATCGCCCATCAACGTGTCATCGATAGACACTTTCTTGATTTCATGTTGACCGCTCATTTCAACTGCAACCATGCCACCACCAGACTCGCCAGTAACGACCAATGTCGCCAGCTCTTCCTGGGCTTTCATCATTTGCTCTTGCATCTTCTGAGCCTGCTTCATGATATTACCAAGATCACCTTTCATTGATTATCTCCTTCTGTTTCACCATCCGGTGTAATAGAACCTGGAATGATGGTTGCATTAAATGTTGAGGTCAGACTCTCCACCACAGGGTCTGAGTGTATGCTGCTATCGGCCTGATGCTCACGTGCCAGCTGAGCACGCTTGGCCTGTTCGGCCGGACTGTCCGGCACTTCTTCTATGCTGGTGAAGTTTAACTTGATCTCTTTCTGTAAATAGGCTGACACTGACTGGGTTAAATTTTTCTGACTGGTTTCCGTTAAATAGGTACTGTCACTGGCTGCCATTGCCAACGTGAGCTTGTCATCTTCAAGACTGACAATAGTACTGTGACTTGCCAGTGCTTGACTCATTCCCACCAACTTCAATCTCGGTATCACGTCTCCCCAGTTATTGACATTAATCTCACCGGTTAACTGCTCGGGCACAGGACTGGCTAGCACTGTATTTTCTTTAACAACATTCTCACTCGCCGAACTATCAGGCTGAACAGCCGTTGCTGCTGCAACAGGTGAAACCTCTACTTGCGATGATGTAGAAGATGGAACGGCTTGCTCTACAACTTTTTTCTCCGGGGTAACAGCTGTCGATGCATTAACTGGCGCAGGTACTGCGTCACTTGAAGTGCGTCTGACCTGCTTTGGTTGTTCAACAACAGTCTCACCCGGTTGTATACCAAAGGCGAGCATACGCAGCATCGTCATTTCCAGCGCATAACGTCGATTTGGTATGACCGGTAAATCACGCCGAGCGCGTACGGCAATCTCATAAAACAACTGCAAGTCCTGAGCATTGAAATCTTTCGCCAGCGCAATCAATTCCGGTGTTAACTCACCTAAACGTTCATCCTGAATCTCGGGAACCGCATTTAAAACAGCAAAGTTGTGTAGCAAGGAAATCAGATCATCCAACACGACACTGTAATCCGGTGACATTTCGGCTAGATCATCAATCGCTTTCATCACCGCGTTCGCATCAGACTGAGCGACTGCTTGCATTAATTTCAGCAGATGATCGCGCGAGATACTACCCAGCATGCGCCCGACATCGCCATCTGTTAACTCACCATCACCAAAAGAAATGGCTTGATCAAGCAAACTCAAACCATCACGGATACTGCCATCAGCCGCCTGCGCCAGACGTATCAAAGCAGGTGACTCTGCCTTGATATTTTCAGCTTTTACAATCTTCTCCATATGCCCGGATATCAAATCTGCCGGTACGCGCTTGAGATTAAACTGTAAGCACCGCGACAAGACGGTGACGGGTAACTTTTGAGGATCAGTGGTTGCCAATAAAAATTTCACATGTGGCGGTGGCTCTTCCAGTGTTTTCAACAAAGCATTAAAAGAATGCTTGGAGAGCATGTGCACTTCGTCAATGAGGTAAACCTTGTAACGACCGCTAGTTGGTGTGTACTGAACGTTTTCCAGTAACTCCCGGGTATCTTCTACTTTGGTACGAGAGGCCGCGTCAACTTCTATCAAATCGACAAAACGTCCTTGCAGAATTTCCTGACAGGCAGAACACTCACCACACGGTGTTGCGCTAACACCTTGCTCACAGTTAAGACAGCGAGACAAAATACGGGCGATAGTTGTTTTACCGACACCACGGGTTCCGGTAAACAAATAGGCGTGATGAATTCGATCCGTATTGAGCGCGTTGACAATCGCTCGTACCACATGCTCTTGCCCAACCAATTCCTCAAAACTGGCCGGACGCCATTTACGCGCAAGTACCTGATAACTCATGCTTGATCAAAGAAGGGTGAAGAAAAAAATGAAGTGCTTGCACCAGCCACACCACAACGCACGATTCCGAAACTACCGTTGCTCCCTTCCAGGCCTGGCGGGGTTTGTAACATCACGTCATCGGGGGACCGATGCAAGCAGGCGTATTGTAACAAAGAGCCATGAGGAATGTGATTGTTAAATGACACTTAAATTCTCAATCTTTGAAATCGATTCAGGATTAGTGCTTGGTTACGTTACTGGTGTCTTCAATAAGCTCAGTCACCTGAACACTCTGGATGTCGATGACTTCCTCAACACTTTCCCCGTCTGCATCTGACTCACCAACGGCAGCCGGATCATCTTTTTCACTCGCCACCACCTCGAGACTACTGACCAGTTTAAGCTCAGGGTTGATCGCTTCCAGATCAGTAATTTCTTCCAAGGTAGGCAACTCTTGCAAGGACTTGAGATTAAAGTAATCCAGAAACTCATTGGTGGTAGCAAACAATGCCGGTCTACCTGGTACTTCTTTGTGTCCAATGACCTTGATCCAGTTACGTTCAATCAGCGAATGAATAATATTACTGCTAACCGAGACACCTCTCACACCCTCAATCTCGCCACGTGTTACCGGTTGACGATAAGCAATCAGTGCCAGTGTCTCTAATAACGCTTTGGTATAACGCGGAGGCTTTTCGTCCCACAACTTGGCCACCAACGGTGCTTGTTCCTGACGTACTTGATAACGAAAACCGCTCGCTACCTCACGCAGCTCCACGCCGCGGTCCTTGCAATCTTCGATTAGAGACTCGATCGCCTTTTTTACCTCTGCATTTTTAGGTATTTCTTGATCAGCAAATAGCTTTCTTATCTGATTCACCGACAAAGGCGCATCTGCTGCCAGCAAGGCAGCTTCAATGACTTTTTTCAACTCACTCTTCTTCATGGTCTGACTCTTGTGTTGTGGCAACAGCATTCAAATAAATTGGTGCTAGCGGTTCGGACTGAACCACATCAATTAACCCTTCCTTCAATAATTCAAGTACCGCTAGAAACGAAACCACGACACCCATTTTACCTTCTTCGACCGTAAACAATGACTGAAACTCTATCAGTCGACTGGTATCAGTGATTTGATTGAGCACCATCGACATACGCTCTCTCACTGACAAGACTTCTCGAGTGATTTCATGTGAGCTTTGCATTTCCGCACGCTGCATCACGGCGTTGAAAGCCAATACCAATTCACGCATGGTGATATCAGGCAATGGCTTCTGTCTCTCTACTTTCGGTATATCGACATCTACCAGCTGGTAATCGCGATGTTGTCGGGGGAGCTCATCAATTTGATCGGAGGCATTTTTGATTTGCTCATATTCTTGCAAGCGACGCACCAGTTCTGCGCGAGGATCTTCCTCATCGTCTTCTTCCACCGGCCGTGGCAATAGCATGCGCGATTTGATCTCAGCCAGCATGGCAGCCATGACCAGATAGTCAGCGGCCAGCTCCAGGCGCATGGCCTTCATCATATTGATGTATTCCACGTATTGGTCGGTGACCAGTGAAATAGGAATATTGAGGATGTCCAGATTTTGTCTTTTGATCAGATAAAGCAATAAATCCATGGGGCCGGAAAAAGCATCCAGTATGACTTCCAGTGCGTCCGGTGGAATGTACAGATCTGTCGGTGGCGTACTGAGTGGCTCGCCATGCACTATGGCAAATGGTAACTCTTCCTGAGCTGTGGAACCGGTGTCTACGTCTTTACTCATGAGTACGCTAATCCCATCACTTTCCTTACCTCGTCCATAGTATCACGCGCCACTTCACTGGCCGCCTCATTACCTTCATTGATAATTGCTCTTACCGCATCCGGGTTTTGCTCGAATTCTGCCGCTCGCTTTTGCATCGGTTCAAGATCCGCTAAAACTGCTTCAACCAATGGCTTCTTGCAATCTACACAACCGATCCCCGCACTCTTGCACCCCTGCTCTACCCAGTCCTGAGTTTCCTCATTGGAATAGATTTTATGAAAATCCCAGACCGGGCACTTTTCCGGGTCACCCGGATCGTCACGTCTGACCCTGGCAGGATCAGTTTGCATGGTTAATAACTTTTTATTGACGGTGTCAGCATCGTCTCGAAGCATGATGGTATTACCATAGGACTTGGACATTTTCTGCCCATCCAAGCCCGGCATTTTAGAAGCTTTAGTGAGCAACGCCTGTGGCTCTGGCAATATAATTTTTCCGGAATCTTCCAGATATCCAATCAAGCGCTCTTTGTCGCCCACGGAAATATTTTGCTGGCTGTCTACCAGTGCCCGACCTATCTCCAGTGCATCGGCTTCGCCCTGCTCAAGAAACCGTTTACGCTGTTGCATGTAAAGCTTCTTGTCTTTTTTACCCATCTTGGCAATGGCTGCCTCTGCCTTTTCTTCAAAGCCGACGCCCTTGCCGTAAATATGATTAAAGCGGCGTGCAATCTCACGGGTGATTTCAACATGCGCCACCTGATCTTCACCAACCGGCACTCCAGCAGCACGATAAATTAATATATCCGCACTTTGCAGCAACGGGTAACCGAGAAAGCCATAGGTGGCGAGATCTTTTTCGCGCAGCTTCTCTTGTTGATCCTTGAATGATGGCACCCGTTCCAGCCAACTCAGTGGCGTCATCATCGAGAGTAATAAATGCAACTCGGCGTGCTCTTCCACTTGAGACTGGATAAACATCGTTGCCGACCCCGGATTGACACCAGCCGCTAACCAATCAATCACCATCTCAATTGAATTTTGCTCAATCCCCGCTGGATCTTCGTAATCAGTCGTTAATGCATGCCAATCTGCGACAAAGAAAAAGCATTCATAATTGTATTGCAGCTCTGCCCAGTTCTTGAGCACACCGTGATAATGGCCCAGATGCAATCGACCCGTAGGTCGCATGCCGGAAAGAATTCTGGTTTGAGGATCGGGTGCTGTACTCATTGATGAGCTAGCTGGTTAAAACGGCAATAAAATGGCTTATTCAAGGGTTTTTCGAGGCAGTGAGCTGTATCAGAGAGTATACGATATTCCCTCTCAATCTGCCCGAAAAAAGAGGTCCGGATAGCTAATTATTAGTGCTTTTCCAGCCAATCGACAGGTCCGACACCATGCCTGACTACCTCAGGCAATCCGGAGGTCATATCAATCACGGTACTGGGGTCAATTCCACAAAACCCGCTGTCCACAATCAGATCAACCTGATGCTCAAGCATCACCCGAATCTGGTAAGGATCTGTCATGGCCATGTCGGTTTCAGGCAGAATCAGAGTGGTACTCATCAAGGGCTGATCGAGCTCACCTAACAAGGCCAGCGTAACCGGATTGTCTGGCACGCGGATGCCGATGGTTTTTGCTTTGGGATTCCATAGCCGCCTGGGTACTTCGTGTGTAGCGGGTAAAATGAAGGTATACGGCCCAGGCGTCAGCCCTTTCATCAAACGGAAAGACTCATTGGACACTTTGGCATAGCGCGAAATTTCTGAAAGATCCCGACACATCAGAGTAAAATGATGGTCCTTGGTCAGCTTGCGAATCCGGATGATTTTATTCAGCGCTGATTTATCGTCCAGCTGGCAACCCAGCGCGTAACACGAATCAGTTGGGTATACGACAACCCCGCCCTTGCGAATAATATCGACTGAATGCCGAATCAAG
>CALIRD010000140.1 GCA_938042355.1 uncultured Thiotrichales bacterium
GTACTGGCGGCCTGTGTGAGCATGGTGGGTGCTTTCAAGTTAGACCCGATCAAGATGTCCCAGTCATACTCTTTAATTTCACCAAAAGGTGTCGGGTAAAATGCAGAGGCATTGTTTACCAGCACATCCAGATGACCCCAGGTGTTAACGACGGTCTCGATTAACTCATTGGCATTGAAGTTGGTGACCAGGTCTGCGCGAATAGTCGAAGCACTATCCGATCGTTTCGCATTTAAACTATCCGAGAGTTTTTCAGCTTCATTGGCAGACTGATTATGATGAATGATGACGTTATAACCTGCGTCATGAAAGGTGGTCGCAATAACTGCTCCAATTCGCCGTGCTGCACCGGTAATACACACTACTTTATTCAAAAGATTCTCGCTGGTTGAGTCTGTTATAGTCCACGAATGAGTCAGACCTTACCTGAGCCAACAGCTATTGAGCAAGCACATAGTGAAAAGCTTGCGAGCTTGATTGTGGAAGAGATTGAGCAAAGCGGATCTATACCATTTTCGCGATATATGGAGATGGCGCTGTATCAGCCTGGTCTGGGATATTACGTGGCTGGCACTACCAAGTTTGGTGCTGCAGGAGACTTTATTACTGCTCCGGAAATATCGCCACTATTTGGTATGTGTATCGCCAATCAAGCAGCAGAAGTTATTCAGCAGATTGGCAAAAACGCCTCGATACTTGAGATAGGAGCTGGCTCCGGTGTCCTAGCTGTAGCGATACTCAAGCATTTGGAGGAGCTTGGGTGTTTACCGGAACAATATTTCATTCTTGAACTTAGTCCTGAATTGAAGCTCCGGCAGAAAAAAATCTTGGAACAAGAAGTGCCGACTTTATGTCAGCGTGTTATCTGGTTGGAAACGCTAGAAGAGTTTTCAATGCACGGCATGGTCGTAGCAAATGAAGTATTGGATGCTATGCCAGTCTCATGCTTTGAAGTGAGAGAAGACAAAATTTATGAGCGACATGTTGTTTTCGATGACAGGTTAAATTGGCACTCTGAGGAGGCTAATGTAACGCTGAGAACGCAAGTCGAAGATTTATCACTTTCTTTCTCATCCACGTCCTATAAATCTGAAATGAATTTGAATGTCCGACCATGGTTAGACACTCTGGGGGCGGTGTTAGCGTCAGGTGTAGTACTTTTGGTGGATTACGGTTATCAGCAATACGAGTATTATCATCCGGAAAGAGTGGAAGGTACCTTGCTAGCGCATTATCGACACCATGTAATTACAGATCCATTTGTTTATCCGGGTCTGATTGATATTACGGCTAATGTTGATTTTACGGCAGTTGCTCAAGCTGCTGTTGAATCCGGTTTTGAAGTGTCTGGCTATACTACCCAGGCGTATTTTTTACTCGGTGCGGGTATTGATCAATTATTTTTACAATGCTCTAGTGAAAGTGAGCAAAAGCAACTGGAATACTCACAGCAAGTAAAAAGACTTACTCTGCCATCTGAAATGGGTGAGCGATTCAAGGTTTTAGGTATTAATCGACATTTTGATCATCGACTTAGCGCTTTCAATTTCAAAGACCTGACGCATAAGCTATAAATAGAGAATGGAATTTCTGCAAATTTTGGTGTTGGCAGTAGTACAGGGACTGACCGAGTTTTTACCTGTGTCCAGCTCTGCCCATCTGGTTCTGGTGCCATGGTTAACCAATTGGGAAGACCAGGGGCTAGTGTTTGATGTGGCTGTGCATTTTGGAACATTAATTGCTGTAGTGTTTTATTTTAGAGAACAATTAACCGAGATGGTACTTGGTACGTTAAGTACGTTAACGGGAAATGGTTCAAATCCAAGTTTTCGTCTGGCCTGTTTAGTGGTTTTGGCTACGATTCCAGCTATCCTTTTTGGGGCTCTTTTCCATTCACAAGTAGAGTTATATGCGCGCTCACCTATTGTGATCGCGATGATGACGATTATCTTTGGTGTTGTTTTATATTTAGCAGATCGATATGGTCGTGGTCAGCGAGAAGTTGATGAGCTCAATTTTAAACAAGTATTGTTGATTGGATTTGCACAAGCCATCGCTATGATCCCAGGTACTTCAAGATCAGGCATAACCATTAGTGCGGCACTGGCAATGGGTTATTCAAGACAAGCAGCTGCGAAATTTTCATTTTTAATGTCTATTCCCGTTATTTTAGCGGCGCTTTTGTATCAGCTCTGGAGTATGAGAGTCGATTCAGTTGTTATAGAATGGGGCTCCCTGATACTTGCCGTCATTTTATCGGCTATCAGTGCCTATTTGTGCATCCATGTGTTTTTGAACTTACTTGAACGTGTCGGTATGTTGCCCTTTGTGATTTATCGCCTGTTACTAGGTGTACTACTATTAGTATTGTTTTACTAAGGTTATGGGAAAATCCTATCTCTACATCATGGCAATCTTTCTGCTCGGTATTCTGGCCGTTGGTTTTTGGGCAAAAGATGGAGTAGACAATATGCCGGCCGTGATGTCAGCGGTTGCCGCGGATGATATTTCTCTTTTGAGTGAACTGGTTGATTCCGGGGCGGACGTTAATGAAGTCGGACCGATGGGGTTTACGGCCATGGTCTTTGCGATACGTAAAAAGAATCTGGAGGCAGTGAAGATTCTGGTAGACGCTGGTTTTGATCTGGATCAGCCGGTGATGGGTGAAGATATTCTCGCCTTTGCAAAATCGTCAGAGGCTCCGGAAATTCAAGCCTACCTTGAATCTTTATTGGTGGTTAACTAGTCAGAACCGGCTTTTCTATTGCTGATATTGCAGCAATGCGTCGTCGTTCTATCTCTGTGGCAATTTGTTGTCCGCCCAGTTCGGACATGTTGATATCGTCCGTTATTATGTTTGAAGCGGCGGTGTAAATCTTCCGGTAATAATCCGCTTGAGGGTAGGGCCGCAGTTCCAAACCGGTCCGTCCTCTCGCGTCTGCTTCACAAGCTAATAGAAAATGTTCGAAACGTTCAGGTTTACGATAGACATCCAGTGACTTTAGTGTTTTTGCTATAGTGCCGGCTTTCAGTTGGACCGCTTTGTGCACATGAGTATGATATTGAGACGTGATCATGCCCAGATCACGAAAATCATTCGGTATTCGCAAGCGGTCTGCCAGTTCTTTGATCATGCGTGCTCCACGTTTTTCATGCCCATGGTGACTGGGAAGAATATCGGCAGGTGTAGTACCTTTGCCAAGGTCATGTACCAATGCGGCAAAGCGTACGCGTGTATTTTGACTAAGCTTACAGGCTTGTTCAAGCACTAGCTCGGTATGTATTCCAGTATCAATTTCAGGGTGCCATTTGGGTGGTTGAGGTACGCCGTAGAGTTGTTCTATTTCTGGCAATATGACTGCTAACGCACCACAGCTTCTAAGTGCTTTTATGAAGTTGGTTGGTGTGTCTTCGGCAAGGGCTTTGTGTAATTCTTGCCAGACTCTTTCAGGAACCAATGCAGAAGTTTCACCAGAGCGCACCATTTCTTGCATGAGTGATAAGGTGTCCGGGTCAGTACTAAAATCTGCATAGCGTGCAGAAAAACGAGCGATACGTAAAATTCTGACCGGGTCTTCGCTAAACGCCGGGGAAACATGTTTGAAGACTTTTGCCTGAATATCAGCCTGGCCATCAAACGGGTCAATAATGTCACCTTCTACGCTTTGCGC
>CALIRD010000141.1 GCA_938042355.1 uncultured Thiotrichales bacterium
CTGGATTCATTTGCTCATGAACCTGGCGGGGCTCATTTTAATTACTGCGCTTTTTATGCCGGAATGGAATACTCGCAATTACCTCATGGCATTTTTTATCAGCGGCTTGATTATGAGCACCGGCATTCATTTATTTTCACCTCATTTAATCTGGTACGTGGGCCTTTCCGGAATCCTGCACGGTTTGTTGGCTGCGGGTGCTGTCTATAGCTATCGCTCGCAACCCGCTTTTGCAATTGGTCTACTAGTAATCGTTATTGCCAAAATTATTTGGGAACAGGTTTCCGAAAGCTCGATTGGCACAGAACAACTGATTGGTGGAAAAGTGGCCTACGATGCACATTTGTATGGCTTTATTGGTGGACTTGTGGCCGCCGTAGTTTACCTGCTGATCAATCGATCAAAACAACATGCGTGAATGGCTTCCCGAGTCATTACTCGCGCATAGCGGACTGATTACCTGGATGGCCATCATCTCGGTCATCACTTTTGTTATCTCTATCGTATTAATACCCGTTGTGATTTCACGCTTACCAGCCAATTATTTTCAACCTCATTATCGCAATGCGCTAAGAGCCGACAAAGGTGTTATCGCGACTTTTATTATCATCGCCAAAAACATACTTGGTTTTATATTAGTAATCGCCGGATTTCTAATGTTCTTTATTCCCGGTCAAGGCATTCTCACGATGCTGATAGGTTTGGGGTTGATGAACTTCCCCGGCAAATATCGAATGGAACGTAAACTGGCATGTCGACCAGCCGTATTGAAGAGCATGAACTGGATCCGCCGTAAAGCAGGTGTTGAGCCATTACTGCATCCTGATTATGAAGACTAGTTACCTCGCTATCATTTTTTTATTGCTGCTTGGCATCGGCGCTTGCACTACGAAAATCACGACGCCGGTGAACTCTGAACGCTGGGTGCAATGGTATCAACATTGGCAAGGCACACCGTATAGATACGGAGGCACCAACAAAAAAGGTATCGATTGCTCAGCTCTGGTAAAAAATGCTTATCAAAGTATTTATGGTATGCAATTACCAAGAACGACCAGAGAACAAAGACGCGTGGGAAATAAAGTTAGCAAACGTGCACTACAAGTAGGTGATTTGTTGTTCTTCAAACCAGCTGGCACTCCCAACCATGTTGGCATCTATATTGGTGACGATAGATTTGTTCATGCCTCGAGCAGTAAAGGTGTCAGCATTGCCAGGTTGTCAGATCACTACTGGTTACCCAGACTGGTTGAAGCCAGACGAGCAATCAAATAAACAATGAAGTTCACGATCACCATCCAACCCGCTAATGTTGAATTTACCAGCAGCTCAAACCAGACTCTGTTAGCTGCTGCCTTACTCGCCGACATTGATATGCCTTACGGCTGTCAAGGTGGTGCATGCGGGGCATGCATGGTCAGTAAAGTTGATGGCGAGATTCGATATCCGGGCGAAACACCACCCGCCCTGCAAGAAGAAGATCGTGAGGCTGGAAAAATACTGTGCTGTCAAGCAATTGCCTGTTCAGATATCGTATTAAACGTGCCCGAGATAGGAAATCATAAAGAAAAAATTCTGACTCTACCCACACGAGTAGTCGAAAAAGAGCTGTTGAGTGATGGCTGCTTACACTTGAAACTCAAGCTCCCTGGTGACCAGGTTTTCCCGGCTTTTGCTGACACTCAACGCATAGAAATACTCGCCGGGGCAGGAAAAACGTGCCGCGTAGAACGTATTGAAAATAAAGAAGAACACTTCGTTTCACTGAAAATCAAGCCTGAATCATCAGACAGTTACGTTAATTTCTTGTTTGAAAGCCTGCAAAAATGCGAAATGTTACGCATCAGAGGCCCTGTTTAATTAAATTTGCCGCGTTTTGTTGCTATTATTTTTATATGTATTGGGCTGTAGAAAATCTCAGATTAACATTACGCTCCTTGCCAGTACTTCTGTTATTGGGGCTTTCAGGGTGTGCAAGTCATGCTCCAGAAATTGTATATCAAAGCCCGATTCCTCACATCGACACAACACTATTCGGAAAAAGACCTGAGAATATCGTCACTCCTTCAGAAATTTTTAAGCTGGAAGATGAACAACGAAAATATTTCCTCGACTACTTTAATAATCCCAAATACAAGAACAAAGATTCGCATATGCGAATTGCAAAATTTCTCGAGAATTTATTAGAAGATTTTGAATACACCAGTGAAACCAATTCAGCCGAGACCACACTGGCTTCCAGGTCCGGTGACTGCATGTCATTGGCAACCCTGACCACCGCGCTTGCACTTGAAACGGGTGTTGATATCACATACCGGGCCATCAATAACACGCCTTTTTTCGACCAGCGAGGTGATTTTGCCGTTCGGTCAAATCACATAAGAAGTATATTATACAAACCTGAACTAGACTCCTTCAGCGACACAATCGTGCAATTACAGCCATCAGTTAAAATTGATTTTTTCCCAACAGCGGGTGATGTCGCTGGGCGCAGGATTGTCTATCGACAATTTCTGGGTATGTACTATAGAAACCTAGCAGCGTTGGAACTGATTGATGAAAATTATAATCGCGCATTTTGGCTAACATTCGAGGCCGTACGTCAAGCACCCTACGATCATGAGAACATAAATCTAATGGCTGTTTTACATCGCCGCACCGGTAATGAAACCAAAGCAGAACAACTGTATCAATATGGAATTGAGCATGCCATCAGCAAAGTTGGCTTACTACGTAACTATCGTATTTTATTAAATCATCAAAAACGTTTCGACGAAGCTGAAAAAATAAGTTCTGAATTAAAGAATCTCGATGACGCCAATCCTTTCTACTGGATTGATCTAGCAAATCATCATTATTCAAATAACGAGCATGATTCAGCCTTGTTTTACTACAGGAAAGCCATAAAGGTCGCACCTTATCTGCATCATGGTTACCAGGGTTTAGCGAGAACCTATTTTCAACTGAACAAACTAAAACAAGCTGAAGCAGCTTTGAAAAAAGCACTGGAAAATTCTGATGACGAAACACTTCGCACTCGCTTTAAAAATAAGTTGTCAGTTTTGAGGACACAAAGTTAAGCTGCACTGCTAGAATGCGTCTGACACGCAAACTACTTCGTACTAATAAACCACCTTCCAGGAAAAACGGAGAATAAATACTATGCATAGACGTAAACTGTTACAGGTGGCGTTTTTATTTCCTTTGGTATCAGCATGCTCGCGCTCAGGCGCAGGGCAAAAGAGTGCTCTTTCATCCAGTAAGACTCAGGAGGCAGTATCAACCATGTCATTTACCCCATTGAAAAAAACCAAACAAGAATGGCAAAAGATCCTCGAACCTGAGCGTTATCAAATTCTGTTTAAAGCGGCGACTGAACGCGCCGGATCCAGCCCGTTGGATAAAGTCTATGATGAAGGAACTTACGTGTGTGCCGCCTGCAAGCTACCGCTGTTTTCCAGCGACGACAAGTTTGACAGTGGTACTGGCTGGCCGAGCTTTACCAAGCCAATCATTGAGGAAAACATTGGTAAAACTACAGACTACAAATTGATTTATCCTCGCA
>CALIRD010000142.1 GCA_938042355.1 uncultured Thiotrichales bacterium
AGCAGTTACAACAGCTGTCAGATCAGAGTACACCGGGTCGAGCGGGCCATCGGTTACAGCTTCAGGTTCTGGTGCCGGTGTTGTGTTATTACTACTGGAGCCACCACCTCCACCACAAGCTGTAACAATAAATATTGATATGAACAGAAAAAGTAGATTTTTCATCTGCGAACCTCACAGCATGGTTAATACCCAAGTATAAACCAGGATATTGAGTGAGAATAAGTATCCACACAAAATGTTAGCGATAATTCACGCTTCGGGCGTAAGATCGGCTTATTCAAAGCGCTCTGGCAGTACTTTTGCACCGGTTATTTGTTCAAACAACACTTCCAACTGTGCCGAAGGCGCACTACTCAAGACCTTAATCTGGCCAGGATCTTTCGTGTTATTGAGCAAGTTATTCTTTTGCAAACGACGTTGTAATTCCCGCGCGACCGGGGCACCGGTTTCTACCAGCTGTATTTTTTCGCCAACCAATGCCTGAATCTGTGAGTGTATGAGTGGATAGTGAGAACAACCCAAAACCAGTGTATCTACGCCAGCATCCAGTAGCGGTTGCAAATAATGCTTCAACAGCTCACGGGTTTTTTCGCTGTTACTCTCACCCGCTTCAATCAGCTCGACCAATCCGGGGCAGGCTTGAATCAGGACCTGTTGCTCACCCGCATAACGTTTAACCAGATCATCCAGTTGTTTACTGTGAGCTGTTTCTACCGTTGCCAGCACCCCAATTACACCACTACTGGATAATGCCAACGCCGGCTTAACCCCGGGCTCCATAGCTATAATGGGCAACGTGTATTGCTCACGCAGAAAGCTTGCTGCTGCTGCAGTCGCGGTGTTGCAAGCAATTACTATCGCCTTGACCTCCCGGTCAATTAACTGGTCACAAATGTGCTGTGAACGCTCGCATATGTACTCAACTGTTTTATCACCATAGGGTGCATGCGCACTATCTGCCATATAGATCAGATTTTCAGCCGGGAGTATTTCTTGCACACATTCAAGTACCGTCAGGCCACCGATACCTGAATCGAATAAACCTATCGCCCGCTCTGTGTCTTTCAACTTAGCCATTGGATGATTCTGCCTGCTCGATCTTTTCACTGACTTGCAACCACTGCCACTCGGTATCTTCCAACTGTGTCTTGAGTTCTGCTTGCCGGATTAACAAGGGTTGCAGCTCAGCTTTCTTTTCCTCGGTATACAAAGTGGTATCACTCAATAATTTTTCATGCTCTTGCTGCTCCTGTTTGAGTGTCTCCATACTCTGTTCAAGATTACTCAGCTCACGTCGTAATGGTTGTAACTGTTTTCGTTTTTCTGCTTCGCGTTGGCGCAGCTCTCGTTTCGAATGTTTGGGTTTTTCTTTAGCCTTTTTTTGCTCTTTATGGGTATCAGTAAGAAATTGACGATAATCATCCAGATTACCTTCATACAAGTCCAGCCTGCCCTGATGCACCAGATACAATTCATCGGCACAGGTTCTTAGCAAGTGCCGATCGTGTGAGACGACCACCATTGCACCATCAAAATCCTGTAACGCGACAGTTAATGCATGGCGCATTTCCAGATCAAGGTGATTGGTTGGCTCATCCAGTAGTAACAGATTAGGTTGTTGCCAGACTAACAGAGACAACACCAGTCGTGATTTTTCACCACCGGAGAATGGCGCTACCGGCTCATGTACCCGGTCACCATGAAACCCGAAACCACCCAGGAAATTTCTGCCAACCTGTTCGGTTACCTTGGCATCCAGTCGCGTCAGGTGCAATAAGGGCGATGCCTGCGGATCCAGTTGCTCCAGTTGATGCTGGGCAAAATATCCTAAACGCAATCCTTTGGCGGGGCTGCACTCACCCGCCATTGGCGTTAATTCTTGCGCCAACATTTTAATTAGGGTCGACTTACCGGCACCATTCGGGCCAAGCAGCCCTATTCTCTGGCCAGGTCGAATCTGGAGTTCCAGCTGTTCCAGTATCGGCGTGTCGTTGTAACCCACGCTAACCTTTTCAATATTAAATAAAGGATCGCTGGCGCGTGGCGCCTCTTTAAAAGCAAAACTGAATTGGCTATCCACATAGGCCGGCGCAATTTCCTGCATGCGCGCCAGCGCCTTTAAACGTGATTGAGCCTGCCGCGCCTTGGTCGCCTTGGCTCGAAAGCGCTCAATATACGATTGCATGTGCGAGATTTCTCGCTGTTGTTTTTCGTAGGCCGATTGTTGTTGTGCCAGGCGTGCCGCACGTTGTTGTTCGAACGCTGAATAATTACCACGGTAACGAATCAGCTCGGCACTTTCGACACTCAAAATATGGGTAGTCACCGCATCCAGAAACTCGCGATCGTGACTGATCAGGATCAATAAACCGGGATAGGAACTCAACCATTGTTCCAACCATAGCACCGCTTCCAGATCGAGGTGGTTGGTGGGCTCATCCAGCAACAGCACATCGGATGGGCACATCAAGGCACGCGCCAGATTAAGACGCACCCGCCAGCCACCGGAAAACTCGTTCAAGGTATGCTGTAATTGAGCCTCACTGAAACCGAGCCCGCTCAGTAAACGTGCCGCTCGAGCGTTGGCCGTGTAACCATCCAACTCTTCCATGCGCTGATGCAATGCTGCCAATTGATCATCACTGGCATCGACCAGTGCTTGTTGACACTCGCGTAAGGCGCGGTCACCGTCGAGAACGTATTCAATTGCCGCCTGTTCACTGGCCTCGATTTCCTGAGCTACCGTTGCCATCTCGATACCAGGCTGCAATGCCAGGGTGCCGTCATCGACTTCAAGCTCACCACTAATCAACATCAACAAACTGGTTTTACCACAGCCGTTAGGACCGGTCAGTCCAAGACGCTGGCCACGATGCATTTGCACGCTGGCATGCGTGAGCAGGATCTTGCTGCCACGCTGCAAACTAATATCATCAAGGGTAATCATGAGGCGGCAGCCTGAAGATAATGTCTAGCTGGAGAGATTATCCTGAATGGTGCTGACCACAGTGTCAGTTGAAGTGCCGTCAACACTGATCAACATATCCTGATTTTTATAATACTCAACCAGTGGTGAGGTCTGCTCGTCATAGGTATCCAGTCGCTGCAGGATAGCGGTTTCAGTTTCATCATCACGCTGGATGGTCTCGCTGCCGCATACATCACAGATACCTTCGACTTTGCTGGGTTTAAATCGAGTATTGTAAATCGCCTGGCAGGTAGAATTTGAACAGGTACGACGTGAGGTCAAGCGTGCGACAATTTCATCTCTGGGTACTTGCAGTTCAACCACCATGTCCAGTTCAATTTCGAGTTTGGTCAACATCTCACCCAGAGCATCGGCCTGGGCAATGGTGCGAGGGAAACCGTCCAGTAAAAACCCGTTCTTGCAGTCATCTTCCAGCAAGCGCTGCTCCATGATGCCTAAAATCAGGTCATCAGGAACGAGTTCACCACGATTCATATACCCCTTGGCGGTTTTACCCAGCTCACTTTCTGCTTTCACGGCACCACGCAGAATATCGCCCGTTGAAATTTGCACCGAACCATCGAGCTCGGTCAAAACCTTGGATACGGTGCCTTTGCCTGCGCCAGGTGCACCCAGAAGTATCAATCGCATGTATTACCCTTTACGGAGTTTGTTCTTGTCTGAATAAGTCATTGTGGCGTTTTTTGGTGCGTTACACAACGTCCGATCACTGTTTGGTGCTACATTTTTTCCAGTGTCTCTATACCGAGTAATTCCAGTCCGGTCGCCAGACATTTTGCGGTAAGCGCAGAGAGTGATAATCGGCTGATTTTTTCGGCTTCCGTTTCCGCCGCAAGCACCGGACATGCTTCGTAAAAGCTCGAATATTTTACAGATATCTCATACAACCAATTGGCGAGATAATGTGGCATCGCACGCTCACTAACAGTTTGTAGAATAAAGTTTAGGCCTATCAAATGATTAGCCAAATCTTGTTCTTTAGGATGCAATAATTGGATTGGTCCATGTAGTTCTTCTGGATCAATTCCGCCTTTGGCAAAAATACTGTTAATGCGTGTATAGGCATACAACAAATATGGTGCGGTGTTGCCATCAAAACTGAGCATTAAATCCCAGTCAAAAATGTAATCGCTGTTTCTGTTCTTGGACAAGTCTGCATACTTGATCGAAGAGATACCCACGACTCTGGCAATCTCTCGTAAGGACGCTTCATCCAGCTCCGGATTTTTCTCTTTGACCAGATCGTAGGCACGTTGCTCGGCTTCATCGAGCAAACCAGACAGTTTGATACTGTCACCGGACCGGGTTTTGAATGGCTTGCCATCTTTGCCATTGACGGTACCAAACCCGATATGCTCCAGTGATACATGTTCCGGCACAAAGCCGGCTTTTTCAGCGACCTTGAACACCTGTTTAAAATGATCACCTTGTCGGGCATCTACCACATACAAAGAACGGTCAGCTTTAAGTTGCCGAACGCGGTGGCGTACTGCTGCCAGATCGGTGGTCGCATATAAATAGCCGCCGTCTTTTTTCTGGATAATAACTACTTGTGGCTTGTCATCCCTGCCCTTGAACTCTTCCAGAATAACCACCTTGGCACCGGCATCTTCTTTGAGTAATCCACACTCTGCCAGATCGTTAACCACTTGCTCCAGATCGTCGTTATACGCACTCTCGGCATGCACATCCTCACGTGTGAGTAACACGCCAAGACGATCATAGGCTTGCTGGCAATGGCTCAACGAGATGTCTATAAACTGTTGCCAGGCTGACAGGTAGTCAGCGTCACCGGATTGTAATGCAACCACAATTGAACGGGCGGTATCAGCAAATTCTTCGGACTCGTCAAAACGTGCTTTTGAACGCCGATAGAATTCTTCCAGATCAGATAATGCGGAACCCGGCTCTTCACCGGCCAGCTTGCGCTCTTCCAGAAACGCCAGCAGCATCCCGAACTGCGTGCCCCAGTCTCCCACATGGTTCTGCGGAATCACGTTGTCACCCAGAAAAGTGAGCACCCGATTCAAGGCATCACCAATGGCGGTAGTGCGCAAGTGCCCGACATGCATTTCTTTGGCCAGATTGGGCGATGAATAATCAATCACCACCGTCTGAGGTGAGTCTTTTAGTGGCACGCCCAAGCGCTCATCAGCCAGCATACTATCTAGGCGTTCGCCGAGGTTGTCACTGGCGAGAAAAAAGTTAATAAAACCTGGGCCTGCGATCTCGGTTTTGGCGATCACCGGGTTTTCCGGTATCGCGGCGATCAACTGCTCTGCCAGCTCACGCGGTGCCTTACCGGCAGGTTTCGCCAACATCATGGCCAGGTTTGACGCCAGATCGCCGTGTGCCTTGTCTTTGGTATCGCTGATTTGCAGACGATAGTTTATCTCTGCCGGCAGCAGTTGCTGTTCGATTAATTGGGCAACCGCCGCCTCGAGTAATTTTTCCAGATCTTGTTTCATAGATTCTCTTTGATTTGCAGGCGGATAGTACCGCAATCAACCTGACAGACACAGGCTTGTGCGGTTTTTTTTCAGATCGACTACAATAGCGCGATCAGGATGAGCTGCAGATTCACATGGCACGTAAAAAAACCACACGCAAACGGAAAACCAACCGGCGTCGAAAAAAACGCTCGGAACTGAAAAGCTGGGCTTTACTGGCCACCGGCTTGATGCTGGGTTTGTTTGTGGCGCTGCTGGTGTATCTCAAGTATCAAACACCGCAAGCGCCCGTGATAGCACGACCTGCCCCGGTAACTACAACACCATCGAGTAGTGTAACAAGCTCGCAAAACAACGAAACCAAACTGGAAACTAAAGAGAGCAAGTATGGATTCTATGGCTCCCTGCCCAGCTCTGAAGTAGTGGTTCCCAGATCAACCCGCAATGACAACGATGCTATAGTGGTACAACAACCCAAAGAATTTTCCAGCGACTACAGTAGTTACTCGATTCAGGTAGGTTCATTTAGTAAAGCCAGTGGTGCGGATGAACAAAAAGCAACTTTGAGTATGCTTGGCTATGAACCTCGTATCGAACAAAATCGCTTACACGATGGTAACGTCGTGCATCGCGTCCTGCTGGGCCCTTATCCCGATCTTGAATCAGCTAATCGTACCCGCACCCGATTGCATAGCCAGCAGATTGATAACTCGCTCTTGAAGATAGAATGATTCATTTCTTATAGACAAAAAAAGGCGCCCGTCGGGCGCCTTTTTTTATTGAAGTTAACTAACTTTAATTAACGTTTTCATCTATCTCAACTTCAATTCGACGATTCATAAGCCGACCTTCAGGAGTTTGATTGTCACCTATTGGTCGCATCTCACCATATCCGATAGCGCGGAACTGATCTCGATCAACACCTTGCTGGATAAGATAATCAACAACTGCTTGTGCACGTCGCTGACTCAAATCCTGGTTGTAAGAATCAGATCCACGTGAATCTGTATGACCTCCAATCACAAATCGCATGTCCAGACATTGTGATGACAAATCAGCCAGATTATCGAGAGTCGGGAAACTCGGGTTACGAATTATCGCTTTATCCGTTTCAAAATTAATCGTCCTGTCGTCAAGAATCTCGCCAACTGGACAGCTAATCACAGGCTCAGGTGTCGCAGCAACGTCAGGCACCATCTCAACCGCAGGTGTTGGAGCAGGAGTAACGGGAGCAGCAGGTGCAGTTACAGGTGCGGGAATGCTTCGGGCTGCAATTGCCTTACCACCAAAGTATGTTCCGATAGTCAATCCAACTACTGCTGCATCTGATGAGTACCAATCGGCACCACCCCGAGCGAAGAAGTTAGAATCATCCGGTTGATACTCAATTCCCAATCCACCTGTTAACTGAACATCAGTATCTGCATTGCATAGCTCTGGATCAGACAGATCTATATCCATATCCACAGCGCCAGCACGGACATATGGCCGCCAGTTATTTCCAACACTACCAAACTGGTAACCAATGATTGCACTAATGGTTGAATAGCCAACACTTTCACTGCCCGGTATATTCGGGTTGTAGTTACTTAAAGTGGCTTCACCCAAATCGGCATAGTTCAACTCGGCAAACCAGTTGGGTGCAAACTGCCAACCAACACCAAGATTAAAACCAGTATCGTTATCACCATCAGTGAACCACCCACTACTTACACCTTCAGGTTCAAGCTGTGAATACGCTGCACCAACTGTGCCATATAGACAACCACTAAAGTCTTCGTTGCTACCACCACAATCTGTAGCAGCCACATTAGTAGCTGCTGCAGAAAGAGTGAAAAAAGCGACCAGACTATAACCAGCCTTACGGAACTGCTTGGCGCGCATCGCCAGCAAAGCAATCAGTGCCATCAGGAATAACCATCCTGATGAACCACCACCACCACCACCATCGCCAGCTTCCAGACAGTCATCACAACCACTTTCGATCGAATCATGAATTCCATTGTTGTCGTAATCTCCATCTTCAATAGCATCTGTGTATAGGTCGTTATCACTATTCAGATCCTGGAAGTTTGGCTGACTATCACTATCACTGTTAGCTGGAACCATGTCTGGTGAAGTATTGTCATTCAAACCATCACCATTCTCATCTGCAAAGTTATCCACAATACCGTCTCCATCAGCATCAAAATTATTACTTGGGTCAGCTTCAAATGCATCGGTAAGACCGTCATTGTCACTGTCGCTGTCCATAGAATCAGGCATACCGTCATCATCTGTGTCGATAGCACCATCACCTTCCTGCGCATCCGGAATACCATCGTTGTCGTCATCGAGATCGATTGCGTCAACAATACCGTCGTTATCAAAGTCAGCTGCGCTAGTTCCTGGTGAACCCGGTGAACCGTCGATTACGTCCGGGATACCATCACCATCAAGATCAGTAATGTCATCGATTCTGCCATCGCCATCGCTGTCGAGAGCTGAATCTTCAGTACCGTTGATATCGTTGACACCATCATTGTCAGAATCAACATCCTGATAGTCCGGAATACCATCTTCGTCAGTATCTGTCGGCGAACCAGTCAAAGGAGCGCCGTCATCAAGTTTGCCGTCGCGATCAAGATCAGCGCCACCAGACTCATCAACGTCGGTCAGACCATCGTTGTCCGAGTCCAGATCCAGATAATCAGGCACACCATCTTCATCCGAATCCACTGGATTGGCTGGATCAGTACCTGCTTCTTCTGTATCAGGAATACCATCGTTATCTGAATCCGTATCCAGGTAGTCGGGCGTTCCATCTTGATCACTATCAACCGGGTTGGCTGGATCAGAGCCAATTTCTACACTGTCAGGAATTCCATCCAGGTCAGTGTCAGACTCTTTACCAGGTCCTTCTTTGGTATCTTGTGAATCCGGGATACCGTCACCATCTGTATCAGTATCGTCGTCAATCTTGCCATCCATGTCTTCATCAAGACCCGCAGCTGGACCACTTTCGATGTCATTAACACCGTCGTTGTCAGAATCAGGATCCTTGAAATCAGGTACACCGTCTTCATCAGTATCAACAGGAGCCTCAGTCGGTGCTTCACCGTCATCAAGCAAACCGTCGTTATCAGTATCCTTACCACCGGATTCTTCTACATCGGTCTTACCGTCATTATCAGAATCCAGGTCTTGATAATCAGGCACACCATCGCCATCAGTATTCACCGGGTTAGCTGGATCATCTCCCGCTTCTTTTGAATCAGAAATTCCGTCATTATCTGAATCTGTATCCAGGTAATCGGGCGTTCCATCTCCATCAGTATCTAAAGGCTCTTTACCATCACCTTTTTCAACACTATCAGGGATGCCATCTTTATCTGAATCAGCATCAGTTCCAAATCCATCTGCAATATCCGTAGCATCCGGGATACCGTCACCATCTGTATCGGTGTCATCGTCGATCTTGCCGTCTTTGTCAGCATCGAGAGCAGCATTGTCAGTACCTTCGATGTCATTGACACCATCATTGTCTGAGTCAGGATCCTTGAAATCAGGCACACCGTCTTCATCAGTATCTACAGGAGCCTCAGTCGGTGCTTCACCATCATCGAGCAAGCCGTCGTTATCATCATCCTTACCGCCAGACTCTTTAACGTCAGTGATGCCATCATTGTCGGAATCAAGATCCTTGAAGTCAGGTACACCGTCTTTGTCGGTATCTACCGGGTTCGCTGGATCATCTCCGGCTTCTTCTGAATCTGGAATACCGTCGTTATCTGAATCTGTATCCAGGTAATCCGGTGTTCCATCTCCATCGGTATCCAAAGGCTCTTTACCATCACCTTTTTCGACACTGTCAGGAATACCGTCTTTATCAGCATCACCATCGGTGCCCGGCTCACCTTCTTTGCCATCCACCACGTCTGGTATACCGTCGCCATCTGTATCGGTGTCATCGTCGATCTTGCCGTCTTTATCAGCATCCAGATCAGCCTTATCAGTACCTTCGATGTCGTTAACACCGTCTTTATCAGAATCCACTTCTTTATGATCTGGTGTACCGTCTTTATCAGTATCTGTCGGTTCGGTGGTTAGTTCTTCACCGTCATCCAGCAAACCGTCGCTATCATCATCCTTACCACCAGACTCTGTCACGTCAGTGATGCCATCATTGTCGGAATCCAGATCTTTATAATCGGGCACACCGTCTTTGTCAGTGTCTGTTGGAGTTTCAGGGTTGTCGCCAGCTTCATCTGCGTCTGAAACACCATCGTTATCGGAATCTGTATCTTCAAAATCTGGAATACCGTCTTTGTCTGAATCTAGAGGAGTTTCACCCTCTCCTTTTTCGACACTGTCAGGAATACCGTCTTTATCAGCATCATCCACAACGGCTACTTCCAGTTCACCGTCTGTTGCATCACAGTTGGTTTCATCCGGGCTACAAGCTGTTACGTCATAGGTACCATTTTCCAATTCATCTGTCGGGGTATATGACCATGTACCTTCCTTACTACAGGCAACTTCTACACCGGTAATCTCAGTGACTTTTTCTTTGCCTTTAATCACAGCCTGTCGGATATTCAGCGTCACCGTCGATCCAGCAACACATGTACCCGTCAAAGTCGGCGTAGCACTCTCTGAAGTTTGAGTATCCACGGTAGGAGCGGCTGGCACTGCTACAACCAGTTCACCATCTGTCGCATCGCAGTTAGTTTCATCCGGGCTACAAGCTGTTACGTCATAGGTACCATTTTCCAACTCTTCTGTCGGGGTATATGACCAAGTGCCTTCTTTACTACAAGCAACTTCTACACCGGTAATCTCGGTGACTTTTTCTTTCCCCTTGATTGCTGCCTGTCGGATATTCAGCGTCACCGTCGATCCAGCAACACATGTACCCGTCAAAGTCGGCGTGGCTGTCTCTGAAGAGACTGCTTCGATAGTTGGTGGTGGCACTGGATCTGTAACCGTTAACTCGTCCGAGGTCTCATCACAAGCACCAGAATTACAAGCTTCTATATTGTACGTGCCTGCTGCAACGCCACTCTTTGGCGTGAATGACCATGTGCCTTCTTTACTACAAGCAACACTGCCACTGGTTATTACAGTTCCCTTGGCATCTTTAATCGCCACATCAACTGTAGATCCCGCTTCGCAAGATCCCGTCAGAGTTGGAGGTGTATCAGAGGTAGTCTCCACGGCATCAACTATTGGAGCACTTGGTGGTGCTGAAATCGTCAAGGTTCCACTTCCAGACCCGGCCTTGGTTGTTGCGTTGACATCGTAAACGCCAATATCTAGACCAGATTTAGACGTAAATGACCAAGTACCGGATTCACTACAAGGAACTGAACCTGAAGTAACCTCGGCGCCTTTAGCGTCCGTGATTACGACATCTACAGTAGTACCGAGATCACAGGTACCGGTTATCGTGGGTGGTTCACCAGCATTGGCTTTGCCCTCATCTACTGTTGTCGCAGCAAATGCAGAGGCAGAAAATAATAGTAAAAACAGGAACGCAGCTATACTTGATAGCCGTTTATAACTAGACATTCTTTAAATCTCCAAATTCAGGTTGTAATTCAATCCACATTCCATGTGGCATAGTTTTAAGTCTTGTGCTGATAGAATTCAGCGGAAGTAAACGTAAATAAATATGTAAAAATAATATACAGGCAATTTATGAATGGTCAGAAAAACAGAACGAACGGATAGGCTTAAATAACAAGTGTGATAGTAATTTTTTTTCGTTACAGTTTGTGACATTTCGAGCTCTGTACGATGCTAAATAGCACAAATTTTAAGGGGTATTTTTCAAGAACAACGTTTTCAACAACAAGAGTTATCAACTCGTAGAGAATAAAATTCTCTGATGCAATTCGATGTTTTAAAACATCTTTTCTGTTACTTTTATACTCATAACAAAAACACAGAGTTGGTCTTATATGGCTGCTACCCACTCAAATATGCTGGAGCTTGGCACTCCTGCTCCAGAATTTGATCTCTATTCCCCGCGTGCTGACAGACGATATTCACTGGATGATTTTCGTGGCAATCCGTTGTTGGTCATCTTTATGTGTAACCACTGCCCTTATGTGCAACACATACTCAAAGGCTTGTCAGAATTCGGTAAAGACTACCTACCGCAAGGTCTGGAAATTGTCGCTATCAACTCCAATGATGTTGAGACCTATCCATCCGATGGTCCGAACCAGATGATCGAATTGTCGAATTACTATGAACTGGATTTCCCCTACTTGTTTGATGAATCACAACAGGTGGCAAAAAATTACAAAGCGGCTTGCACACCAGAATTCTATCTCTTCGATAAGCAATTAAAACTGATGTATCGCGGTGAATTTGACGGCTCGCGTCCACGCAATGAGGTACCGGTAACAGGAGATTCTCTCAGGCGAGCTGCTGACGCGGTGCTAGCCGGCAGAGAACCGGATCGAGACCAGATCGCTAGTCTGGGGTGCAGTATCAAATGGCGCGCTGGTGAAGAACCTGATTACGCCAGCTAAACGCGGGATGCCAGATACAAGGCGTTAATGGTTTCTTCGTACTTGGCTAAGAGTTTAGGTCGTTTCTTTTTCAATGTGGGCGTCATCAGGCCCTCTTCTACGGTCCAGGGTTCAAGCTCAATGTGCAGTACCCTAATTTTTGCGTAACCCGGGAAATCGGTAAGTCTGGCAGCGATTTTTTTTAACACCGCTTTTTTCAGGGGTTTATTTTCAACCGTTGCAGGGTCTTTTTGATCGAGCTCAAGAGTCGCGCATAGTTTTTGCCATTCCTCCGGGTCGACCACTACTACAGCACCCAGTACCGGACGACCTTCACCGATCACCATGATTTGTTCAATCAAAGGCTCGGCGACTATCGCCATTTCCATATCTTTCGGTGGTAACTTTTCGCCATTACCCAGCACAATAATATCTTTGAGCCGACCGGTAATGAAATAATGCCCCTCGTCATCAACCCGGGCCTGATCCCCGGAATGTAACCAGCCATCCTCACTCAAGGCTTTTTTACTCGCCTCTGGGTTTTTCCAGTAACCCAACATCACCGAGGAACTACGAGTGAGTAATTCATCTTGCTCTCCAATCTTTACTTCAACGCCTTCGAGAGCCATACCAATACTTTCCGGAATATTATCTTCGGGTCGATTGACCGTTACTACGGGCGATGATTCGGTCATGCCGTAGCCTTGATAGACCGGGACACCCAGCGCAAGAAACATTTTAGCTATTTCCGGTGGCATCGCAGCGCCCCCACAAATCGCGTAACGCATTTGACCACCCAGGGCGTCAGTCACTTTCTTTGCCACAAGCGCGTTAAATACTGGCCACAGTATTTGTTTGGGTGACCACCCCACTCTTCCTTGCTGATGTTGATAACGTTGCCAACCTACACTTACCGCAGAATTAAACAGCTTCTGCTTTAGCGCAGATTGCTTTTGCAGACCAGACATAATTTTGGCATGCACTTTTTCATAAATACGAGGCACCGACACCAGCACAGTCGGTCTCTGTTGGGTAAGATCCTCTGCTAGCTTTGCGACCGAGCGTGAGTAGGTTACCTGCGCCCCGAGTACCATCGGCACATGGTAGCCAGCGGTTCTCTCCAACATATGTGACAGCGGTAAAAATGAAAGGAAATTATCATCGGCATCAAAAGTGGCGCACTTTATCGAGGCATGTGCATTGTGCAACATATTGGTATGACTGAGCATCACTCCCTTGGGCTTACCTGTAGTACCCGAGGTATACACAATACTGGCCATGTCACCAGGCGCTGATTCATTAGCGACGATCTCGCCACGCTTGCCAAACAACCAGTCTGAAACATTAACCTGTCGGCTGTCTCCCTCATCATCATCCGTCTCGATGTTTTGTACACTGACTATTCGCTGCAAACCATCGAGTTCATCCACTAGATGACTCAAACCGCGCCACTGGCGTATACCCTGTACCAACAACAACTTCACTTCAGCGTGCTTGATGATGTAGGCAACATTTTCTGCACGATCCTCGTTGTAGAGCGGCACAGTGATCAGACCAAGACCTAACGCAGCCTGATCAAATACCACCCACTCGCGACAATTGCTTAACATCAAGGCCACTTTACTACCGGGCTCGAGATTTTCTTTGAGTAGTGCTTTTTGCCAACGCGCAACCTCTTCCTGCATTTCGGCCCAGCTAGTATTGACCCACTGTTTGCCGGCAGCATCAAAATGACGATAGGCCGTTTTATCAGGGGTAGCTGCTACCCGGGCACGAAATAAAGCCGGGATCGTTTGTGCTTGTTCATGTGGAATTGTTTTTGCTTCTGTCACTGTACACCTGTGTTAATAAAATAATCGAGCCGCGGTGAGGCGCGCCCATAAACCAAAGCGGGTAATATAACCACGCTGAGCAAAAATTATCTTGCCCTCTTTGACAATAAAAGTGGTCGGCACCGCTTTGACACCAAAACGCTCGGAAATAGTACCTTGTTCGTCATTGATGGTTCGCCAGGCTATGTCTTTGCTTTGCATGAAACTGTTCAGCGTCTCGCTATTACCGGATTGCATGGCGACACTTAACACAGGCCAATTCTGGCTGATACCTTCAATCACGCCGCGCTCCGCTGCACAGACTGAACACCATACCGCCCAAAAATGCAGTAACACTGGTTGCTCTTCATAACTTGCCAGATCCACTTGCATACCGGCCAGGTCGCTGCTGTTAAAAGCTGGCGCCATACCTGAGACCAAATCTCGTTGAAACCAGGCTCTTATGCCCATATATAGTATAAATAGTATGAGCAGGTTAATGGCGAGTGACAGCCAGCGCGAACGCCGCTTTTTTGCAGACTGTGATGTCATTAACACTCCGTTACGATAGCGTGACAAGAAGTTACGGCAGGATAGCTGATTTTACATGACCACAACATGCTCTGCTTGCTAAAGTAGTACTTATCAACACTAAGGAACCAGAACCATGGGACTTGAACTAACATCGATGCCGATCATTAAACTGGAGGGTATACCTTCAACCAAATCCATTCTGGATGCCATACCGGAACATACCGAAGAAGAAAAACAGGCACTCAAAGAAGAGATTAAACAGGAACTCAAAAAGCAGGATGCGGTGCTGGTCGCGCATTACTACACAGACGGTGAACTGCAGGAACTGGCAGAAGAGACTGGCGGCTATGTATCTGACTCCTTGGACATGGCGCGCTTTGGTAACGAGCATGATGCCAGTACACTGGTGGTTGCTGGCGTGCGCTTCATGGGCGAAACAGCAAAAATCCTTACCCCTGAAAAACGCGTACTGATGCCAACGCTGGAAGCCGAGTGCTCGCTGGATCTGGGTTGCCCGGCAGATGAGTTCTCCGCTTTTTGTGATGAACACCCTGATCGGGTGGTGGTGGTCTATGCCAATACCAGTGCCGAAGTAAAAGCGCGTGCTGATTATGTCGTCACATCCAGCATTGCGGTGAAGCTGATCGATCACCTGCATAAAGAAGGCAAGAAAGTTTTATGGGCACCCGATCGACACCTCGGACGATATATAGAGCGAGTTACCGGTGCCGACATGCTGCTCTGGAACGCGACCTGTATTGTGCATGATGAATTCAAATTCCGGGCGCTGGGTCGTTTGATGGAGGAGCATCCGGATGCGGCGGTACTAGTACACCCGGAATCCCCTGAAGAAGTAATCGATCTGGCCGATGCGGTAGGTTCAACCACACAGCTGATTCAGGCTGCGAAAGACCTTCCCCACCAGAAGCTGATTGTCGCGACTGACAAGGGTATTTTTCACCGTATGCGCAAGGAAGCACCTAATAAAGACATCGTAGAAGCCCCTACCGGTGGTAAGGGTGCTACCTGCAGAAGTTGCGCACATTGCCCGTGGATGGCGATGAATGGTCTACATAACCTGCTTGAAGTACTCAAATCTGGTAAAAACGAGATCCATGTCGACGAAGAGATCCGCATAAAAGCGTTAAAATCAACGCAGCGCATGCTGGATTTTGCGAAATCACTAAAGACACCCGTTATAGGTCAGGGAAACACCTGAGGATGGATACGTGGCAACAACCGAGGAACCGGATCTGCTCGAAGAGCAGGAGCAGAACAAACCCCAGATAAGTCTGGATGTGTTCCGCAAGCTACTGGTAAATATTACCCAGGAAGATCTAATGCGCCTGCCATTAGAGAAGCTTCCTGACGATATCCC
>CALIRD010000143.1 GCA_938042355.1 uncultured Thiotrichales bacterium
TATTCAATCCGGCTTTGTATTGTTAATGCTCTGGGTGGTTGGTGGTGTTACAGCGTGTTGTGGAGCATTATCGTATGCCGAGTTAGGCGCCACCTTGCCACGCTCTGGCGGTGAATATAATTTTCTGGGAAGAATTTATCATCCCGCTGCCGGCTTTATATCGGGCTGGGTTTCGTCAACCATAGGTTTCTCTGCACCGGTCGCGCTAACCGCAATTACCTTTGGTACCTATCTGGCCTCTGTTTTTCCTGAACTCTCACCCAAGTGGCTGGCGATTGCATTGATTCTGATATTAACGTTTATTCATGCCAGTAGCCGACATAACAGTGGCAGCTTTCAGCGTATCTTCACCGCCATCAAACTGTTACTGATTATTCTGTTTTGTTTAATTGCGTTGATCATGGTGAAAGAACCGACCACCTTGAGCTTTATGCCCAAGAGTGGTGATAGAGCATTAATTACCAGCGGCGCATTCGCTATTGCGCTGATCTACGTGAACTATGCCTATACCGGCTGGAACGCAGCGACCTATTTAAGTAGTGAACTCGAACAACCACAAAAAAGTCTACCCAAGGTATTAGGTTACGGCACGCTGGTGGTTATGTTGCTGTATCTGGCACTGAACTTTACCTTTCTGCGAGTCGCACCAATCGATGCCTTGAGCGGCCAGTTGGATATCGGTTATATAGCAGCACAACATGTGCTCGGAGATATCGGTGCTGCCATCATGGGCATCGTACTGGCGTTGTTATTAATTTCCACGGTCAGTGCGATGATCTTGTCTGGCCCACGGGTACTGCATGTCATTGGACAGGATTATCCGATGTTCAAGCTACTTGGCAAGACCAACAAAAATGGTGTGCCGACCATGGCTATTTATTGTCAGTCGATCCTGGCATTGCTTTTTGTGGTTAATTCCTCATTCCAGCAAATCATGATATTTGCCAGTTTTACTTTGGGTCTGAACACACTGTTAGCGGTGCTGGGGTTGTTCGTTCTACGCTGGCAACTACCTGATATTGAACGCCCCTATAAAACCTTCGGTTATCCAGTCACACCCATCATCTACATCACTCTGATGGGATGGACATTGGTATACACCGCGATCAATAAACCGGTTGAAGCGCTGTTTGCTCTGGGCATTATTGTCACGGGTGCTTTGCTGTACTTTATTTCGATTCGTTTTCAGCAGGATCGAGACTGAATACCTTTCATATACTCCTGATTTATCAATCAGGAATACTCCAAGTCGCTGTATTTACTACCAATTAACTATTTGTATTCCGATCTGTCCGGATCAGAGGTTTAGCCGTACCGATTTACCTAATCTTGCATCATCTTGATTGTTTAGATGAGTAAAACTATGGACACCTCTATCAGTAAAACCTACCGGCTGGTGGTCTACTTCTGCTACGTACCGCTGGCATTACTCCCCTTTGCCTGGGTACTGGGCAGAGAACTGGCGATAAATAGGATCGTTACCAGTCCTCACACTGATTTTTCTATACGTCTTCCGTTTGACCTTAGCCACTCATTTTATCTGGCAGCGATGTGTCTGTTTCTGGGTCTGGGGGCGAGCACGATCAAAGCGTTTCTGGATAACAAGCCTGAAATCAGCTTACATATAAAACTAACATTCGGTATACCGGCTTTGGCAGTCTTCATTGTCAATGCAGGCTTCATGATCACAGCATTTTCACTTTCAGAAATACTGATCTATTTCGTCTTGCCAATCACTATCACTATCCACTTGATGAGTCTGAGAAGAGAAGAACTACTCGACCCACTCTACACCTCTCATACGATAACAAGTGAAAACGATCCTTATATCGACGATACCATACTAATCAGAAGACCCGTGACACTATCTGTGGAAAGCAACTACCACAAAGCCAGTTTGAAATTCACTACCTCCTCGTTTTTAGATGTCGACTGGTTTGAAACAAATATCATCAAAAAATATTTCGTCTACGCGCTGACAGGCATCTGTTTTTTGCCATTGTGCTTGCTCGCTTTGTTATCCCTACCCGTTTTACTCACGACCATGGCGGCCTATATAGAACCAGGCTTACTGGATGAGCTGCGTAAATGGAATTACTGGCGCGCATTATTTGTTATGTATGGTCTTGCTCTGGTCGGCATAGTCGCTTTATCAAAAATGGTATCGATACACTTTGACGACATACCCATCACCTTGGCACAGAGGATAAGCCTGACTCTGATGTATCTTACCGGTCTCGCCAATCTATTGAATATGTGGAGTACAGCATTGGAAATATCGAGCCATCATCTTTTGCTACTGGCAATCTTTGCTCCACCGATAGTCGCGACTATCGTCACCGGCCTCTGCTGCAGTTTTTCAATCTGGCAAAGTGATACGATTTCTATCTCCGAATATTTCGAGATGGAGTTAGGCGAAACCTTAAAAAACACCACCCCACCCACTAACAGGAATGCACATGACTGAAACCAACCAAACAAATGCACTGAATGACTCTGCAACTGGTCCCTACAAAGTGAATTCACTACGCATAGACCCTGAAGCTGACCCGATGCAAGGAAAAGTCAGCTGGGACGTGTCGCGCTCACTCTGGAATACCACCATGTTGCTGGGCGCTCTGATTTTAGGGCCAATGTATTTTAGCTGGAGTGCTTTTCTGGTTTTTCTGGTACTGCTGGAACTGACTATGTGCACTGGCCACTCGATCGGTTTTCATCGTCGATTGATTCACCGTACCTTCCAATGTCCCAAGTGGCTGGAACGCACGCTGGTATGGACAGGTACGCTGGTGGGTATGCAAGGACCATTCTGGGTAATTCAATCACATGACTTTCGTGACTGGGCGCAACGTCAGCCAAACTGCCATCCCTATTTACGCCATGGTCAAGGCATGCTCAAAGACGCTTTCTGGAATCTGCATTGCAAACTGGATCTTGAACAACCACCGGGTTTTGACCCCGGACCAGGTATTGGTGACGATCGCTTTTATCAGTTTCTCCAGCGCTACTGGATGCTACAACAGATTCCACTGGCACTGATACTGTATTTCATTGGTGGCATGCCATGGCTGATTTGGGGCATTTGTGTTCGTGTCACAACCGGTGTTTCCATGCACTGGTTTGTCGGATACATCTGTCACTCGCATGGTCCACAAAGCTGGCACGTGAATAACGGTTCCATACAGGCGCATAATGTTCCATGGGCTGCCATTCCCTCTATGGGAGAAAGCTGGCATAACAACCATCACGCGTTTCCTGCTTCAGCACGACATGGTTTGTATTCCGGCCAGATCGATCTGGGTTTTGGATTCATAAGGTTACTGGAGAAATTTGGGTTAGCATGGAACATTCAAACACCTCAAGAACTGCCTGCTCGATCTGGACTCACAGCTGTGGCTGAAGATGCTGATAGTATCTTGCCTACCTCCAATAATGCTTCGAGATAACGCAATAAATAATGATCTTTACTAACTGGATAACCTTATGACTTTTAGATACTACGATATAAAAACAAGAATTATCCTGATCATGTTATTGATAGCTGTAGCATCGATCACTATAAGGTTACTCATAGATACTGCATATGGTAAAAGTGCTGTCTTGTATGTTGGTATCCCATTTTGTATAGCAAGCGTTCTAGTCCTACTGCGAAGCACAGATGAGAATCCAAGTTGGGCAAAACGCTATCTTAATCATACTGTTGATGCCTTCATCGTTATGTTTGTCACTTCAATCATTCTATTTGAAGGCTTCATTTGCGTGCTGATGTTTATGCCGATCTACCTAATCGTCATAGTGACAGCATTCATTATTCATGCGATCGTCAGACGTTTTTCGAGTACCAAAGACAAGATTGGTGTCTCCATACTGCCATTACTGGTCCTCGGCTCAGCCTTGGAAGGCACTACACCCATATTGAGTACCGATCGAGTCGAGATAGTAGAGGTCAGCCGTGTGATTGATCTTGGTATCAATGAAATAAAACAGAATCTAACTGAGCCAATAGCATTACAAAAACAGCGACACTGGTTTCTGGAAATTTTTCCGATGCCACATCTAGTGAATGCAGGATCGATCAACCCTGGTGATATCCATGAAGTTCATTTTAAATACTATCGCTGGTTCGTGACCAATTTGCATGAAGGTAGAATGCTACTGAGGATAAGCACAAATGATCAAGATGGAATTACCACAACTTTCCTGGATGATACCAGTTATATTTCAAATTACATGAATCTTCGCGGTACAGAAATTTCCTTTAACGCAATCACAGAACATCGTACGCAGATTTCATTAAAGATTGAGTTTGAACGTACTCTCGATCCTTATTGGTACTTTTCACCACTGGAACGCTTCGGCATTGAAAAAACATGCGAGCTGGTTCTCGACGAAATCTTCGAACGAAAATCTTCGCAACATGACCAAGATGTTGCATTGGCTGAATGATTGAACTGGCTCTGCTGGTATATCTCAGCAGCTCTTAACGGCAGCGGTGATGACGCTATAAAGATCCTTGTCTCGTAAGGATGCTTGAATATCATCGCGTACACGGCGGTAATGCTGCAACGCCTCTTCTTCTGTAGCAGCATCTTTGGCGAGTTTAGGTGGGTCATCAAAACCTACATGTTTTACTTTGGTTTTATCGGGGAAAACCGGGCAGGACTCGTCCGCATGTCCACAGACGGTAATCACCAGGTCAAATTTCACATCCAGTTCATCCACTGTTTTGCTGCTGTGACTGGTGATATCTATATTTTTTTCTGCCATGACTTTAATGGCTAATGAATTCATGCCGTGCTTTTCGATGCCCGCTGAGTAGGCATTCAGCTTGTCTGAATGATAGGAGCGCGCAAAACCTTCTGCCATCTGGCTGCGACAGGAATTGCCGGTACAAAGAAATAAAACGTTTAGCATGTTGTCCACGCCGGCTTCTTTTTCAGAATTTTTTTATAAACAGGACAGTCATCACTGTGCGCCCCGGCAAGATAGCCACTGCTCATGAGAAATTCTCCCGTAATCTCGCCGCCAGTAAACTTGAAGGTTTTCTTGAATAATTTCACCCACTCATCTTTTTCGAGCGGATGATGATGATCGAGCCAGCCACTAAACGAACCACACTCTTTTTGTAAGCCTTTGATGACACCAGCGTTATGAATGGCCGCGTCGACCTTCAGGCGATTACGAATGATGCCGGCATCATTGAGTAAGCGCTGACGCTGC
>CALIRD010000144.1 GCA_938042355.1 uncultured Thiotrichales bacterium
CCACATCCCGGCCATGTCTTTAACCTGGGACATGGCATCCACCAATTTGTCGACCCTGACAATGTCAAAATACTGGTCGATGCTGTCCACCAGCAGAGCCAACGGATACACCAAGTCTAGAAATCCATCACGTTTGTCGGGAAAAAACTACCGTACAGTAGTGGTTATTCAACTGACTGAGTACGGCTGACTGCCCGTATACATACATGCTTGGAATGGATGATCGCTGGACACCTGGCATAGGTGATCCTTCAGTAATGGGCTGGGTTACCGTCGCCACCTACGTATTGGTCGCTGTCTGTTGTTTTCTGGTACGTTTTATTGAGCCTGATGAACATCATTCAGGTCAGGAAAACACGCTTTCTTACCGTCAATTCTGGTGGACTCTGGCTATCTTTCTGGTCCTGATGGGCATAAACAAACAGCTGGACCTGCAATCACTGTTTACCCAGATCGGTCGAGACTTTGCGAAATCTTCTGGCTGGTATGAACATCGAAAAATGGTTCAAACCGGCTTTATACTCTTTATCGGAGCCGCTGGTGTGCTACTTGGCGGATATCTGGTGTATCGCTATCGGCATGCCTGTAACACCATCAAAATTGCGTTAGCGGGTTTTACTTTGCTACTGGGATTTGTCGTCATGCGCGCCGCCTCATTCCATAACTTTGATCGTTTGATCGGTTATGAACTCGGCGGCATTCGCTTTAACTGGGTAATGGAAATCGGGGCGCTACTGATTATAGGTATCGCCACGCTGCGTTATCGACGCAACTATCTCTAACACCTAAGCCTTGGTATTACCTTTGCTCATATGTGCATTAACCGCGTCTAGCCCCGCTTGCTCAGCATCATCGCCACGAATCTCCGCTTCTTTTTGCGCCCACAGTCTGCGCTGATATTTAATCGATATAACGTCCGTGATAACCAGCACGAAGATGACCAAATAGAAACTGGACTTGCTCATGGCGTCAATCGGATAGCTAAATATTTTCATGTGAGCCAGATGAGCACCTTCGGTCACTAGCAAGACACCGACCAGGAAGAGGATGAACAGACCCATGACTTCATACATGCGGTTCTTCTTTAAAAATTCAGTGACTGCATCGGCCAAAAGCAGCATGGCGATACCAGACATGATAATCGCAATAGCCATCAGCGGAACCTGGTAGGTAGTTGTTTTGATACCGTCGACCATGGTGCTTTCACTGGCAATAGCCATAGCGGACAGAATGGAGTCAAATGAGAACACCAGATTCATAATCACGATTAAAATGATAGCTTTACCAAAACCGATGGTTCGATTACCTTCACTGTGCTCAATATGGTCAACAGTTAACAGGTGGCTGATCTCTTTGATCGCGGTATAGATAATAAAAGCACCACCGAACAAGGTCACAATTGCTTGCAACGTGAAGTCACCATAGAAGAAACTTCCCGCATCAATTTTAAAAAGTGGTTTTGCCAACGCACCAAAGGCCAGAACTATTAAGACCAGAAGTACAATCCGGAACACCATCGCTATAACAATGCCGTATTTTCTAACCTGACTCGCCTTTACCGGGTCGCCAACCTTGTTTGATTCGATAGCGATATAGAGTAAGTTATCAAAACCGAGCACCGCCTGTAGCATGATCAGCATAAACAGGGTGAATAGGCTCTGGAGCGTGAAGAGGCCCTCAAAGTTGAAAAACTGTTCCATAGTTGTCTCCGATATATACTCTTTATTTGTTCAAATAAACATCTGCATATTTAATCCCAGCGTATAAAATGATCTGGAACATTCTTGACGGCAAGTATAGTCAGAGTCCAGCGCCAATCTCAACTAAAGATATGAGTAACTAGACATGAACGACAGAATAACAATGGATCAATCCTGGAAAAACATGGTATTCCCCAGTGATTACAGCAATCCTGTCCCCAAGGAAAAATACCATTTAGTGGTAATTGGTGCCGGACCCGCTGGTCTTATTACAGCCATCGGTGCAGCCGGACTGGGTGCCAAGGTGGCGTTGATAGAAGCACATGCCATGGGTGGCGACTGCCTCAATGTAGGCTGTGTTCCCTCGAAAGCCCTGCTGCATGCATCCAAAAAAGTAAAGGCCGGTAAACTGGATACCAAACAAGCCTTTGACTGGGCTCATGAAGTACGCACAGAAATCGCGCACCATGATTCTGTTGAACGATATACCGAAGCAGGTGTAGATGTATTTTTGGGTGAAGGAAAATTTACCTCGGACAAGGAAGTTCAGGTGGGTGATAGCAAGCTGCATGCAAAAGCTTTTGTTATCGCCACTGGCTCACAACCGTTTGTGCCACCGATCCCGGGTTTACTGGAAGCCAATCCTCATACCAACGAAACTATCTTTGATCTGGAACAAGCGCCGCGATCATTAGGCATCCTGGGGGCCGGCCCGATTGGCTGTGAAATGGCGCAGGCATTTGCTGATCTGGGAACAGAGGTGCATGTCTTTGAAATGGCACCACAGGTGCTACCACGAGAGACACTCAAAGCAGCCGGACTGGTACAAGCTTCGCTGGAAGAAAAAGGTGTGACCTTTCATACCGGTGCCGCGGTGACTAAAGTCAGTGGTGCTGGCAAGTACACCATCAGCACCGATGACCACTCATTCGAGGTGGACGAGATTCTGGCTGCCATCGGCCGTAAAGCCAATTTCAACAAGCTGGGGCTGGAAAACACCTCAGTCACCACTCATGATCGTGGGATCACTGTCGACCATTACTTCCGCACTACCTGTCCCCATATCTATGCGATAGGCGATGTGTCATCACGCTATCAATTTACCAATTATGCAGACGCTCAGGCACGCGCTGTTATTCAAAACGCACTATTCCCGGGCAACAAAAAAACCAATCCAGACATTCTACCGATGTGTACTTATACCAGCCCGGAAATTGCCCATATCGGTTTGACCGTGCCCGAGGCTGAACAAAAAGGTATAGAGGTTGATGTTTACAGTTTTGATTTTGGTGAACTGGATCGTGGTCGTACCGATAATGAGCGCACCGGTTATGCTGAAGTTCTTACTGTTAAGGGTAAAGATAAAATTCTGGGCGCCACTATCGTGGGAACAGATGCCGGCGAACAAATCGCTCCCATTTCGATCATGATGAGCAACAATCTTGGATTGGGAGCGCTGGGCAACACCTTGTTTTGTTACCCTTCGCGCTCTGAATATCTAAAGCGTTTGTCTGACAACTTCAACCGCACCAAGTTAACCCCGACTGTATCCGGCGCGATGAAGAAATGGTTGTCCTGGTCACTGTAAGAGGACCCACTCAGATTTAAATCAGGCAGCCTCTGGTTGATGTATCACCAGTTGTTGGAACGGTATTTTCCAGCCATTGGCGTTGGCCGCATCGACCAGGATGCGTGAAATAATGCGCTGCACTTCTTCAAATTCTGAAGCCGCACTGCCATCCAGATCGACTTCGATTTCGTAGTTCAACGAAGACTCATTTGCTGAGAAAAATTCCACCTCCAGATTCAGCATGGAATTTTCGGGTAACATTTTGGGT
>CALIRD010000145.1 GCA_938042355.1 uncultured Thiotrichales bacterium
ACTGACCACACGTTGCCAGGCTTGTTCCGGAGCACCGGTATAACTTAACGCGGGTACGGAATGACTGTCTGCGGTACCGGTTTCGCTGGAGACGCAATTCGGGCTGGCAGGACAAGCGGCCAACGCGCCTGACTGTAATCCTGGTGCCTGACCTTGCTGTGAAGCACGACCTTTAACCACAAAGAAGATCATCATTACGATGACCAATAGAATAATGATAGCGAGCAGCATTTTTAAGACCTTAAACAGCATAATTCCTCCCTGAAACTGTGCTGATAGTTATTATTTCAGGTCTGCATAATACCCTGAAAAGGTCTCAATAAAACGTTCAATCTCGACCTCTGGCAAAGAATTCACACCTGCGGCTGCCTTGCGTCCACCACCGGATGGGAATTGACGACAAATCTCGTCGGCGCCCACTCGATTATTCAAAGGCGCTCTGACACTAATCATTACCGTGCCATCAGATGAGTCGGAAAGTACGGCATGTGCTGTATCGGGATGTTGATTGGTCAACTCATTACCAAACACGCCACTGACACGTCTTGACCAAGGTTGATCCGGTAAACGATAGACGGCGGCATGGGGTAAATCCTGAACCGGCTCCACCGCTTGCGCATTAGCCATATCGGTTTTATAACCTTGTTCCAGGCGCTCGAAGGTTTCCGTATCCTGCTGCATGAACGCCAATGGAGAACTGTGCTGACTCACCAGCGAAAACAATTCAGCTGGAGGAAAGTGCAAATCTTCAAGCGCCGCACCGTAGCCGTTGTAATTAATATAAATACCCAGTTGCTTGAGGCTCTCAATCTGCTCGGGATTCAACTTGATTGATTCAGCCAATGCCGTAGCCGGCTTATTGAGATTATCACCAAAGGCACCCACCACAGCCCATTCCGTAAATTGGCCATTCACTACTTTATTGACCAATAGACTGGTGCACGTTTCAGCCGCGGTATTAATAATAACGCGCAAATTTTCATGCTCAGGCACTTCACCGGCAAAGTGATGATCAATATATAAACACTGGGCACCCAGCGCTAACGCCTGCTCCAGAGCATCTCGATTTTTATCGAGTGAAACATCGAGAATAGTGACCTGGTCTTCCGCCTTGATCTCAGCCTTGGCAACGAGTGAGATATCACGTTTTACCCCAGTCACAAGTCTACTGTCTTGTGGATTGGACAGACGCAACTGCGTCAAGGCGCAAATACCATCTGCATCACCGTTAAAAATATCTACTACTGCCATGACTCACTCCTGTTAAGCACGGCAGAATGCCGTGCAGCAACAGAGATTGCAATGTTACCGAACAGTTTTAGTGCGATGGCTCACATCGCACCTATTACGCGATATAATCGATGTACATAACACTGGACAACGCTATGACTGCTATACGACAAGATGATTTTATTCAAAGTGTTGAGGATGCTTTACAGTTTATATCCTACTACCACCCAAAAGATTTCATTGATGCGGTACATAGTGCTTATCAACGCGAAGAAAGCGCTGCTGCCAAAGCTGCACTGGCTCAAATACTGACGAATTCACGCATGTGCGCCATGGGTAAACGACCGATTTGCCAGGACACTGGCATAGTCACCGTCATGCTTGAAATAGGTATGCATACCCAATGGGATGCCGAGATGACGGTAGAAGATATGGCCAATGAAGGTGTACGTCGTGCCTACAGTCACCCGGACAATGTCCTGCGTGCCTCTATCCTTGCCGACCCTGCCGGCGCACGCAGTAATACCAAAGACAATACGCCCGCCATTATTCACACCAAAGTTGTTGCCGGTGACAAAGTCAATGTCACGGTCGCGGCAAAAGGCGGTGGTTCGGAGGCCAAGTCAAAATTCATCATGCTCAACCCATCCGACGATATTGTGGAATGGGTTCTGAAAACCGTACCCACTATGGGTGCCGGCTGGTGCCCCCCGGGAATCCTGGGAATAGGTATTGGCGGCACCGCCGAGAAAGCGATGCTGCTGGCTAAAGAAGCGTGTATGGAACACATTGATATTCAGGATTTGATTGCCCGTGGCCCCAATAATCGTATTGAAGAATTACGACTCGAGATTTATGAAAAAGTGAATGCACTCGGTATCGGTGCACAAGGTCTGGGTGGCCTCACGACCGTACTGGATGTGCAAATCAAGGACTACCCAACCCACGCAGCAAACAAACCAGTCGCCATGATTCCCAACTGTGCAGCAACCCGCCATGTACATTTTGAGCTGGATGGAAGCGGACCCGCGCAAATGCAAACACCCGATCTCAATGACTGGCCGGAAGTGAGTTGGGGAGGCGATAGTTCTGGTGACGTCAAACGCATCAATCTCGATGAGATTGGCCAGGATGATATCGAAACCTGGAAAACCGGTGACACCCTACTCCTGAGTGGCACCATGCTGACGGGGCGAGATGCGGCGCACAAAAAAATGATCGACTTGTTTAATCAGGGAAAGTCTCTACCCAATGGCGTCGATCTGAAAGGCAAGTTTATTTATTACGTGGGGCCGGTAGATCCGGTGCGTGATGAAGTGATTGGCCCGGCTGGCCCTACCACCGCCACCAGAATGGATAAATTCACTGACCAGTTACTTGAAGAAACTGGCTTGCTGGGAATGATCGGTAAAGCCGAGCGTGGCCCTGCCGGGGTCGAAGCCATTAAAAAACATCGTTCGGTGTATCTCATTGCGGTCGGTGGTGCAGCGTATCTGGTGTCTAAAGCCATCAAAAAATCGCGCATTGTGGCCTTTGAAGAACTGGGCATGGAAGCCATTCATGAGTTTGTGGTTGAAGATATGCCTGTTACCGTAGCGGTTAGTACCGACGGCGAATCCGCACATCAAACCGGACCACAGCACTGGCAGCAAAAAATTGGTAAAATCCCGGTAGTGAGTAATTAATTGCATCTGCAAATTTTCGAATCACGTATCTTGGCTATGACACACAGGAAATTGCAGATGCTGAAAAAAATACTTATCACCCTGACACTGCTCAGCCTATCTTTGCCAGTACTGGCAAAAGATGCTATTTACACATCGGCATTCAACAACCGAGCCATCAGTGGCTATGATGCTGTATCCTATTTTTCTGACGCCGGCCCGGTTAAAGGCAGCAAGAAATTTAAAACACGATATAAGGACGCCGAGTGGCGTTTTGCTTCACAAGAAAATCTGGATACTTTCCTGCAAGCGCCTGAAAAATTCGCCCCTCAATACGGTGGTTATTGTGCCTGGGCAGTGAGCGAAGGCTACACCGCGAAAGGAGATCCGCTGCAATGGAATATCCATAACGACAAGTTATATCTGAATTACAACGCGGATATTAAATCGAAATGGGAAGCGGACAAGCTCAATCATATAGATCAAGCCAATAACAATTGGCCGACAATACTCGAAAAGTAAACATACCTGAACAGCGCGCGAAAAAACTTAACTTTTTTTCCTGACCCTGATAATCACGTCAACTCCGTCAACTTCCAGATCGGATTGTAAATCGGGAATTTGTGTAACAACCTTATCGAGATCGACGTCTTCGAGCACGCCTCGATCCATGTGATACAGGTGATGGTGAGCAGAAACATTGGTATCGTAGACCAGACTCGAAGTATCGATAACCACTTCTTTTAACAGGCCGTGTCGGGCAAATAAGCCGAGGGTATTATAAACCGTCGCCTTGGAAACCAGTTTTTTATCTCGATTAACCCTGTACATCACTTCTTCGGCAGTAACATGCTGATCACGGTCAAACAAGCAGGCACCGATAAGCAGACGTTGCCGGGTTGGCTTGATGCCATGATGCTCCAGTTTCTGTGCAATGTCTGATGTTGCTGTCATCGGCCTGGCTATTCTATTTCGGTAAGTTGATTGTAACTCATTTCAATCTGAATCTGGGCGACTTTAGTTCCAAAACTACTCAATGACAAAGAGCGATTTATTTGAACCACAAGCCTTCAGCCCTTAGGATTGGCAAATGAGTGTTATTCAACGAAAAATACGGAGTTTTGTCAGACGCGAAGGCCGCATGACCGCCGCACAGACCAGAGCTCTGGATGAATTATGGCCACGCTATGGTATTGATAAGCTGGATCAGGAACTCGATGTAGAGGCGTTATTTGGTAACCAAAACCCGGTTACCCTGGAAATCGGTTTTGGTAATGGTGAATCTCTGGCTACCATGGCCGCTGCATCTCCCGAAAAAAACTTTATTGGTATTGAGGTGCATCGACCCGGCGTGGGAAACCTGATGATTCAGGCCGAAAAACTGGAGCTGAATAACATACAGGTTATCGTTGATGATGCCGTTGATATGCTTGAAAAAACTCTGCCTGATGGCTCACTGGATTGTGTTCAAATCTTCTTCCCTGACCCCTGGCATAAAAAACGACATCACAAACGCCGCCTGATTCAAAAAAAATTTATTGATTTACTCGCCAGTAAACAATGCGAGCATGGTCTGCTGCATCTCGCAACCGACTGGCAGGATTATGCAGAACATATGCTGACGGTACTCAAGCAACATCATCAGTATCAGCTGTTAACTCCAAGCGAGCAATTTCATATACGCCCGGCACACCGCCCGGAAACCAAGTTTGAGCGCCGCGGGCTTAAACTAGGCCACACTATTTGGGATCTGGTCTATCGTCGTGAATAACGCCACGAATAGCCTGCCCTTTTTATCTGCATCTGCGATTGGCAGTGATGTGCAGGAGCTGGTCAACCTATGCTTGCGTGACATTGGTGAACCTGATCCTCGTTATACTCTCGGCTTCATCTACGTCAGTGATGCCTTGTTGAATCAATTACCGCGCTTGCAGTCATTGTTAACGACTGCGACCGGTATTGAACATTGGTGTGGCACACTGGCTACCGCGGTCTGTTGTAATGATCAGGAATATTATGACCAACCCGCACTCTCACTATTATTGTGCCCATTTGAGACGACTGATTATTGTTTCATACACAGTGATCCCAACAAGAATAAATTACTGACACCACCAGCTGGTTTCGACGCTGTTAGCGGCATAGTACATGCTGACCCCACCAACCCCGATACACCAAAACTGTTACAAAAAAATAGTACCCTCCAGAATGGCTTGATGCTTACCGGAGGGTTAACCCACTCACAAACCAAGCAGCTACAAATTCTCGATGACACCCAGGTGATGGGCTTGTCCGGTGTTTTATTCAACAACACCATTAATCACTTTAGTGATTATACTCAGGGCTGTTCACCGATCAGTACAACCCACACCATCACTGAGAGTAATAATAATTTTATTAAAGAGCTCAATGGTCGACCAGCTCTGGATGTGTTGCGCGACGATGTGGGTGAAGTACTGGCACGCGACATGACGCGATTGGGTGGCTATGTCTATGCCGGATTATTTCGCCAAAATGAAGACAATTCTAACTATGTCATCCGAGACCTACTGGCGATTGACGAGAACAGTCAGGCCCTGGTGATCAGCGACATCATTAATACCGGTGACCAGATTGTATTTTGCCGACGAGATGGTAACAGCGCCTCAGATGATCTGGATCACATGCTGGAACGAGTGAATCAACGTCTTAATGGTAGACCGGCTCTCGGTGCCTTGTACCACTCCTGTATTGAGCGGGGCAGATCGCTATTTGGAGACGACTCTCAGGAACTCAAACGCATTCAGAACGCATTCGGTAATGTGCCGTTAAGCGGGTTTTTCGCCAGTGGTGAAATCTATCAAAACCATCTCTATACCCACACAGGTGTGTTGACTGTATTCATGTAAAAAAAAGCCCCGCATCGCGGGGCTTTATCATTACTACTTGGAAGTTACTTGCGTCGGCGTAGTGCCAGACCCATTAGTGGCAACAGGAACCAACCCATTGAACCACCACCGCCACCACCTGAACTAGGTGGCGTCACTACCACTGGATCACCCGGTACATTCAAGCCAGACAAGATCACTCCGGATGACTGACCATTAATGTTCGCAGAAATATCTGAACTACCGCCGGCTGAGTTAGTCAGAACTGCGCTGTAGGTTCCATCACCATTGTCAGTAATGAGTCCAACACTGGCACCGCCGGTCGCAGTAATATCAACGCTGTCTCCGCCTGTGGTTAATGGATCACCATTGGCATCAAACAAACTGATCACCAGGCTAACCGTACCGTCATTATTGGCAGTAGTTGTTATCGACGTCATTGTCGCATCTGCGACACCAGCGCCATTACCTGGAATACTTAATCCTGCCACCAGAGTACCGGTAGACTGACCGTTGATGGTGCCGGAAATATCACTGCTGCCGCCAGCATTATTGGTAATCACAACACTGTAAGTACCATCACCATTGTCGACCACACTGCCAACCGATGCACCACCGGTTGCAGAGATCGCAACTGTAGCACCACCGGTGTTGATTGGATTGCCAGTTTCATCAATCAGTGTAATCAAGAGTGTGACAGTGCCATCTGCATTTGTGGTTGTTGTTACTAACGACATGGTAGGATCGATAACACCAACGCCGGTACTCAATGCTGACCATGAGACGGTGTAAATATCGGGCGCCGTCGTGCCATTGACGGTAATCGACAAACTGGTTGTTTCCTGAACGGTATTGGTCAGCGTCACGCTGTAGGTACCATCTCCATTATCCGTCACAGCAGAGATTACTGCACTACCTGTACCAGTAACCATCACAGTATCACCACCTGTCGTCAGGTTATTCGCGTTCGCATCAACCAATTGAAAGGTAACTGTGGTGCTATCAACACCATCGGCTTCCGGTGAAATAGGAGCTGTCTGGGAAAAACCGGTATTCGCAGCGACCGCTGGTCCTACATTCACGTTGACCTCGTTAAAGGTGACTGTCGCAGTTTGGTCGATCGGACTGCCAGATACGCTGGCTGTTACTGTCACAACCTGTGCCACGCCATTGGTAAGAGTCGCGGTATAGGTACCGTCACCATTATCTACAACAGCACTGACCGCAGCGCTGCCGTTAGTAGTGATCTCAACCACATCACCAGCGTTTGTGACCGCAGCACCGTTGTTATCATTGAGCGTAACGGTGACTGTGGCTTGACTGGTACCATCAGCATCAAGCGATGAAGGTGTTGCTGTCACTGTACTGCTAGCAGACGAAACACCACTATTATTCAAGGTAATTTCGAGGCGGATAAAATCCGAACCATCTTCCTCATCGGTGACTCTGACCAATACCTCATAAGTGTTATTAATAGGAGCGGGTACAGACGTCAATGTCACGTTGCCGTCTGCATCAACAGCAAAGAAGTTAGCATCTCCTGCTCGCTCACCATCTGCGAGTTCCCAAAACAGAATATCGTTATCACCATCGGTAGCCGCGATCGATGCAACCTGTACGGGTGCATTCAAGGCGGTTGAAACGGTGTAGTTAGTTTGCGTGGTAGTAATAACAGGAACCGCTGTAGCGGCGGTAGTGCCGTTTACAAAATTATTTACGTAAGTCTCGAACTCGCTGACACGTGTATAGACCCCGGGTGAATCCGGGTTCGCACAACCGTTACCAAAACTGGTGATACCCGCAATGGCAAAATCAGCCGCTGATGGATTACCGGAAACACTCATATATAGTGGACCGCCGCTGTCGCCCTGACAGGTATCTTTACCACCAAGATCGAAACCGGCGCAGAGCATATTGCCGGTGATTCCGCCACCAAGATCTTGCAAACAGGACTG
>CALIRD010000146.1 GCA_938042355.1 uncultured Thiotrichales bacterium
TCGTTTTACCTTCTATATCGACTTGTTTACTGACACCTTTCGCAAGCGTATCCGTTGTCATGATCGCATTAGCAGCTGGTAACCAGTTATCTTCTGCCAATGAACTCACCAACTCGTCAGCACAGTTAGTGATTTTTTCGATAGGTAGCGGCAAACCAATAACGCCAGTAGAAAATGGCAGCACGGATGTAACCGGAACATCAGAAGCAACAGCCATAGCCTCACAACTCTTTTGCGCCACCTGCATACCAGAATCGCCGGTACCGGCATTGGCGTTGCCTGAATTTATGAGTAACAGTCTGGGCTGTAGTTTCAGCAGATGTTTTTTTGCGAGAGTTACCGGTGCAGCGCAGAATGCATTTTTTGTAAACACTCCAGCAGTGGTAGAACCTTCAGCCAACGCGATAAGAACCAGATCGGGATGATTCTGATACTTAATCCCGGCTGATGCAGTAGCCAATCTCACCCCCGATACTGGAAGCAGCGCTTCCGGCGCCTGTATACCGACAGCCATGATAAAAACCTACTCTGTTATTCTAGCCAAGCTTACCATGACATTGTTTGAATTTTTTTCCTGATCCACAAGGACATGCTTCATTTCTACCGACCTTACGCTCGCTGCGCTGATAGGGTTGGGCTACCACTTTTTCTGCTGGTTGCTCTGCTTGCGCTGTGCCAGCTACAGGACTATTCGCCGCCGGATGGTTAAATGACATTTCTTCATCAGCTTGCTTAGCTTCGGCTTGTTGGGCCATCGACTCCAGCCCTTGTAATTCCATACGCATAAACAAAGAGATTGAATCGTAACGAACACGATCCATTAACATCGAGAACATTTCAAACGATTCACGCTTGTATTCTTGCTTGGGATTTTTTTGTGCATAACTACGCAAATTAATACTGTTGCGCATGTAATCCATCGCGGCGAGATGATCTTTCCAGTGACTATCCAGAATCTGCAACATTAAATCCTGCTCAAGCTTGCGAATATTTTCTTTGCCGTATTTGTTTTCTTTATCAAAATACGCTTCTTCAGCAATACCCACTAATTTGTTGGCGATGACGTCGTTATTCATGCCATGATCTTCGTCTAACCAGGTTTGAATCGGCACGGTAAGGTTGAAGTCCTTGGATAATTTCTCTTCAAGACCGACTACATCCCATTGGTCTTCCAGGGCACCGTCAGGAATATGCTCATAAACCAGATCTTCCATGACCCCTTCTCGCATTGCTGTCACAACTTCACCAATATTCTCGGCTTCGAGAAAATCATTTCGTTGCTGATAAATAACTTTGCGTTGCTCGTTGGCGACATCATCGTATTCCAACAAGTTTTTACGGATATCAAAGTTATGGCCTTCAACTTTTCGCTGGGCATTTTCTATCGAGCGGGTAACCCAGGCATTTTCGATAGCATCATCTCCGTCCAGACCCAGTTTTTGCATCATGCCGCGCATCCGGTCTGATGCAAAAATACGCATCAAATTATCTTCCAGTGAAATATAAAAACGACTGGAACCAGCATCACCCTGCCTACCTGCTCGACCACGCAACTGATTATCAATACGACGTGATTCATGTCGCTCGGTACCAATAATGTGCAAGCCACCAGCAGCCAGCACAGCGTCATGTCGTACTTGCCAATCCTCTTTGATCTTTGCTGCGTTTGAATCATCATTGGCAGCCAACTCGGCGTCGAGGTTTCCACCCAACACGATATCGGTTCCACGACCTGCCATATTGGTAGCGATTGTCACCGCACCAGGCATACCTGCCGACTCAATAATTCCTGCCTCGCGTTCGTGCTGCTTTGCATTCAACACTTCGTGTTTAATTTTTTCTTTCTTCAACAGCTTGGAAAGTAATTCACTACTCTCAATAGAGGCAGTACCCACCAATACGGGGCGCTGCTTTTCCTGTGAGGCACGAATATCACGAGCAATTGCCTTGAATTTATCTTCTTCTGTGAGAAAAATCAGGTCGTTGTGATCTTCACGCACCATCTCACGGTGCGTGGGAACAACGACAACCTCAAGAGCATAGATTTGCTGAAATTCAAACGCTTCAGTATCAGCAGTACCGGTCATGCCAGAGAGCTTGTCATACAAGCGGAAATAATTCTGAAAGGTGATAGATGCCAGGGTTTGGTTCTCTTTCTGAATCTCCACGCCTTCTTTCGCCTCTACGGCTTGATGCAAACCCTCTGACCAGCGTCTGCCTGGCATGGTTCTACCGGTAAACTCATCAACGATAATGACTTCATTGTTCTTAACGATGTAATCAACATTCTTCTGGTACAAGGCATGCGCACGTAAGGCTGAATTAAGATGATGCTGTAAACTGATGTTGTTAGATGCATAAAGACTATCGCCTTCTTGCATCAAACCATGCTCTACCAACAACTCTTCTGCTCGATCATAACCCTGCTCCGAGATATAAATAGACTTGGCTTTTTCATCAATATAGTAATCGCCCTCGGAATCTTCTTCAGCCTGGACAGAGAACATTGGAGCCAGTTTATTTAGCGAGACATATAAATCCGATGTTTCGTTGGTCGCACCAGAGATGATCAGCGGAGTGCGCGCCTCATCAATCAGTATCGAATCAACCTCATCAATGATGGCAAAGTGTAAGCCGCGCTGAAATCGTTGCTCGGGAGTATGAGCCATGTTGTCGCGCAAATAATCGAAACCAAATTCATTGTTAGTTCCATAAGTAATGTCTGACTCGTAGGCTGCTTTCTTGACCTCGAAATCCATACCATTGGTAATCACACCCACTGTCAGCCCGAGCCATTCATACAAACGTCCCATCCATTCTGAATCTCGTGTCGCCAAATAATCATTAACGGTGATGACATGAACACTGTCACCACTCATCGCGTTCAGGTAAACGGCGAGGGTTGCCATCAAAGTTTTACCTTCACCGGTTCTCATCTCCGCAATATTGCCGTCATTGAGCACCATTGCACCGATCAATTGGACGTCATATGGCCGCATACCCAATACACGCTGGCTTGCCTCACGCACGACAGCAAAACACTCAGGCAGTAAATCGTCCAGATATTCGCCATCACTGGTACGTTTTCTAAACTCTTCAGTTTTCGCTTGCAGCTGGGCATCACTGAGCCCCTGTATCTCGGGTTCAAGTGCATTGATACGGGTAACGATTTTTTGATAATTTTTGATCAGCCGATCATTACGACTGCCAAAAACTTTTTTGGTGATTTTGCCGAGCATTGTGTCCTTACCATAGACTCTAATTAGACTGAGTATTCTAGCCTAATGGGTCTATATATTGGGGATTTATGACCTTATCTCAAGGTCTGAAGGTCGAAATTTGTGACCCAAGAAAGGGTTAAAAAAGAAGCAGTGTCAGGATCGGTCTAGCGAATCATTATCGATGGATTGATGTGCTTGCCATCGCGAATCACCTCAAAATGAACATGCGGCCCGGTAGAGCGACCCGTGCTGCCCATTTCAGCAATTTGCTGTCCTTTTTTCACCACATCACCGGTTTCAACCAGCAGTTTTGAAGCATGGGCATAGAGTGTCTTATAGCCATTACCATGCTCAATTTCCACAGCGTTGCCATAGCCCGCGTTCTCTTTAGCCGAGACCACTATACCTCCAGCAACAGCAAAAATAGGACTTTCATGTGCTCCAGCGAAATCCACACCTCGATGAAATTGTCGATTACCACTAAATGGATCATTGCGGTAGCCGTACGACGAAGACATCCAACCATCCAGGATAGGACTGCCCTGCGGCTTGATAGCGTTTTGCAACTTGTTATCCATCATGATCGTATCGAGTGCAGTTAGCTTTTGCTCACTTTCCAGTAACTGTAATTCGAGTAATTCAAGAACCCTGTTAATGTCATCACTGCCATAACCACGCTCGTGAGACTCATCTACTGGGCCACCGATTGCAGGTAGATCCATGAAGTTAAACTCGGCAGGCTGGATGCTAGACATTGACACCAGTTTGTCACCGAGAGCATTCAAGCGATTCACATGTGCCTGTAGTAAACCAATTCGTTGTGTCAGCGCCCCCATATTGGCATCGACATGCTGACGCGTTTGCTCCAGCGACTGGAACTGATTATCAAGTATGGTTTGAACTTGCTGATCTACAGACGGGCCTGGCTTGTGACCGATTAAATAACCGACGTAGACTGCCCCAAGAGTCAGCAAGGTAAAAGCCGCCAAAATTAGGCCTATTTCTTTTACTGATTGTGTCCCGAGTAGTTCGAATTTGTTGCTTTGTGCGTTATATCTTTTGTTCATTATCTTTCTTATAGTGAATCACATAGCTTTCTTTATGGCGAAAGTTTGTGAATACTATCTCAAAACTTGCATATATTGAAGTTTGTGGAGGCACAAATAGTTATTTACGCAGTTTATTTTGGAATCAAACATGCAACCAATCTGGTCCTTACTGGCACCTGAATTACAAAAAAAGCTTAAAAAACAACAGTCTTTACAAGAGAAGATGCATTTTCACCTGCCCGAAGAATATCGAGGCAAAGTTCATTGTCACTTATCGACGGGATTTCTGAAAATCTATACCTTTAGTAGCATGCTTGCGAGCAAGTTACGTTATCAACAGCAACAAATACTCAAGTCGATTGATTCAGATCCAGAATTGACGGTGCAAAAGATCAAGATACTGGTAGGGACCAACCCGGAATACCTGAATAAAAAGACAGAGAAATCAGCCATTAAGCTCAGCCAGACCGCTAAAGAATCATTATTACAGTCGGCAAAGATGAGTGATGAACCGGAACTGGCAGCAGCATTATTGAGATTGGCCGCGCTGGCTGATAAAAATTAAGCCCGAATAGGGTCAGGCTTTTACCGCATCGGTATAAACAATGGGCGCCACCGCCTCTTCTTCCTGATAGGAAATCTCTTCCCAGGCTGATGGTGTAGCCAATAATTCTTTGAGCAACATATTATTCAGGGAATGGCCTGACTTGAATCCACTAAATGCACCCAGCAAGCTGTGACCGAGCAGGAACAGGTCGCCAATAGCATCGAGCATCTTGTGTTTCACAAACTCGTCTTCATAGCGAAGACCATCATCATTAACAATACGATAGTCATCAAGACCAATGGCGTTATCAAGACTTGCGCCTAATGCCAGATTATTATTCCTCAGCATTTCCAGATCACGCATAAAACCAAAGGTACGGGCGCGACTGACTTCCTTAACAAAAGAGGTACTTGAAAAATCCAGCTCAGCAGCGGTGTGCTCTGAACTGATCGCAGGATGCTCAAATTCAATTTCCATACCGACTTTAAAACCGGCAAATGGATCAAGACGCGCCCACTTGTCATCTTCTTTGACGACCAATGGCTTTGTGATTTTAATAAATCGCTTGGCTTTGGCTTGTTCTTGAATACCGGCTGACTGAATCAGGAATACAAAAGGGCCGGCGCTGCCATCCATGATCGGAACTTCAGCAGCACTCAGATCTATATAGAGATTATCTACACCCAGACCGGCGATGGCTGACATCAAATGCTCAATGGTATTAACACGAATGTCGTTTTTTACCAGCGACGTGGAAAAAGTGGTGGTTCCCACGTGCTTGGTCAACGCTTCTATTTCAGGTAAACCGTCAAGGTCGGTTCTCCTGAACACAATACCGGTATCAACGGGCGCTGGCGCTAACGTCATATAGACTTTTTCGCCATTATGCAGGCCTACGCCAGTGGCATTGATACTGTTTTTGAGTGTTCGTTGTCTAATCATCGGATCTTGCCTGTAGTAATTCAGTTGTTTCTACGTCAGAGACGTAACGCAAATCCTGTGCATGTGCTCCCGCGTGTGCATAGTAACGGCAAATTACTGACAAACCAAATGCTACAGCCAGCTTGTTGTAAATTACCGACAAACGTTACATCCATACAACAACTCTATATTACGACCCTCTATTCCTGTATCAGTTCACTAATCGGCTTGTTTACGCAAAAAAGCAGGTATTTCAATCAAGTCTTCCTGACTGATGCCATTTGCCGCCGCATTGCCCACCTTCTTGGGTTGTGCTTCTGCAATTTGCTGCTCAGGTGCAGACGCGACCGCATCATCAACAATTTCACCCATATTACGCACGGGACGTTGACGCTGTGCACTGACATCGGTTTTAAACTGATCAAGATCAACTACCTGTTCATCCTGAACCGGTTTCTTGAACTGAGAGGGCAATTGCGCATGCAAGCCCGTGGCAACCAGAGTCACTCTTAACTCATTACCCAGAGATGGATCAATCACCGTACCTACTACAATAGTCGCATCATCGTCTGCATAGGTGCTAATCGTGTCACCCACATCGCCGTACTCTGACAAGCCCATGTCATCCCCAGCGGTAACATTGACGAGAATACCTTTCGCTCCGGAAATGTTGACATCTTCCAGCAACGGACTAAACACCGCCGCTTCGGCGGCTTCCCGCGCCCGATCTGGACCCGTGGCAGAACCACTACCCATCATTGCCATTCCCATCTCGGACATCACAGTGCGCACATCGGCAAAGTCGACGTTGATCAAACCCGGGCGGGTGATTAAATCGGCAATACCTTGCACCGCGCCAAGTAAAACATCGTTGGCTGCTTTGAACGCATCCAGCAAACCAACACCAGAACCCAGTTCAGTCAGAAGTTTTTCATTAGGGATAGTTATCAATGAGTCAACGCAACGCGCCAGCTCATCAATACCTTTTTCTGCAATCAACATGCGCTTCTTACCTTCAAAACTAAACGGGCGCGTCACCACCGCAACGGTTAACACACCTAGCTCGCGCGCAATGTTGGCAATCACCGGCGCTGCGCCGGTTCCAGTACCACCACCCATTCCGGCTGTAATAAACAACATGTCAGCACCTTTGATAACTTCTTCAAGTCGATCGTGGTCTTCCATCGCTGCTTGACGACCCACATCCGGATTGGCACCAGCACCCAATCCTTTCGTCATATTTGTCCCCAGCTGAATAATTGATTTCGCCGAGATAGACTTTAATGCCTGCGCATCAGTATTCGCACAGATAAACTCTACTCCGTCGACATCAGCATTGACCATATGGCCGACGGCATTTCCACCACCGCCACCAACGCCAATCACTTTTAAAACAGCTCCTTGTTCATATGTATCCATCAATTCAAACGTCATTACTACTTACCTCCTTGAAAGGTTTATAACTAAAATTTCTTCAAAAATTCTTTACATCGGCTCATTAAGCCTCCACTTCTACTACTACCACTTTCACCACTTAGTCCGGACTGCTTCTCTTCATGCCCGAACTTTAATAACCCCACACCTGTTGAATGCATGGGATTACTAACAACTTCTGCCAAGCCTTTTACACCGCGCGGCCGCCCGATCCTGGCAGGCAAGGCAAAAACCTCCTCTGCCAGTTCAACCACACCCTCCAGCTTTGATGAACCACCGGTTAACACCACGCCAGCTCCGAGGGTATCTATGTATTTTTTCGCTTCGAGTTCATCTCTGACGTACTCAAATATCTCTTCATAGCGCGGCTCGATAATTGCCACCAGACTTTGTCTGGACATACTCTGCGTACCTGACTCATCCAGCTTGACGACTTCCAGCGATTCTTCGTCACTGGTCATTGCTAACTTGGCGCAACCGTATTTAATTTTTATCTCTTCAGCATGTTTGGTCGGGGTGTGCATGAGCTTGGCAATATCATTGGTCACCTGATCACCCGCGATTGGAATGACCGCGGTATGTTGAATAGCGCCTTCGGTATACACGGCAATATCTGCCGTGCCACCACCGATATCCACCATACAAACACCGAGTTCTTTTTCATCTTCGGTCAGTACCGCATACGAAGAAGCCAGTTGTTCCAGAATAATGCCATCCGTCTCCAGGCCGCTTTGACGGATGCACTTTTCAATATTGCTCATAGCGCTTTCGGCGGCCGTCACCAAATGCACTTTGGTTTCCAGCCGGACCCCCGCCATACCTACCGGTTGTCGTATTCCTTCCTGCTGATCAATTATGAATTCCTGAGGCAAGACATGTAGCTTCTTTTGATGCTCTGGAATTTGCATCGCTTCTGCCGCTTGTAAGGCGTCCTTGACGTCTGCATCAGTCACCTCGTGCTTGTCACGAATGGCCGCCATACCGTGTGAGTTGAAACTCTTGATATGATTGCCCGCAATTCCGGCATAGACACTAAATACCTGACAATCAGCCATCAGCTCTGCTTCTTGTACCGCACGTTTAATCGATTCAACCGTGCTGTCTATATTGATAACCACACCCTTCTTTAAACCGGTAGAGCGATGGGTACCAATGCCAATCACTTCTATTTCGTTTTCGGCATTGATCTCTCCGACGATCGCCACCACTTTCGAGGTACCAATATCGAGACCCACAATCATTTCATCGTCTTTACGCTTTGCCATCAGCCCTGTCTCTCCAGACTCTTATTATTGTTATTCAATTGCGTTAATGAATTTTCTTTCCAGGACACACTAAAACCGTGGCTGTAGCGCAAGTCCAAGGCTGCAATACTGTCGGCAACTTCTGACAGCATTGCGTTGTAAACTCCCGCGAATCGTCTGACCCGTTCGAGTTGCTGCTCCCTGCCTAATGCGACCAGCGTGCCGTCGTTTAATAACAAACGTTGGTCATGTCTGGCGTCTTCTGACAGCTGCTTCAATGACAGGCCAGCCTGTTCAAAGAACTGGCTGTATTCATTAAAGGCCTTGATCAATGCAGTCTCACGTCCATCCTCCCCACTCAGATATGGTATTGGGGCATCAAGACGTTCACCGCTCACAGGAAACTGCTCGCCATAATGATTGAGATAACTACTTTCTCCCCAAAAAGCGATAGCCTCTTGCTCTTCAACTCGTATCACCAATGTGTCGGGCCAGGCTCGAGTCAGATCGACACGATAAATCCATGCTTCCTGTTCCAACTGCACTTTCAACTTTTCCAGATCAAGCGCAAAGTAACCACCGTCAATGGCTGCTTCGAGGCGCTGTTGAAATAATTGCTTGTTCAAATTCTCAAATTCACCAATCAATTCAAAACGATTAAATGGTCTTGCATCCGGCTGATGCAAGTTCCGATAGGTATGCACGCTGTAAACCAGACCAGCTACCAAGATCGAAGTAACCGCCACTGATTTAAAAAACACCAGCAGCAAAGTCAGCTTGGAATACACAATATCCCTCCCCTTCCTCTGCTGCTGGCGACGCGCACCTGAACGATTCTTGTTATAACGAGCCATGCCTAACACTCCCGCCCAATACTGGTGGCAAGAATGTTACTGACTAACTCCGGGTAGCTCATGCCGACTGCAGCGGCGGCCTTTGGTACCAGACTATGATCAGTCATGCCCGGTTGGGTGTTGAGCTCGATTAAATAATTCTTGCCTGTCTGGTCCCTCATCAAATCAACCCGACCCCAACCACTGGCACCCAGTACCGCAAATGCCTTGAGAGCCAGCGACTGTATCTGCTGTTCTTCTGTTTCACTCAATCCACACGGGATGTGGTAGCTGGTATCGTCGGTGAGATACTTGGCTTCGTAATCATAGAAGACGTTATCGGTTTCCAGACGGATCACAGGTAAAGCCTCTCCGGCCAGAATGGCGATGGTATATTCTTCACCATCAACAAAAGCTTCCGCCATGAGCTCACCCAGATGTTGATGCTCGGCAACCGCTGCCTCAAGCTCATCAAGACTATTGATTTTGCTTACCCCGACACTGGAACCTTCCGACACCGGCTTGAGAATCAATGGCAAACCCAGCTCATCAACCACTTCTTGCAACCCATGACTTTCATCAATCAAACGATGGGCAGCCATCGGCAGGTCATACGACTGCCATATCTGTTTGGTTAGCAACTTGTTCATTGCCACCGCTGAAGCGGTGACGCCACTGCCGGTGTAAGGTATTTGCAAGATATCGAGTAGACCCTGCATGACACCGTCTTCACCGCCTTTGCCGTGCA
>CALIRD010000147.1 GCA_938042355.1 uncultured Thiotrichales bacterium
ATTACCCTCGACCTTCAAATCAAATAGATCTGCTCCATGTTGAGTATCATCAAAGGTATAGGAAGATGTTTGATAGATCGGGACTGCCGCCGCTTTGGTAGTACCTTCTGATTCATAACCGTGGTGTAGTGCTAGTGATTCTAGCTTCATGACCTTTTATACTCCCGAATTCTTTATTGTTGATTTAACGATAGCCGAACATAATATTTCGCAGCGGCGACATTGTCGAATTTATTTCATTGAAACATCAGAAGAACCAAACACCTGAGTATCTGCTACCTGATATAAATCCCAAGCAACACTTTGTAAAGTTGAGGCTGTCGAGTCATCCAAACCGGCTGTATAAAAAGATCCAAGTGGCGACTGATCGTACAAAAACGCATAGAAAACACATGCTGATAAATATGAGCCTGCAAGGCTCGGGTGTTTAACAGCGGTTTTGTACTGCACCTGACCAGTTTCACTAAACCTTAAGACATCTTTACTGTAGAGATTAATTTCTGGATAAGAGGTATTTACGCGCTCAAAAGCCAGCCCGACCGGTATCATCCTGATATCGGCTTCTTGTGCTACGGCAGCATATGCATCAAACAGCTGATCAGTCATTTCTGGCCGATCCGCGTAGGGCCAGGTCATCCAGAGTATCGGTTCAGCGCCTCTACTACGGATTAATTGACTCATATCCAAAACAGCCGCTTTGAAAACTTTATATGATTCCGGATTAATTGGACCCACACTGTGGTCCTGCATTAGCACCACATCAAAAGACCCCGGTGTTACCATCCCGGAAATTCCCGCACGATGTTCATCTAGTGCAGAACCGGATATTAACAAGGCACGAAGACGTGATTTTCCAGACTGATATAAACCACGAGCTCGCAATAACCCTCCCAGATGATTATGCAAACTGTTGTTGTAGTATGTAAAACTGTTGCCAACGAAAAGCACTTTATCCGGAGAGGCTGGAATTTCCTGTGACTTCGAAGTACCACTTATGACACAGGCTTGAAGCAAAAATATACAAAACCAAAATATGATTGTCTTTGTCTTTACCATAATGCGCTCTCGTTAATGATCATAAAAAAGGGGCCAGCAGGCCCCTTTAGTGTAAACCAACACTGCTATTACCAAGCGTCTAATCTAACATCTACGTAAAATGATCGACCCAGGTCCCTGTGCGCATCCGCAAAATAGCCAAAGAAACGATCCGCCAGAGGTGCACGCTCGTCAGTAAGGTTTCTGACTCCGAGACGAAAACGAGTATCCATGCCACTGATCTGGGTACGATAATCGAATGTTGCATTCCAAGTGGTCATTGAAGGAATGTTGTAACGCGTTCCATCACCCAATGTAAGACTGCTTTGATAAAAATCCCCTAGTTTACTACCAGAGATTGATGCACCAAAATCGTTATAACGCCAGCCCAGTGTCAGCAGGTGTTTTTCATCTTGATTACCATCGCGCCTGATTAAATCAGAAAAACCGTCAACCGGAATGCTCACTGGTAATGTCCCATCATTTTGTGCTTCCAATAACAATGCAGCGTCTCCACCAGCATCCTGATCGAAGGTATCCAGAAAAGAACCGTTATACTTTAATGAAAAGTCACCAATCGAGCTATCCCAACTATAATAAATACCAATATCATGACCTTCGATGGTCCTGTCATTAAGATTGGCGTATTGATCATCAATTCGAAGCACATCCCCGGCGCCACATATGCCGGCCGCTTGATACAAGGCGTTAATATCAGAATCAATTGCGCTGTCTCTCACTACTGCTGGATTAAACGTAGCAGCACCGCAATTATTCAAGCCATTATCCAAGCGCTGCAGTAAATCCAGAATGGTATGATTTTCTTCACCAAACAAACCGATAGTATTTTCTTTTTCAATACTCCAAAAGTCGAGAGTGAAAGTAAGACCATCGATTGGCTCTAGAACAATACCAAAAGAGGTGTTATCGGATTCTTCCGGCTCAAGTCCTGCGCTACCTTGCGCTGTTCGTTGGATATTATTACTGCAATCCAGAATATCGGCAGGATCACCTGTTACCTGAAGGACATACTCACAAGCAAAATCCGTGCGAGTGTTGCTTCGAGCAACAATGTCTTCATTGATGGTTACCAGATTCGGAGCACGAAAAGCTTGTGACCAGGAACCACGTACCAAAACCTGTTCGATGGGTCGCCAACCAAAAGCCACTTTACCCACCGTGGTATCACCAACATCAGAAAAATCTTCGTATCTCAAGGCCAATTGAAGGTCGAGCGTTTCATGTAGAGGAACTTGTAGCTCTCCAAACAATGAAGTTACATCTCTGCTACCACTATTATCGGCAGTCGGGCTTGAGTTTGCTACATCAGAAACAAACGGGAATTCGTCACCATCACGATCGATAAACCGAATGGTGCCATCCAAACGATCATCTCGATCATCATCAAAAGACTCATCACGATATTCAAGACCAACGAGTCCCGCGATATCTCCAGCCCAACCCTTGAATAAATCATTCTTAAAAAACTTGGCATCAATCAAAAACAGATCTGATTCAGAGTTTCGTTTTACATCGACCAAGGCACGTTCAATATTACTTTCAACCACTCCACCACTAAATGGATTGTATGCGGCAGGCGTTGGGTCGTTTAAGGCTTCCTGCATTAGTGTGTTCGAAATACGATTACGGGTGATATCATCACGAGTAGCTTTTGACCACAAAACCGCAGACTCCCAGCTCCAATCATTAGCAAAATCACCCCTGAATCCCTGTAGCAGACGATAACTGTCCGCATCGTTATCAACAATTCTGGGTACTTCAGTGAAACGATAGTTATCAATTATCAAAGCAAGTCCGTTGACATCGACATCTGTACCAATAACTGTGTCGGGTAATCTGTTTGGTGAACCTACAGGGCCAAACGGGTTGTAGTAATTATTCGCACCCACCTCGAGCTTGACGGCTGACAATTGACTTGAAGGATGACGAATTAAATTGGTACTGGATTGATAGAACGATAACTCAGTAAAGCTCTCCAGGCCACTATCAAACTCATGGTTGATGAACACCATTGCAGTAGCACGTTCTTTTTCTGAGACCAGATCACGATTCTCATTGAGGTTATAACGCTCGGTGCCATTACCATCTTCATCAGCACAGACTTGCGCATTGATATCAAATGTACAACGTGGATCACCAGCCGGAAAAACCTCAAATTCTCCAGAAGAGTCAGTGATATCCAAACCACTTAATCCATTAGCACTGGCACTATCGACTAGATCAAATTGTCCAAAAATAGAATTTGACGAATCGTTTCTAAATGAAGTACTTCCTTCCCATGGTGAGCCTACAGGTATACGATCACGAAAATCAGAATTGGCCCAACGTGGATCATCCTGAGAATTCACCCGACCATTTTGATAATAATCGGCAAAGACACTGACATTGGTTCGACCGCCGTTAAAAAACTTACCCCATTCAACCGTTACTCGCTGATCATCGCGCGGAAGACTTTCATAATCACTGTAACGAAAGCGTACATTCAAACCTTCAAAATCACTTTTGAGAACAGTGTTTACAACACCGGCTACAGCGTCTGCACCATAGATAGCTGATGCACCATCTCTTAAAATTTCTGTTCGTTCAACGCCCCAGATAGGAAGGGAGTTGGAATTAGGTGAGTTAACTGGGACAAAACTGCCACCAACCTCCTCAGTTTGAAAGCCTGGGTCATTTACCAGTCTTCTACCGTTAATCAGTACCAGGGTATTACCTGTACCGATATTACGAAGGTTGAAAGCGCCGACGTCACCACGAGCTGAGTTAACACCACCACTTATGTTTTCGGCTTCGTTAACAAAGTTCTGACCATTCTCTGGTAACAGGTCAAGCAACTCGTCACCTGATTCAATACCAAGAATTTCAAGGTCTTCTGCGGTTGTGACAGATACTGCGAGGGCATCAGAAATATTTGCACCCTGAATTTGAGTACCAGTTACTATTATTTCTTCTATTTCGTCATCTTCAGCAGCTGCTGATGCAACAAAAAATGTACACAGTAAAACAATTAGAACAACTAACAGATTAAATCGACTAGACATAAATCCCCCGTGCTTCTGTGCACTGTAGTTATAGTTTTGTGACTTCTCCATAGCATCATAACCAAGCTAAAATAACAAATATTGCATAGCGATTAATGCTTTCCTTGATGAAATGTATCGCCACTGGCAGTGGTATGCCAATAGCATCTTAACGGTAGTCTATAACCCGAGGTTATATAGGCGCAGAAAATCCCGTACACTATCTTGATGAGATTAAGACAAATCGAAGTATTCCATGCCGTATACGCCACTGGTTCTGTCAGTAAAGCAGCGGAGTTGCTGCATGTATCTCAACCTTCCATCTCTAAAGTGTTGCGCCATACAGAAGATGTATTGGGGTTTTTACTTTTCGAACGCAGCGGCGGCAAATTAATACCTACGCGTGAGGCAGAAAACCTGTTTCAAGCGGCAACACAAGTACAACAACAAGTTGATTCGCTCAACGATCGGGTTCGTCAGATTAGCCGGGATAAAGTGGATAGTCTGAGTATTGCCATGACTCCTGGAATTGGTTTGTCAGTCGGACCCGATGCAATGGCGCAGTTCCACAAGGAAGTACCCGAGATTGCACTGGAAGCTCAAACTTTGCATTACAAAGACACGATCGAGGGAATACTGAATGGAAACATAGATATCGGGCTCGTCTATGAACCCTATCCGCATGCTGGTATTAGCCGTGTGAGTCTAGCTACCGCGGAATTTGTATGTCTTACATCAGTTGACCATCCGCTTGGAAAAAAAGAGAGTATTAACTATTCAGATTTAATGCAGGAGAAAATAATCAATCTCAGCTCCAGTGATCCTCTGGGTAAATTATTACAAGCTTGCCTGGAAAAAAATAAACTCCAATCCGATCACAACATTACAGCAAACACTTACCACATAGCCAAAGCTCTGGCTGCAAAAAGTGTCGGGGTGGCGGTCGTTGATGAACTAACTGCAAATTCACATATAACGAATGATACTCAACTCTATAGATTTAAAGAACCTCTAACATTTTCTGTAACAGCTGTGCTCACAGACAAAAACCTGCGCTCACGTTCCGAATCTCGGTTTCTGGAAATTACCAAGGAAGTGATCAACCAGATCATGTCGAGACAACCCCTATAACCTATAGCTATACGATACCCACATGATGTTATTTGTCTGCATCTATTTACCTGCGTTAACGTGCAACGAAAGGAAGATGCGAGCTAGAAGTGAAAATTTTTGTTATAGGTGCAGGTGTCATCGGCGTGACAACCGCATGGTCTCTGGCAAAAGCCGGACACCAGATAACAATTCTTGAGGAAAGATCGGAGCTTGCTGCAGTCAGCAGTCATGCCAATGGTGGCCAGCTTTCCTACGACTTTGCTTCACCAATGGCGTCGCCTGAGATGCTCAATAAAATCCCAGGTTTATTATTAAATAGAGACCTTGCGTTTCGTATAAAACACCCCTTCTCTTTACAGTTTTTACGATGGTCTCAACACTTTATCCAGCAATGTTTGCCTGCTAATTATCGGGTGTCCAATAGCAAATTAAAAGATCTTGCAAAGCAGTCAGGCCTGGTGCTCGAAGAAATTGTTGCAACCACAAATATAGAGTTTGGCCATCGACGCGCAGGTAAACTGGTTATTTATACAAAGTTAAAAGAGTTTGAGCGCACTAAAGCCATGCTCAACAAAAGTCCTGCTAACGGTCAAATGATACTCGAAGCAGACGCGTGTCTTGAAAAAGAACCAGCCTTGCAACAGTGTGGTCTACCCGTGATTGGTGGCGTTTTGGCCGCTGATGATGCAGTCGGAGATGCCGCCTTGTTTACTCAATGTCTGGCTGATGATGCGCAAAAACAGCTTGATGTGTCCATTAAATTAGAAACGCAAGTTCGTGATTTAGTCATAGAAGATAAAAAAGTTCGAGCGCTCAAAACAAATAATGGCGAATTTAATAATCCTGATTTAGTTGTATTCTGTACCGGTGAAAGTACGGCTCTACTTAGAAAATATGGTGTTCCTTTGAAAATTTTTCCGGTTCGTGGATATAGCCAAACATTTGAACCAGGCACAGAGGTACCACAAGTAGCTATAACCGATCATGCTAAAAAAGTGGTCTATTCTCGCATTGGAGACAAAGTGAGAGTTGCCGGCTTCGCAGACTTTGGATATTTCTCAGAAGAACACGACACAAAACGCCTTGCCTTGCTGACAAAACAGGCTAAAGCCATGTTCCCTACGATAGCCAACTATGATTCTAAACCTGTTTCCTGGTCAGGTAATCGTCCTGCTACTCCAGATAACCTACCCATAGTTGGGCCGACTTCAATAGAGAATCTCCATCTAAACATGGGGCATGGTATGTTTGGCTGGACTCTGGCAGCAATCACCGCCCAACAACTTGCAGAGCAGATAAAAGCCTATGCGTAACTTATCCTATCCGGTAATGGTCAGTATGATCATTTGCGTCGCCTTGTTAAACGCCTGTGCACATCAGGTACCGAGCGGATTAAACTATAGCTCCTCATGTGAAACCTCATTAGCTTCACTAGATACAGATTTTTCAGGTGGAGGCATGCATGGCTGCAAAGCGCTCGATGAAAAGACCTTTCTCATCTATATTACTCCGGAAGATGAACCGCCGATCAACCCCAGTCCATGGTATGCCTTCAGATTAAAAGCAAAAGAACCATCTGAAATTCGTGTCAGACTAAAATATGCTGAATATGATCATCGCTATCAACCCAAGCTCAGCACAGATCTTGAGAGCTGGCGACGATTGATTCCAGAAGAAATAGTCAGGCAAAAGAAGACTAATGCCGAAATAAAGTTGCTGCTGAATGACAAACCTGTATTTATCAGCGCTCAAGAATTATTAACGAAAGAACATTATGAAACATGGTTGGATAAAATCTCTACGGCTACGCGAGCACCGCTTAGCGTTATAGGAAAATCTTTAAATGGCCGTGATATCAAAATGCTGTTTAGCCCGGCGACTGATAAAACGAATAAAACCATAGTCTTGGTAGGCAGACAGCATCCTCCCGAAGTAACGGGCGCACTTGCCATGCGTAGCTTTGTCACGACACTGATGCTTAACGAGCCAATTGCAAATGAGTTTAGACGCAATTTTAATATCGTTGCCATACCGTTAATGAATCCTGATGGTGTCGAGCTTGGTCACTGGCGTCACAACACTGGCGGAGTAGATCTAAATCGCGACTGGGGACCGTTTTCACAGCCAGAAACTCAGGCAATAAAAAACTTACTGGATGAACTGGTTAAAAACCAGAAGCATGAACTGGTCTTGTTTCTTGATTTTCACTCAACCAAAAGAAATGTGTTTTATACGCAAACCAAAGAGGACGAAAGCACGAGCTATGACTTTACCAGTAACTGGCTCAAAAATGCTGGCGCAAGATTGCCGGAATATGAATTTGAACGTGCGGAGCGGCATAATACAGATTTGGCTACCTCGAAAAACTATATGTACAGTCGCTTCAATATACCGGCAATTACTTATGAGCTGGGTGATGAGACTGATCGAAATCAGATACATATTTCCGGCAAAGTCTTCGCAGAAGAAATGATGAAGTTGTTGCTGGAGTATGAAACAAAACAATGAAGTTAAAATTTGTCCTTCTGTTTCTCTCTATTTGGCTAGCTAGCTGTGCAAAACAACCCATCTCAGCAAACACTCATGATTTACTACTTATCAACGGAACTCTCTTTGATGGTTCTGATAAAGCGGGCAAGTTGCTGGATATTGCTATCACAGGTGACAAGATAACGTTTATAGGAGATGCAAAACATGCCGAGATACTTGCGCGTGAGACGATCGATGTGTCAGGCCTTATTGTTGCTCCGGGTTTTATTGATCCTCACACCCATACTATAGACGACCTTTCAACCGCCGAAACCAGTAGCAACCTTAATTACCTGACTCAGGGTGTTACGACGGTCATTACGGGCAATGATGGTAGAGGCCCGATTGAAATTTTCAAGACGCTTGAAAAATTTAAACAAGTTGGCATCGGAACTAACGCTGGCCTCCTGGCCGGCCACGGCACAATTCGTCAAAATATACTTGGCAAAGAAAACAGAGCGCCTGATCTTGAAGAACTGAAAGCGATGCAAACCATGCTAAGTAAAGCAATGTCCGAGGGTGCATTTGGTTTATCAACAGGTCTTTACTACGTACCTGGAAGCTATGCAGAAACAGATGAAATCATCGAACTGACAAAAGTACTTAAGACAACCGGCGGCATCTACGAAAGTCACATCAGAGATGAAAGTACCTACACTGTAGGGCTGAAAGCGGCTGTAGAAGAAGTAATTCAGATAGGACAGGAAACAACTGTCCCTGTGCATGTTTCCCATATCAAAGCACTCGGAGTTGATGTTTGGGATAGCAGTGATGACATTATTGAAATGGTTAATAATGCTCGAAGCAATGGTATTCAGATCACTGCAGACCAATATCCGTGGAGCGCTTCGGGTACTGGTATAGCAAACGCGTTAATACCCAATTGGGCTAAAGCAGATTCGACAGAATTAATGCATCAGAGACTGCAAGACCAGGAGCTTACCAAAAAACTAAACAGCGACATCAAAGAAAATTTACGTATCAGAGGTGGTGCTAAATCATTACTCATCACAGATGGAAATCCTGACTACATTGGTAAAACGCTTGAAGTCGTTGCTCAAGAGATCGGCATGTCAGAAGTAGAGACTGCGAAATTCATTGTTTTAAATGGCGATGCACGGGTCGCCTCTTTCAACATGCAGGAAAGTGATATAGAAAATTTTATGCAGCAACCGTGGGTGATGACCAGCTCGGACGGCTCGAAGGGTCACCCAAGAAAATATGGGAGTTTCCCCAGAAAATATAATCGTTATGTATTAGACAGAAAGGTCATTGATTTAGCAGAATTCATCCACAAAAGTAGCGGGCTCACGGCCGACACATTTGATCTATGTAACAGAGGATATCTCAGGGCTGACTATTTTGCTGATTTGATCGTTTTTAATCCCGACGAATTTTCTGAAAAAGCAACATTTTCCGAACCAAAGCAGCTCAGTAAAGGTATTGTGCATGTCATTGTAAACGGTCAAGCAGCGATCAAAAATTCTACTTACACTGAGATAAAAAATGGTCGACCTCTTAAACGGGGTAATTGTCCCAAATAGTAATTTATCCTTCGCAAGCCCAATTCAGATCCAACTTGCAGCGCTGTCACTAACAATGTTAGAAAGAGCATCCAGTTAATGATTTCGGAAATGTATGCCTGACATGAAAATCGTGCACTTTGATGAACCTGGTGATGCTGATGTATTGCAGCTATCAACCACAGATGTGCCTTCGATAGCTGCTAATGAAGTGCTTATTAAAGTTGCCGCCGCAGGCATTAACCGGCCCGATATCATGCAGCGCAAAGGACACTACCCACCTCCTCCGGGTGCCTCTCCGCTACTCGGTCTTGAAGTGGCCGGAACAATCACGGCCATTGGTGCAGAGGTAAATAACTTCGAAATTAACGATACGGTCTGTGCACTGGTGAATGGGGGTGGTTATGCCGAATATGTTTCAGCGCCTGCCGGTCAATGCCTGCCCGTTCCAAAAGGTTGGTCAATGGAGGAAGCAGCTTCACTACCCGAAACATTTTTTACCGTGTGGGCGAATGTATTTGATCTGGGGCAACTGAAAGAGGGCGAGACTTTACTGGTACATGGAGGCACTTCAGGCATTGGTGTTGCCGCAATTCAGATGGCCGTCGCCTCAGGCGCGCGCGTCATCGCTACGGCAGGATCAGACGAAAAATGCACCGCTTGTACCAATTTGGGCGCAACACTGGCGATTAATTACAAGACCCAGGATTTCGAAGCAGTCATCAAAGAGAAGTTTGCTGAAAACGGGGTGGATGTAATTCTCGATATGGTCGCAGGAGACTATATAAAGAAGAATATGTCAGTGGCAGCAAGGGACGCAAGAATTGTCATGATTGCCTTTATGGGAGGGCATAAAACCGAGCTCAGTTTTCTACCCATGTTGATGAAAAGACTTACCCTCACTGCCTCTACACTACGCCCCAAAACAACGGCAGAAAAAGCGCAGATCGCGGCTCAACTAAAACAACACATCTGGCCCTATTTGGAGTCTGGAAAAATCAAACCAGTGATTGCGGCAAACTATACGCTGGATCAGGCTTCAGAAGCACATCAGTTGATGGAGAGCAGCAGCCATATTGGAAAAATAGTACTGACTATTTAGTCCCCGCCCAAATCACACCACCCTGAAAAAATAACTTGCATGAGAATTCTTGTGCAAAGTTGTGATTTCGGGCTTGACTCTGCCTATATTTTACTTTAAAAATATCTTCTATCTTATTGTTATTAATGTATTTACTTACGATATTTCGATTTAAAAATGAAAGTAATTATTACTATCTTATTGATTTTATTGGCTGTCTTCGGCACAACGCTTGAGTTGAATGCTGGCGGCAACCCCTGCCCTACCCTGCTCAACCATGACGTAAAAAGCTTTGATTCAGGCCAAAGTATTAATTTATGTGAGACTTATCAGGGGAAGGTTATTGTGATCGTTAATACCGCAAATAAATGTGACCTGTCCGAACAATATGATGCTTTAGAGGCTCTACAAGACGAATTTGGTCGAGAGGGTCTGGCCATACTCGGGTTTCATAACAATGACTATCTGGGACAAATGCAAGGACTGCCTGAGACCAGTAAAGAGTACTGCCGGTTAGCCTCATCGGTACGCTTCCCCTTATTCACGAATCAACGCAGTCTCCCTGAAAACCCTACCCCGATATTTCGTTCCCTTGCTGCTGCCGCGGGTGAATATCCACAGTGGAATTTCCACAAATATGTGATTGATCGTGATGGTGTGTTAAGAGGTAGTTTTGACAGCCTCACAGACCCACTCGACCCCTCATTAACCAGTCTGGTAAAGACCCTGCTCTAGCTGCTAAAGTGACTCCATGACCCACTATGGAATCACTAATGAGAGCTTTACTACTTTCTTTATTACTCTTCTCATCGACTGCCATCATGGCTAACGAATCCTGCCCTGCACCGCTACTGGACCATGATCTAAAAGTACTGGGTGAAGACCGCACCGTCAATCTATGTAATGAGTACGCTGGCAAGGTAATTCTGATGGTGAACACAGCCAGCAAGTGTGGCTATACCCCTCAATATGAAGGACTCGAAAGTCTCTACGAAAACTATCGGGAACAAGGTCTGGTAGTACTGGGTTTTCCATCGAATGATTTTGGTGGACAAGAGCCTGGTACGGAAAGCGAAATACAGGCATTTTGTCGTAGTACCTACAGCATCAAGTTTCCTATGTTCGCCAAACAAGGTGCAAAGGAAGCAACAGCTAGTCCCTTATATCAGTCATTGGGTAGTACCGCTGGCGAGTATCCCGCGTGGAATTTTCATAAGTACGTGATTGATAAAGACGGAGCGATTGCCGCCAGTCTCAAGAGTAGTGTCAAACCAGAAAGCAGTGAAATGATTGAATTGATAGAGAGCCTGCTTTAGCTCAGCTCTTTAATCTCTTTATAAGCATCAAGCGCTGCCTGTCGACTTTGCTTTAAATCCACCATCGGTGATGGGTAGTTTTCATCCAGCACTACGCCCGCCTCTTGCAATACCTCTGCCGGAGCCTCGGAGGGCTTGTGTAGAAACTTTTTAGGCATCTTTGCCAACTCGGGCACCCACTTCCTGACATAGTCTCCAGCTCCGTCAAATCGCTCACCCTGGGTGACTGGATTGAATATCCTGAAATATGGTGCTGCATCAGCACCTGAACCGGCACACCACTGCCAACCCATCGTATTACTGGCAAGATCAGCATCAACCAGAGTGTCCCAGAACCAGCGTGCACCTTCCAACCAATGTACCTGTAGATTCTTGATCAAAAAGGAAGCGACTACCATGCGTACACGATTATGCATCCAACCGGTATGCCATAGCTCACGCATCCCGGCATCAACCAGCGGTATGCCGGTTTGACCCTGCTGCCAACGTGCCAGATCAAGATCAAAATCCTGACGCCAGGGAAAATGTTCAAATTTGCTATTCAAGGGTTGATCAATGGTGTGAGGGTAGTGAAACAGCAAATGGTGAGCAAATTCACGCCAACCTATTTCACTGATATAGCGATTTGCGTCTGCCTCGCTGGTCTGTTCCCTGCGCACAGCGGCAATCACCTGACGCGGGCTGATCTCTCCAAAATGCAAATGTGCTGACAAGCGTGAGGTGCCTGTAGTACCGGGGACATCTCTTCCAGTGTCATAATCATTCACTGTGCCGTCCAGAAATTCAGTTAAAGCTGCATGTGCGCCCTCTTCTCCGGGTATCCAGACATCATTAAAGCCGGCATGCCAGTTAATTGGGTCGAGTAATTTCAGCGTTTCTATCGACGCACCCGTTAAACCTTTCGGCAGTGCTGGTAATTTTTCGGGTTGATCCAGCAATGGTCTGTCGATACCTGCCGCCAGACAGTTCTTCCAGTATGGCGTGAATACGCGATAAGGAGTTTCGGTTTTGGTGGTAATCGTCCACGGCTCATTAATCAAGGCGGCATTGAAACTCTTCACTTCCAGCCCTTTTTGGGTAAAGTGCTCTTTTAATTGTTTATCTCTGTTGATTGCCCACGGCTCGTATTGACGGTTCCAGTAAATGGCGTTGACCTTGTACTTTGACACAATCTCTTCAAGTACCTGCTGCACTTTTCCCTGATCAAGCAACAAATCAGAGCCTGTACTTTGCAGTGAATGTTTTAAAGCAGTCAGACTATGATGTAACCACCACAGACTCGCGCCAGAAAGCGCCCACTCCCCCGCATCAGTATTAGAATGTATATAAAGCGGAATGACGTGCTGATGCTGACTAACAGCCTCGGCCAAGGCAGGGTTATCCGCCAGTCGTAAATCCTGACGAAACCAAAGAATTGCTGTGCTCAATGTGTATTCCGTTGTCGCTGCGTTACAATCACACCACAATATCAGAGGCAGTAACATGAAGCACGAAACCACATTTGGTGTAGTTATAGTCGGCGACGAAATTCTTTCTGGTAAGCGGCAGGATAAACACCTGCCCTTTATCATCGAACTGCTGCATGAATACGGCCATGAGCCTCAGTGGGTCTATATTGTGGGTGATCAGGAGCAAAACCTGACGGAGTGTTTACGCACCAGCATGCAAAACAATCAAATTGTATTTTCTCTGGGTGGTATAGGAGCAACCCCGGATGATATTACCCGTCAATGCGCTGCAGCAGCTGCCAACCTGACTTTAGCACAACACCCGAAAGCGACCGAAATTTTGCATGAGGTCTTTAAAGATGAGATCAATCCGCAGCGTTTGTTAATGGCAGAGTTTCCTGAGGGTGCCGAGTTAATCCCGAATCCGGTAAATAAAATTGCCGGCTTTAGTATTGGCAATCATCATTTTGTTCCGGGGTTTCCAAAAATGGCCCACCCGATGTTACGTTGGGTTATGCAGGAAAAATACAGTCATCTAAAACGAGCTGCTGAAGTTGAGTATATTGTGGTGGTTAAAGATACACCGGAAAGCGAGATGATACCGATGATGAAACTGATATTGGAGAGCCATCCAGAAATCAGACTGTCCAGCCTGCCTTCCACCAGCAAATCAAGAATAACCGAGCTGGCGGTTAAGGGTGAAACCAGTAAAGCTGATCGTGCCTATGAAGCGTTATGTGAGGCACTCAAGACAGCCCAACTGGACTGGCAGCCAAAATAACGTCTGACCTAAACAGAAAACGGATTGCGGACGATAATTGTCTCTTCACGGTCAGGGCCGGTTGAAACTATATCGATTGGTACCCCGGTGACTTCCTGTAGTCGTCTTAGATAAGCTTTTGCATTTTCTGGAAGCGCATCGTAATCCGTAATACCTACCGTAGACTCACTCCAGCCTGGCATCTCTTCATACACAGGCTCACACACAGACAAGTCATCCAGACCCAGTGGCAGTGAAGTGATGGTTTCACCTCGGCAGGTGTAAGCAGTACATAACTTGAGTGTCTTGAGGCCATCCAACACGTCAAGCTTGGTGATACACAAGCCTGTCAGACTGTTTAAAGCAGCGGCACGACGCATGGCAACGGCATCGTACCAACCACAACGTCTGGCTCGACCCGTGGTGGTACCGAACTCATGACCTTTATCTGCCATGTGTTTACCATCAGGATCTTGCTTGTCTTCGGCGTCGTATAACTCGGTGGTAAAGGGCCCGGCACCCACACGGGTGGTATACGCTTTGGTGATGCCTAGGAAATAATCCAGATCATGTGGACCCACTCCGGTTCCGGTACAGGCACCACCGGCGGTCGTGCTTGATGATGTTACAAAAGGATAGGTGCCATGATCTACATCCAGCAAAGTGCCTTGTGCACCTTCGAACATGACATTTTCAGGTCCTTTTTTCAGTTGCTGCAAACGTTCAGCGACATCTGCCATCATCGGCAGTAACAAGTCCGCATACTTTTTAGCCAAGCCTTTCATTTCTTCGAGATCAATTTCATCGGTCTCATAGTAATGCTTCAAGGCAAAGTTATGATACTCGACCACATTGGCTAATTTTTCATTAAAGGTGTCTGGATAGAGTAAATCTTCAACACGCAATCCGCGCCTTGCCACCTTGTCTTCATAGGCCGGGCCAATACCACGGCCGGTAGTTCCTATGGCAGACTTACCGCGCTTCTTCTCACGCGCATTATCCAGCATCGCATGATAAGGAAAGATCAGCTGACAACCACCAGAGACTTTGAGACGTTCTCGGACTGGTACGCCGGTTGCTTCGAGTTTTTCAATTTCAACCAGCAAGGCGTCTGGTGATAGCACTACGCCGTTGCCTATCAAACACTCGGCACCTTCTCGCAATATGCCTGATGGCACCAGATGCAAGGCTGTTTTGTGACCGTCTATGACCAGGGTATGACCAGCATTATGACCACCTTGAAAACGAACCACAGCGTTGGCTTGTTCGGTGAGTAAATCAACGATCTTGCCTTTGCCTTCATCACCCCACTGACTACCTAAAACAACGACAAACTTTCCCATTATTAATCCTTGTTACTCACGGCCTGCACCAGCCAGTCACCGTCTATCTGTTTTAATTGATGACTACAGGGCTGGTCCAGCTCTGTACCCACAGACTCAATCACAATTTTTCCTTCGGCACGCAAAGACTGAATCACAGCTTGCAGCTCTGGTGATGCTTCATTGGGCGCAAGAATAGTCTCGGCTGTACTATCAATTGTTCGATCACCTAAACCCATTAAATTTTTGAGATCAGCACTAAAACCTGTCGCAGCACGCGCTTCACCAAATGACTCACCAATTCCGTCATAACGCCCACCACGAGCCAACTCTCTGCCCTCACCTGCTGTATAGGCTGCAAACACCACACCATTCTGATAACGGAACCCGCTCAGTTCAGCCAGATCAAAATTGATATCCAACTCGGGGTAGGCCTGACTCAACATCTGCGCCAGGCTCTGGAGCTTCAACAGTGACTCTTTACACTCTGTCTGTTGAAATGCTTCCAGTTGCTGTACTGCCTCAAAAATACTTTGATCACCATTGAGATCAGGCAAGGCAAGTAACGCTGCACTGATTGATGCAGGCATCTCACGCTCGGCTACGAAGGCCGCCAAATCAGTCACGGCCTTTCTTTGCAGCAAGGTATACAAGCGGTCTGTCTCTGCCGAGGAAAGCTCAGCTTGTGTTGCAAAGCGATTGATAATGCTGGCGTCACCAAGGTCAATATGCAGATTGCGAATGCCACAACGTTGTATGGTTTCGATCATCAAACGCAATACTTCCAGATCACTTTCCAGGCCCGTGTGACCATAAAACTCTACGCCGACCTGCATCGGACTGCGAGAACCGGCAAAGTTATCAGGACGGGTTTTGAGAACAGTACCGAGATAACAGTAACGGGCAGCACCACGACGCTGTAAGCGATGGGCATCAATTCGAGCAACCTGTGGCGTCATATCCGGGCGCACGCCCATCATTTTTCCGGTGAGCTGATCGGTCAATTTAAAGGTTTGAACGTCGTGGGTAGGGCTACTGATGAGTAAAGAATCCATGTACTCAATGAAGGGCGGCATAACCAGCTGATAACCCCAGCTTTGATACATATCGAGCAGCTCACGGCGTAATGTTTCCAGCCACAGCGCCTCTTCGGGCAATGCTTCATCAATGCCTTCAGGCAATAACCATTTATTGGTCATGAACGCACCAGATACAGCAAAACCACCCCAATGAAGATAGAGCCAATACCGATCTTTCTCAGTGCATCTTCAGGTAAGTTAGACATTTGCTGCATGGCCTCTTTGTAACGATCCGGTGCCATAAAAGGCAACAAGCCTTCTATGACGAACACCAACGAAAGCGCCGCCAGTAAATCTTTCCACTCCACACCATTACCTGCTTGTTTATATGAGACTAGTTACCTTCAGGATTACCCAGATACCGGAAAAAATCACTGTCCGGGTCGAGTAACATGACATCTCCACCGCTGGTGAATGATTTACGATAAGACTCAAGACTTCGGTAAAAGCTGTAGAAATCCTTGTCTTGTGAATAGGCTTGGGCGTAGACATCCGCAGCGGTCGCATCACCTTCACCACGCAATACCTGTGCTCCTTTATAGGCCTCAGCTACTATGACAGCACGTTGACGATCAGCGATGGCGCGAATCTTTTGTGCGTCTTCCTGACCCTTGGCGCGAAAATCTGCCGCCGTTCTAGAGCGTTCTGCACGCATTCTCTGATAGACCGATTCACTAACATTGGTAGGAAGATCGATACGACTGATACGTACATCAATCAGTTCTATGCCCAGATCACTCGCCAAAGCTCGAGAGGTATCATTAATAGACTGCATGATCTCGTCACGTTCGCCCGAGATCGCCTCTTTGA